>JAAXJR010000084.1 GCA_012269745.1 Flavobacteriales bacterium | reverse complement strand
GGGTCCATCAAGCTGGCCTATTTGCCGCGCCCAGGGATGGTGCGTTTGCGTTTGACCTCTCGTGGGAAGCGTTCGGACGACCTGCAGGCAGATATAGATGCTGCTACTGCAGTATTGCGCAAGGCGTTGGGCGATGATCTGATGGACGGTTCTTCTAAGCCGATTGAACATTATGTAGGCAAGCTCTTACTAGATAAAGGCTTGACTGTGGGAACCGCGGAGAGCTGTACGGGTGGAGGTATAGGCGCAGCCTTGGTTAGTGTGGCCGGTTCATCTGCCTATTTTGAGGGTTCCGTAGTGGCCTATTCCTACGATATCAAGGAAACTTTGCTCGGTGTGGACCACGATACCATAGTAAATAAAGGGGCGGTGAGTGAAGAAGTGGTGCGCCAAATGAGTGAAGGCGCGCGAAAGAAATTGGGCGTAGATTTCGCCGTAGCGGTTTCTGGTATTGCTGGGCCGGGCGGTGGAACGCCAGATAAACCCGTGGGAACGAGCTGGATAAGCATCGCAGGACCCGAGCGCACCATTGCTGAAAAATTTGTCTTTGGAAAGGTGCGCGAGCGCAATATCCAGAAGACTATATTTGCCGCTTTGAATTTGTTAGTAAAAGAAGTCGAAGATTATCCTGCATCATAGTTGTGGGAAAGAAAGAATTGACTTAGTTTTGCAAACCATTTTGGTAGAACCCAGAAAAGATAAAGATTATGTCACGTGTTTGTGATCTTACAGGAAAGAAAGCGATGACAGGAAACCACGTTTCCTTCTCAAATAAGAAGAACAAGCGCAAGTTCAACGCGAACTTGTTCACTAAGAAGTTCTACATCCCAGAAGAGGATCGTTGGGTAACTTTGAAAGTAGCTGCTTCTACATTGAAAACTATCAACAAAAAAGGTATCTCTGCTGTGCTTAAAGAAGCTGCTGCAAAAGGATACGTTGTTAAATAAGAATAGAACATGGCCAAGAAAGGTAACCGCGTTCAAGTAATCCTAGAGTGTACAGAGCACAAAGACTCTGGTATGCCAGGTACTTCTCGTTACATTACAACTAAGAACAAGAAGAACACGCCAGATCGTATGGAGTTGAAGAAATACAACCCGATCTTGAAGCGTATGACTGTTCATAAAGAGATTAAATAAGATGGCAAAGAAAGTAGTAGCAACGCTTAAGTCTGCTGACTCTAAGCAGTACACCAAAGTAATCAACATGGTAAAGAACGCTAAAGGTTCTTACTCTTTTGAAGAGCGTGTTGTTGCAAAAGATCAAGCTAAAGATTTTTTGAAATAAGATCCGTCTTAATTCGCGATATTTGAACCACTCTAGTATTAGGGTGGTTTTTTTATTCTAAGCCGATTCCATTATGAGCTTCTTTAAGAAATTTTTTACCAGCGAAAAGAAAGAGACCCTCGACAAGGGCCTAGATAAAACGCGCTCTTCCGTTTTTGAGAAGATCACGCGTGCTGTTGCCGGTAAGAGCAAGCTCGACGACGATACGTTGGACGAGATAGAGGAAGCACTGATCCTTTCAGACGTAGGCTTAGATACTACCGTCAAGATCATTGAAGCCCTCGAACAGCGCGTTGCACGCGATAAGGTGATGGGCGAGAATGAGATGATGGACATGTTGTACGAGATCATCTCTGACCTCATGCAGCACACCGGTGGGGCTTGGGAAGATTTTGAATTGCCCAAAACGGAAGGTCCGTATGTCCTGATGGTCGTGGGCGTCAATGGGGTAGGTAAGACGACTACTATAGGTAAGCTTACGCACCAATTCAAATCTAAAGGCTACAACGTCGTCCTTGGGGCGGCGGATACCTTTAGAGCAGCAGCCATTGACCAGCTGGCCGTTTGGGGCGAGCGCAACAATGTTCCTGTTATCAAGCAAGAGATGGGCTCAGATCCAGCCTCTGTGGCTTACGACACCATACAACACGCTGTAAGCGTAGGTGCAGACCTGTGTATCATTGATACAGCGGGACGTTTGCACAACAAGAAAAA
>JAAXJR010000010.1:6491-28570 GCA_012269745.1 Flavobacteriales bacterium | reverse complement strand
TCGATGGAACTCTTGGCGCAGATTCAATTGCCGCCAATTACAACACAGATTCAACTAATGCCACTAGGTCTTGGAACGACACCTCTTTCTTGAGTACAACGGGAACGATGTCCTTCCACACACAGATCTATGCGAATGATTCTATCGTTTTTGAAACGGACGATTTTACAACCGTTGGTTACACAAATGTGCGTTTTACCTTCGATCAAATCTGTAAGATTCGCTTTATCCAAAAGGCATATATCCAGATGTCTCGCGACAATGGTGCAACGTGGGTAAACATGACAGGTACGCACTACCAAGGTGCCAGTCCGCAGTTCGCTTCGCAAGGATGGTTTAATGAGCTTTCATACCCTTCTGCCCTACTTTCTCCGTACTGGGTAGGTCCAACTGTTGGAAATAACAACTCCGGTACCACTCCTCAGAGCAACTGGTGGGCAAGAGAAACGTTCGATTTGAGTTCTTACCTAGGTGCTTATGACGCAACAAACATGCAAAACGGTTTTGCCAATTGTAAGATCCGTTTCGTAATGACCAATAAGACGGGTACACCTTCGCCAAATGCATTGGCCGGCTGGTTCGTTGATAATATCATGGTGGAAGGTGCTCCTTGTGAGCTTGAACCACCAACATTGGATTGGGTAGGAATCAATCCGCAAGCTAAGCCAGAAGGTGCACGCTACATGCCTACTCAGGACGTTCGTGTTGAGGGTAAGGATAATATCGGTGTAGACAGCATGCGTATTTACATACGTCGCTACGATTATAGCGCTAGTTCTTGGGGTACTTGGACAGATTCTTTAATGACCTCAACTGTCACCACAAGTTGTCCTGATAGCTCTATCTACGAGTACACCTTCGGCAATATTGATGTCAACGATACCATTGAATGGTACGTACGTATTTTCGACTGTGCGTGTCCTAATGTGGTGCGTGCACCGCTTGAATCAGCACCAAACTTTGCATATAAGTTCTGGAGAGATCCTGCACTTCCACCTATTTGTGGTACAACAACTCAAAGCTCGTTCCCATATTCAACTACACTCCCTATGGAGGAAGATTTCGAAAACCCTGTGTATTGGGTAGCCGGAACAGGTTCTGGTGCTAGTGGTCTTGCTCACAGAGGTAACTGGCCAGACCAAAATCCGCCAGACGGTGAAAACTGGAAGGTTATTCCAAACGAAAACACGATCGGATTCGCTTGGTCTGTACGTTCAGGTGCAACGGGTAGTAACTTCACTGGACCTGATGGTGATTCTTCACCTAACGGAAACGGGAAATACGTTTACACGGAGGCTGACCAAGGTGCGAAGAACGATAAGGCGCACATGATTACGCCATGTATCGACCTTGGTTCGTACAGCTGTGCGATTCTAGAGTTCGATTACCACATGTACGGTGCACACGTTGATTTCCTCGCAGTAACTGCGGATACAGGTTTCAATACAAGTGCCTACACTGGTCTTGCTAGAATTGATTTCCAACAACAAACAAAGTCTACAGATCCATGGCAGACTTACTCTGTTTCACTTAATGACATAGTTGGAGATTATGCACGTCTTCGTTTCTCTGTAAACCGCGGTAACGCTTCTAAAGGTGATGTTGCTATCGATAACATCAGAGTTTACGAGCCGGCAGCTTACGAAGTTGCGCTACGTGATGTATTCAATCCAGAGAACGGTTACTGTTCTTACTCGAACAACGAAACTTTGGATCTATGGGTACAGAACAACGGCTGTAATCTTCTTGATAGTATCCCTGTGACTTGGGATTACGATTACACGAATACCTCGGGAACTACTACCAATGTTACCCACACGGAATACATTACCAATAAGGACCTTTACTTAGGAGATTCCACGTACTTCACTTTTGCTACAGGTCCTGATTTAAGTGGATACGGCATTTATGATATTAAAATCTATACCTCTCAACCTGGTGATACCGTGTATACGAATGATACTATAGGTCCTATTCGTATCGTGCATGAAGAACCATACACTACATTCCCATACGTACTTGATTTTGACGATGCTGCTACCACTCCAGGTAACAACACTCCGTTCAATGCAGGTACTTTCTCAAATACAGTCTTCACTCCTACTCCAGCGAGTAACAGTGGTGAATTTGCATTCATGGTAGGTACAGGGTTTACACCAACAGTGGGTTCTGGTCCTATTTCCGATAAGAGTGGAACTGGCAATTACCTCGTAGCCGAAGGTGATTATGGTACCTCTCCTGCATCAGCAACCTTAGTTTCTAAGTGTTTGGATCTTACAGGTATGACTAGCCCTGTGCTTCAGTTCCGTCACCACATGTACGGTGCAGATATTGGTGCTATTCGCGTTCAATGGATCAAAGACGGTGAGAATTTCTGGTCAAACCCAATGACCCCATTTACTACAACCCTCACAGATGAAAAAGACGAGTGGTCGCACTACGAAGTTGACCTTAGCTCGCAAGCAGGTAAAATTGTAAAGCTGCGTTTCATCGCCCAAAAATCTGGATTTGGTGTTGCAGCAGATATCGCATTCGATGATATCGCCATCTTTGACAAAGGAAACGTCGATGTAGGTGTTGACCATATCGTGGCTCCTGGTGCTCGTGTGAATTTGACGGGTGGCCCTGCAGGTAAGCGCTTGCAGGTGAAGATTAGAAACTTCGGAAAGCAAGCTCAAAGCAATATTCCAATTACCTACACTGTAACACCTACTTGTGGTACAAATGCCGGTGTAGCGACAACCTACACATTCACGCATTCAGGCTCTGTCGGAGCAGGAAATATGGCTACGGCTACCGACGCTACTAACACAGTGGCATGGCCAACAGGTACTTTCGAAGTACACGCTTGGACCGGTAAAAGCGGTGATAGCAAGAGTTGGAACGACACCTCATACACTATGTCTGCTGGATGGCCGGAGAAATTTATCCAAGGCGGTTTTGTTGAAGATTTCGAAAACTGTGCATTCGGTGATACCAGTGGATTCTTCGTTGCAGGTGATTTGAACATCTGGCAACCTGGCTCAATCAACGCATTGGGTACCAACAATGGTTACGCAACGAATTTGAATAAAAACGTTCCTGGAGGAATTGAAGAGAATCTCTATTTCCCTCGTTTCATCGGCTTTGATACTATTGCTGGTGTGGAACTACGATTAACACATGATATAGATCTCGGTACCGGTGATGTAGCAGTTATCGAATACCAAGGTGGTGGTACTTGGAACACTCTTGGTTTCTGGGATCCACAGGACGTTGTAGGAACCAATTGGTACAACACAGGTACATCGAGTATTAACGATGCTTGGGTTGGAAACATTGGTCAACAGACTTCTGTTTGGCCACTTGCCAACTGGAACTTCTCCTCTGCCCCACTTATCCTTCGTGCAAGAATGAAAACGGCTAGTGGAAACAGCGACGGTTGGAACATTGATAAAGTAGAAATCTACGTACCTCCACAAAACAGTGCGGCTCCAGTAAATGTGACGACGGTAGAATATTTGCCTATTCCAGATCAAAATAACCACATTAAGACGTACATCCGAAACACAGGTGCGAAGATATTGGACAGCTGTATGGCTGAATATAGCGTAGATGGTGGTGCTACATGGACAACGCCTGAAAAGGTAGTTTTCAACCCACCATTGATTCCACGTAAGGGTGCATGGTACGAGTTTGATGCTCCATGGGTAAACCCAACAAGTGGTGTATCTAATGTATGTGTGAGAACGTCTCTCCCCGATAGCAAACCAGATAATCTGACTACCGATGATCAGATCTGTGCGAACATCACAGTGCTTGATAAGGTAGACATGTCTGTAGACAGTTCTTACTGTAATAACTTCGACGACCCAGCGGTAGCTCCTTGGTTAACCTTGAATGCTTTCGTTAAAGACGGAAATACTATTTGGGAACAAGGAACCCCAAATAATGCACCGCTAGTAAGTACCAACTCTGGTGCAAACGCATGGGTAACTGGTTTGGATTCGAACTACAGCAAAAGAGATTCTTCAGCATTGTACACGCCTGTTTTCGCTATTGATTCAGGTGAGGTATACTCTTACGAGTTTATGCACGCCTTCTCTACTGAGATCTACCACGATGGTGGTACAGTTGATGTAACCTTCGATGGTGGTATTACTTGGCATACAGTGGGTACCAACTTATTTGGTGCGACTTGGTTCAACACAAGCTTCGTAACATCGCTCGATGTTTACAAACCAGGATGGACTGGTTTAAGTAACGGTTGGGTACAAGCGAAGATCAACATGAGTGTCGATACTGCTCGTAACGCAGTGTTCCGCTTTAGATTCGGATCAGATGAGACCATTAACAAAGCTGGTTGGGCTATTGACGATTTCTGTTTCTATGTAACCGATGATCCAGGAAGAGTTTATGTGGTAGGTGAAGAAGAGCTTGAGCGCCATATTGGTGTGGGTAATATTCACCCGAACCCTACCACCGGATATGCACAACTTCCAGTTTCCTTCCAACAGGAAGCAGATGTAACTATTATTATTAGAAACACGCAAGGACAGCTAATGACCACGCAAACTGTACACGGTGATGAAGGAATTAACACCTTCCCTATCGAAACTACAGGATGGGCAGCAGGTATGTACCTTGTAGAAACAGTAACTCCATTCGGAACAGATGTTCAACGCTTGATTGTTGAATAATTCTTAGAGGAGTAGAACTCTTTTTTTCACCCTCGCCTTCTTCTTTTTTGAAGTGGCGGGGGTGTTTTTTTCTGCGAAATTGTCAGTTACAACCTTGATTTCTAGACATATTTTCCGTTCTTCTCGTGGCTAAATGCCCTATTGACAGCGATTTATGCGAAGGCATAAGAATTGAACCTTACCGAATGTTCCTAAAACCTATTATGATGAACATCGATAAATTCACCACCAAGAGTCAGAGCATAATTGCAGCAGCACAATTCTCTGCGACGGATAATAGTCATGCTACTGTTGAAGCTCTTCATATTCTTCAAGCACTAGTCCAAGAGGACAAAAGCGTTCTGCCCTATGTACTTCAGCAGGGAGAGTTGGCTTCAGAGCTGCTTGCCAAAGCAGTTGCCGCCGCTGTAGAAGGATTACCTAAGCTGGGCAACAGCGGGGATACCATGATGGGCCGAGACGGTGCTTATGTACTGCAGAAATCGCTTCAGATTGCTTCTAATATGAAAGACGATTTCGTGGCGAGCGAACACCTCTTATTAGCACTTCTTGAAGACAAAGGGACGGCAGGTAAACTATTAAACGATGCAGGACTAACCACCAAGCTAGTTCAAGAAAGCATCAGCGCCTTGCGCAAAGGCAGAAATGCAGATAGCGCAGGTGCGGAATCTACCTACAATAGTCTAGACAAATACGCTAAGAACCTCAATAAAATGGCCGAGGAGGGTAAACTAGATCCTGTCGTTGGCCGTGGTGACGAAATTCGTAGAGTGCTTCAAATTCTTTCACGTCGCACCAAAAACAACCCTATTCTGGTTGGTGAACCTGGTGTAGGAAAGACAGCTATAGCCGAGGGACTTGCTCAGCGCATCTTGAGTGGTGATGCGCCTGAAAATCTCAAGGACAAAGTCGTTTATAGCCTCGATATGGGCGCCCTTATTGCAGGGGCCAAATACAAAGGAGAATTTGAGGAACGCCTCAAAGCTGTAGTAAAGGAGGTGGTCAGCAGTGATGGAAACATCCTGTTGTTTATTGATGAGATTCACACCCTTGTAGGTGCTGGCAAGAGCGAAGGTGCCATGGACGCTGCCAATATTCTAAAGCCTGCTCTAGCTCGTGGAGAATTGCGTGCCTTAGGAGCAACGACCCTCGACGAATACCAGAAGTACTTTGAAAAGGACAAAGCACTGGAGCGCAGGTTCCAAAAAGTCATGGTAGAAGAACCAGATATCGAAAGTAGTATTAGCATCCTCCGGGGTATTAAAGAGAAATACGAGACGCATCATAAAGTTCGTATCAAGGATGCAGCGGTTATTAGTGCTGTAGAACTAAGTGCTCGATACATCAGCGATCGATTTCTACCGGATAAAGCCATTGATTTGATGGACGAGGCTGCTTCAAAGATTCGCATGGAGATCAACTCCAAACCAGAGGAATTGGATATTCTTGATCGTAAAATACTTCAGCTTGAGATTGAACAAGAAGGGATTAAAAGGGAAGATGATCAAAAGAAATTGGCCGCCATTAAGAGTGAACTGGTAGATCTCTACGAAGAAAGAGACGGACTTAATGCTATCTGGGAACGTGAAAAAGGTAGTGCCAACAAGATCCAAGACATCAAAAAGCGCATTGAAGAATTGAAACTAGAAGCAGAACGTGAGGAAAGAAGTGGCAATTATGGCAGGGTAGCCGAAATACGCTATGGTCACCTGCAAGCGCTTGAAAAAGAACTGGAACACGCTGAGGCTAATTTAGAGGCAAGTGAGCGCACAATGATCAAAGAAGAGGTCACCGCTGAAGACATTGCCGAAGTGGTCAGTCGATGGACCGGTATTCCCTTGCAGAAAATGCTCCAAAGCGAGCGCGCGAAGCTGCTTTATCTAGAAGAAGAGCTCCATAAACGTGTGGTAGGTCAAAATGCTGCTATTGCAGCGGTAAGTGATGCCATACGTCGTTCTCGTGCAGGATTAGGTGATCCCAACAAGCCAATAGGGAGTTTCTTGTTCTTGGGAACAACGGGCGTCGGTAAAACCGAACTGGCTAAGGCTTTGGCAGAATACCTGTTCAATGACGAGGGCCAGATGACGCGTATAGACATGTCTGAATACCAAGAGAAGCACAGCGTAAGCAGATTACTTGGTGCGCCTCCAGGATATGTAGGATATGACGAAGGCGGCCAGCTTACTGAAGCTGTGCGCAGAATGCCCTACAGTGTCATATTGCTCGATGAGATTGAAAAGGCACATCCGGACACCTTCAACATTTTACTTCAAGTGCTGGACGACGGGCGATTGACGGACAATAAGGGCCGTACGGTCAACTTTAAGAATACCTTGATTATAATGACCAGTAACATTGGCTCAGGGATAATCAACGAGGCTATTGAAAGCTGGACGGGAGAAAGTATGGAGGTTTTGATGGACCGATTAAAGCCAGAGCTACTAGGCATGCTCAAGGGAAGTATGCGCCCAGAGTTCATCAATCGTATTGATGAAGTGAGTGTCTTTACACCGCTTGGTAAGGAGCATATGGGTGCGATAGTTGAATTACAGCTAGAGTTGGTGAAGAAACGATTACAAGATCAAAGCATCACCCTAGAGGCATCGCCAGAGGCCATAGGTCATTTGGCAGAAATAGGCTACGATCCACAATACGGTGCACGTCCTATTAAGCGTACAGTGCAAGATTTAGTGCTGAACCAGCTCAGTAGAGATATAATTGGCGGCAAGGTCAATGCCGACGACGTGATTCTATTGGATGCCTTTGAAGGGGAATTGGTCTTTAGAAATGTAGGTCTTCCGCTGAGCGGTGATACGATCTAACGGTAGATTTTACGTTCGTTCAAGTACCTAGTCCACTTGCGCTGATTCACTAGGTGGCCAGCGTAATTCTTCGCAAAAGCGTGGTATCCCGGCTGATCAGGATTGGCACACATAAAGATGTAATCGTGCTCCGGTGCATTTAACACAGCAAGCAGGGCTGCTTTTTCAGGGACACAGATTGGACCTGGAGGCAGCCCTTTGACATAATAGGTATTGTATGGATCCTCTATACTCAGGTCTTTCTTCAATACGCGACGGACGTTTGCTTCAGGATTGGCACGTTTGATCGCATAAATGACTGTAGGATCTGCTTGAAGCTTCATCCTTTTTTTGATTCTGTTTAGATACAATCGCGCCACGCGAGGTCTATCGTCAGCCTTGCTGCTTTCTTTCATAACAATAGAAGCAAGTGTACTAACCTCAGCAGGTGTTAAACCGAGGGCTTTCGCTTGGGCCACGCGCTCTTCGGACCAAAAACGCACTGTGTTTTGATAGAGCTTTTCTGCGATTGAAGTAGCCGATGCATTCCAATACACTTCGTAGGTATCCGGTAAATAGGCACCGAAGGCAGAAGCACCCTCCCACCCTGTACGAGATTCTTTAAAGGCTTCCAAAAGACTAATGCTATCGGTCATCAGCTGATGGCTTAATTGTCCGGAGAGGTCTTCGAGATTTTCAGCCGAATTGAACTGAATGCGTACGGGTTCTTGAAAGCCCGCCATTAATGTATTGACAATCCCGTTAGAGCTCTGTCCAGCTTCAATGATGTAGTGTCCCGGTTTTGGTGCAGAAAGGCCTTTTTTATTGGCAAGAATTAAGAATCCTTCAGGAGAGTTTAACACCTCATCTTCAATGAATTGAGCATAGACATCATCTATGGTCGTGCTTTCGTCCACAAATAATGTGTAAGGCGCAACGGCTTCATTCACATTGTCTTCGAAGAGCATGTTATAGCCTTTGATGACTAGGAATACGAGAAATCCTGGAATGATGATCCCGACGATGATGATAATGAGTTTTCTCATGAATGTAGGTATTGATAGAGGTGTGCGTTTTCGAATTGGCCGTCCTTTAAAAGCCAATGCTTCAGGGTACCCGATTGTTCAAAACCTAAAGATTCAAACAGTGCTTTTGATGGCGCGTTCGTTTCCGGAACGACCGCATAGAGCATTTGAATCCCAAGCGTGCCAAAGAGGTAGCTCATAAAAGCTTTCAGCGCCCTAGTTGCCAAACCTTTGCCTCGCAGCTCAGCATTTAAGACGATGCCTATGCCACCCTTTCGGGCAACGGCGTCATAATCGTAAATATCCAAGGCCCCTACGGGTGCACCATCTACCTCTAAGACCAGGCGCAACTGACCGTCACGCATCAAATTCCCAGGCTGTGATTCAATATATCTCGAAAGTACATCCTTCGACCACGGCTCCTTGCTGATGCCTAAATGCCAAAGTGTATTGTCATTTTCTAGGCGATAAAGCCAATTCAGATCCGATGGCTCCAATGCACGTAAAACTCCTATGTCGCCGACTTTAATCATCTTTTCCAAATGCCTTCAAAACAGTACGCTGCAGGACCTTTCAAAACCACGTCTGTAAAAGGTCCAGTGCCGCTGAAGCTGATCTTCAAATCTCCACCCAGTGCTTTGATTACTACTGGTGAAGTGGCTAAGCCGCAATGCACCGCAACCATGGCAGCGGCCACCGCCCCAGTGCCACAAGCAAGCGTTTCATTTTCTACCCCACGCTCATAAGTGCGAATGGAAAAGCCTTCGTCTATGGCGACCAGCGTATTGATATTGCATCCTTCTACCCCATAAGAATTGCGCACAGGTCGTGCATACTCTACAAAGGCTTCTGGATGCGCAGCACGCACATCAACGTGGTGGGGACTGCCGGTATCCACAAAGTGAGCACCGTGGCTTTCGACCACAGCCGGGGCATCAATCATTCCGAGAGCAACCTGGTCGCCACGAACCTCTGCCCAATGGGGACCGTCTATTGCGTGAAATTGCAATCGGTCCGCTACAATGCCTAAGTCGGTTGCGAACTTTGAAATGCATCGCCCACCATTGCCGCACATGGTACTTTCACTGCCGTCAGCGTTGAAGTAGACCATGTAGAAGTGGTCGCCTTTGTGGCGGGGTGGTTCGAGGTACATCAATCCGTCAGCGCCAATACCAAAGTTTCGGTGGCACATAAGGGCGATCTGTTCCTTGGTCAGATTGGCACGGGATTCGCGACAGTCTAACAGGATAAAATCGTTCCCAGCGCCCTGGTATTTGAAAAACCTAAGATTCATGCTTATATGGGTGTTAAAAGGCGTTAAAGTTATGCACCTCCAGGCAATATATGCGTTGATTGGTGCATAATTTGAATGTAAGACGTTATTCCATTTAAACAGAAGATTATGAAGATGAATGTGAAATCTATTGGATTATTTGCGCTACTCTTTGCCGCCGGAGGTTTACTTTCTTTAGCTGGTGCACATGCATTAGGCTGGACTGGTAAAACAGTGATTATCGAAAACCCTGCGGCTCCTTCACCAGCTTCATTGACAAATTTCGCTCCATCAAGCGCTGCCGTTCCTACAGATTTCGTTGGCGCAGCTGAGGCCTCTGTGGAAGCCGTAGTACACGTAAAAATTACTGCAGAGCGCATACAGAATTACTACAACCCATTTAACGATCTGTTCTTTGGCCGTCCTTCTACCCCACAACGTCAGGAGGTTCAAGGCTCGGGCTCTGGAGTCATCCTGAGTGAAGACGGTTATATCGTGACCAATAATCACGTGATTAAAGACGCGAAGGAGATTACTGTGGTTACGGCAAATAACGATGAATATGAAGCTACTTTAGTGGGTACGGACCCAACAACGGACATCGCGCTATTAAAGATTGATGCAGAAGGATTGCAAAAGATTGCGGTAGCCAATTCCGACAACGTCCGTCTCGGACAATGGGTACTCGCCGTTGGGAACCCGTTCAATCTAACGAGTACAGTCACCGCAGGGATCATTTCAGCCAAGGGGCGTGATATCAATATTATCGACGAACAAAGTGCCATTGAGAGCTTTTTGCAAACCGATGCTGCTGTGAACCCGGGGAACTCCGGAGGTGCCTTGGTAAACACAGGTGGTGAGCTGGTAGGGATCAATACGGCTATCTCTTCACGCAGCGGTTCTTTTGAAGGGTACAGCTTCGCAGTACCTGCCAACCTCATGATGAAGGTGGTGGGTGATCTAAAGGAATTTGGTCGCGTACAACGCGCATTTATGGGCATAAACTACAACGAATTGAATGCAGGCTTGAGTGAGGAATTGGACCTTAAAGTAAATTCAGGGGTCTATGTTGCGAACGTCATTGATGGTGGATCTGCAGCCGATGCAGGCATTGAGAAAGGAGATGTCATCATTAACATCGATGGTAAACAAGTACGTACCGGCGCCGATCTTACCGAAGCTATAGGATCACACCGTCCTGGCGAAATGCTTGATGTAATTGTCAATAGAGACGGGCGGAATGAGAAATTTAAACTAGTTCTAAAAAACAAGCTTGGCACCACAGAGATGTTGACCAAGGAAGAGGAGATCCTGCGTTCTTACGGCGCCCGATTGAGCGAGCTAAGTAATACAGAGAAGCGTAGCTTAGGCTTGCGTTATGGAGTGAAAGTGGATGAAATCTTAGGCGGCCGATTCGAAAAGGCCGGTATCCCTGAAGGATTCATTATTGTCAAACTGAACAACGTCTACATCGATGATGTGGCAGAGTTTGAGCGTCTCATCCAACAATTCAATCCTGGTGACGGCGCCTTGATTCAGGGTTTTGAAACCAATGGAAAGGCCAACTACTACGCCTTTGAGTGGTAAAACAGGAAAAAATGAGCTGACATAGTGTAAAAAATACACACTAATTTTTCGGAGTAACCCGTTGTTACACAGCGGGTTATTTTTTTGTTCAAGAAAATCGGACCGGTTAAAATCTTCCATACCTTCGAAGAAGAACCACCAATTTTTACATATGATTGCTCAAAACGAGTACTCTCAAAAAGTCCATGCACGCATTCGTGCCGAACGCATGGCTGTGGACATCATCGCCTATGTCCATGAACTGTTCTACGACCGCGGTGTCGAGATCGTCATGTTTAGAAACAAGCTTATTGATTGCAATGCCAGCGAAGTGCTGGAGCTGCATCAGTATGCCAAAACAATGGTAGGCAAAAGCATAAATGTGGACGACACATTGGAAATGCTGAGCACCTTGAAAAAGACTGCCATTGAAAATGCTAAGCTCGACATTGGACGCTTGACGCATGAATGGACCCTTTCGGAAGATTCTGCAGAAGAGTTTATTGTGAATCAGCTCAGCGGCTTTTTTGGCAAAGCAAGCGCCACACCACGTGATGTCGTGCTTTTTGGATTTGGACGCATAGGTCGATTACTAGCACGAGAGCTCATTGCCCAAGAAGGTAGCGGTCGACAGCTGCGCCTGCGTGCAGTTGCAGTTCGTAGTGTTGATGTGCAAAGCTTGCACAAGCGCGCCTCGTTGCTGAAGATCGACTCTGTTCACGGAGCCTTCCCTGGCACTGTAACCGTAGACGAGAAGAAGCTCGCGCTTATTGTCAACGGCAGACCTATTTATTTCATTCCCACTCCGGACCCCACCCAAGCGGATTACACTGCCTATGGCATAAACAACGCCCTGCTCATTGATAACTCAGGTGCCTTTAGAGATAAAGAAGCGCTGAGTAAGCACCTTGAGGGCAAAGGCGTTAAGAAGGTATTACTTACCGCACCTGGAAAAGGCATCAAGAACATTGTACACGGTGTGAATCAATGGACCATTGATCAACAATCGGATGCCATCATTAGTGCTGCTAGCTGTACCACCAATGCCATCAGCCCTGTGCTCAAAGTGGTCAATGATACCTTCGGTATTGAACGCGGTCACCTTGAAACGATCCATGCCTACACCAACGATCAGAATTTGGTCGATAACATGCACAAAAAGTACCGTCGTGGTCGTGCTGCAGCGCTAAACATGGTCATTACAGAAACTGGAGCCGGACAGGCGGTAGATAAGTGTATCCCTGGCCTGGGCGCCAAGCTCACCTCTAGTGCTATACGTGTACCCGTTCCGAATGGTTCGTTGGCCATTCTAAACCTCCAATTAATCAAGGGCACTAATATGGAAGAAGTACTAGATGTGTTCAAGGAGGTGGCGTTAAACGGACCGCTCGTGGAGCAGATCCATTATAATACTTCCAATGAGCTCGTCAGCAGCGATATCGTTGGCAACCCCTGCCCTTCTATCTTCGATACCAATGCTACACAGCTCAGTGCAGACGGTCAAAGCTTGACACTGTACATCTGGTACGACAATGAATACGGCTATAGCCGACAAGTGGTGCGATTGGCGAAGCATTTCGCCGAGGTGCGCCGACAGGCTTACTATTAAGAAACAACCAGGCTACCCTTAGCAACCCCTAGCCTAAAAATTTAAAACCCCCAGCGGCCTGCGGCCGCTGGGGGTTCTTTCTTGGAAATATTTTTCTCGCTCCTTCAGCGATGAAATTACTCGCTCTCGTTGATTACAAGGTCGAGTAGACCAGTATTTGAATTGATGCTTTCCTCAAGAGAAATCATACTTTCAGTATTCTCTACACCTTCAATATCATTGATGCGGAAGATGACATCCTTCGCATGCGAGGCATCGCGACAGCGAATCTTACAAAAGATGCCGTACTTACCGGTGGCAAGATGTGCTACGGTTACCTCAGGAACAGAACGCAATTGATCGATAATATCCGGACTCTGTAATGATCTTGATGTAAATAAACCTACATAGGCCACGAAACCAAAACCCAGTTTCGCATAATCCACAGAGATAGATGTGCTTTTAATGACACCCATTTGCTCCATCTTCTTCACGCGTACGTGAATGGTACCAGGACTGACTAACAAGTCTTTAGCAATCTCGGTAAAAGGCTTACGCGCATCCTTGACGAGGTACTGTAAAATCTGTTTATCTAACTTATCTAGCTTCATAGTGTATAGTGATAGAGTGCAAAGGTGCGTTTCTCATTTTTGAATTTCAATGAGTAGAACTACTCTATTGCCGAAATTTTAGCGGTTTTTTGTTTTCCATCTAAAGATAGCGACTTATTTTTGCATCGTAATCAAAACAAATATGGTTTTGTTGCACAGAATTTAAAAATTAGACAATGACGGAAAATAGTTCACTGCATAACGGACCGCAGGCCCTTTACACGATCAACAACCCAGAAAGCGTAATTGAAGTTTTCTTGGACGAGACAGAAGGCGTGGTACGTGAAGTGAAGTGTTTGAATTATAACCGTTGTAAAGAGTACACGTACTCTGTAGAAGAATATTTAGACAGATACAGCCACCACCCTGCGGGCAAAGCAGTTGCAGCGAAGTTGGCAGTATCAGCGGAATAAACTGACTTTCCATTCACTCTGTTTGTATTTGGGTTAAAGTGGCGTTGAGGAAAGCAGCGCCACTTTTTTTTGACCTCAATTAAAATTGCACATCTAGTACACTTGTACAAAAAACCCCGCCCAGGCGCAGCCTGGGCGGGGTTCATATTTTCAGGACACCCTAAAGATTACGCCTTCTTGTAGAACGGAAGTTTGACCACCTTCGCCTTAATGGTCTTGTTGCGGATCACTACATCAAATTCACTGCCTTCTGCAGCCAATTCAACCGGTACATACCCCATACCAATGTTCTTACCTGTTGATGGGCTCGCTGTTCCAGAAGTCACGCGACCTACGACCTCACCATCTTTGGCAATCTCATAGCCGTGGCGTGGAATACCGCGATCGATCATTTCGAAACCGATCAATTTCTTCGTAATGCCCTCCTCCTTCTGCTTGACAAAAGTTTCAGACGAGATGAAGTCTTTTGTGAATTTAGTGATCCAACCCAATCCTGCTTCCAGCGGGCTTGTCGTATCGTCAATATCATTGCCGTAGAGACACATGCCCATTTCTAAACGTAGGGTATCACGCGCACCGAGACCTGCAGGTAATAGGCCGTGAGACTCACCAGCCTCCATCACCGCACTCCATAGCTTAGCAGCATCCTCGTTGTGAATGTACAACTCGAAACCGCCCGCACCAGTATACCCTGTCGCAGAGATGATCACATCATTGATGCCTGCCATCTCACCTATGACGAAGTTGTAGTATTTGATGCCCGCTAGGTCAGTATCCGTCAACTTTTGAAGAATATCCGTAGCCTTAGGACCTTGCACTGCCAACAGGCTGTATTCGTCGCTCTGATTGCTCAGCTTCACGTCGAAACCTTCCGTGTATTGCATGAGGTGGTTCCAATCCTTGTCCATGTTGGAGGCATTGACTACCAACAGGAAGTGCTCCTCAGAGAAGCAGTAGACCAACAAATCGTCTACAATACCGCCCTGCTCGTTCGGGAAACAGCTGTACTGGATCTTTCCAGGGATGAGCTTGCTCACATCGTTCGAAGTCACCTTCTGAAGGAACGGCAAAGCGTCTGGGCCCTCCACGAAGAATTCGCCCATGTGGCTGACGTCAAACATTCCCGCTTGCTCGCGCACTGCAGCGTGCTCCAGGCGTAAACCGCTGTATTGTACCGGCATATTGTAGCCTGCGAACGGTACCATCTTGGCACCGAGCTCAATATGAACTTGCTCTAAGGCTGTTGATTTTAATTCTGTACTCATATGTTAGTTGTAATAGGTTCCTAATTATCCATGAATGAGGCCTTCTGTCCCCAATTTTGAAATGACTTCCGCCTCATATTCAAGCAAATCCTGCCACATCTGATCGACCTCTTCCCTGTTCCCATATTTACGGGCCAATTTCAAGAACATCGTATAGTGGTTGGCCTCTGAGATCATCAAAGTGTGGTAGAACTCGCTGAGCTCTTTGTCCTCCAAATTCTCGCTCAGCACTCTAAAGCGCTCACACGAGCGAGCTTCGATCAAGGCGCACACCAACAAGCGATGGATCAGGCGAAGCTCGCGATCTCCCCCCTTGGGAAAGAAGGTGCTTAGCTCGCCCACATAAGCGTCCTTGCGCTCACGACCTAGGGTAAGGCCACGTTGCATGATGCGGTTGTGTACCATTTGAAAATGCCCCATCTCCTCGCGGGCGAGGGCGGTCATCTTATCGACTAATTCAGATTTTTCTGGGTAGCCCACAATGAGGCTAATGGCGGTGGATGCGGCTTTTTGCTCGCAATAGGCGTGGTCAGTAAGAATCTCTTCGATATTCTTCTCTGCAATATTTGCCCAGCGAGGGTCAGTTGGTAGTTTTAATCCTAGCATCTTCTCTTTTAAGATTTAGCACCAATTCTATTCGCGAATTCTCGCGCAAAATTAACCATCAACTTGAATTCAGACACACTTGCGGCGCGTTCTTTATGGAAAATGAGCAAGGCCTCACCATTGCTCTCCATGTGGAATACAGGGTTGCTGGCCAGATAAGCGAGACAGCCCGGCGAGAAGAACTCTCGGATCGCATGCTCGTCGCGGCCTTTGAGGTTGAATCGCTTATCGAATACCCCAGAGCCCAGTTCGATGTCCTGTACCCCGGCGAGGTAGGAAATACGCTCAAAGATGCGCTCTCTATCTAGGGTGAATTTCGGCAGCTTAACACCTTCCGGTTGTAAGACCACACAGGCCAAATGCTGGCTATCACGCATGGTAAACTCCCCCACGTGGGTCACGACTTCTATGGCCATGAGCTTGGAGCTGCGGTCTTCTAGGAGATTCATCGTTTGGTCTATACGGCGGTGGCGGAAATAATGGAATTGGTTCACCTTTTCATCCCAGATGGGGTCTGGCCATGGAGTATATTCGAGGCCTTCCAAGACGGCAAAGTTGCTCAGTTTCTCTTGCTTCCCACTGAGCCTGGTATCCGAAGTGCGCAGTTGGAACACGTTGGAACCGCGCGTGCTCTTGCTCTGCACCCCTAGCGGATGTGAGGAGGCCGGTGCAAGGGTGTCCAGCCCTACCAGCTCGAGGGAGCCGCCGTGCTGTTCGAAGCTTTCCACATAGCCGGTGAGGTGCTCCATGACGGTGGCATCTACAAAAGAGGTGTTTGAGAAATCTGCGATGACCTCGGCAGAGGTGGGAATGCTATCGAGCTTGCTCTTTAAACGAGGGTAGTTCAGGAAGTTTGCGAAGTAATTAATGTTGAGGATGTACTTGTTTTCTTCCTCTTCAAAGAGCAGTGTGTTGGGCCTGTTGAAATAGCGCAAAATTTCCGCTCCTGCCCCTGTGATGATCACCTGGATAACCAGCGTTGCTGCCATGCCGAAAACGATACCCATGATGAGGCCGTAGACCAAGGTCGCGAAGAGGGTGAAGAAGAACAGGAACAACTGCTCCAGGCCTATTTGAGCAATCTTACTGAATTGGCTAGGGTTTAAAAGCTTGTAGCCTGTGAATACCAAGATGGCCGCCAATGCTGGCAATGGGATTTGTGTGAGGACTTCGCGAAGGAAAAGCACGAAAATTAAGATTAATGCGCCGTGAAAGAAGTTGGCCGAACGTGTTTTTGCTCCATTGCTCACATTCACAGAACTGCGGGCGATAACCGTTACCACACTAAGGCCACCAAGCATGCCTGAAACTGCCGTGGCGATACCCAGTGCACGTAGGTCTTTGTTGACATTCGATTTTCGCTTGTATGGGTCCAATCGGTCCATACCCTTAATGGAGAGCAAAGATTCTATGGAGGCGATAAAGGTTAATGAGATCGCTGCACCCCAGAAAGTGCCTGTTTGTATGCCTGAGAAATCTGGAAGGCGCCATGCGCTCATCCAATCGGCTGGGATATTGACCAAATATTTGGGACCGAAGAAGCTCTCGCCAGTGACGTTTGTGCCTATGATTTGTGTGAGTACCGCCAATACTACCACCCAAAGCGGCGCTGGAATAGCGTGCATCCAACGTGCTCGGATCTGAGAAAATCCTATGAGGAACAGCAAGCTCCCCACTCCCACTATGGCAGAACGCAATTGTGCAGCATCTGCCCAAACCAACGTCTCTAGAGAGCTGAAAAATTCTACGAGTAGCGGGATTGGCGAGGAATTTTCGGGATTAAGGGTACCGATCATTACGTGGCTTTGTTTGGCCAAAATGATGATCCCTATGGCCGCCAACATTCCTTGTACTGCGGAGGTTGGGAAAAGATCGGCCAATACGCCAAGGCGTACGGTTCCTAAAATAAAGAGAAGGATACCGCTAACGACTATAGCACCTAGCGCCATGTAATAGCCGGCGAGCATATCACCACCGCCTAAGGTGGTGATGGCTGCAAGGGTCACCACCGCCAACCCATTTCCTGGCCCGGTAATGGTGACGTATGATCCACCCAAATGTGCTACCAGGATGCCACCAATAACCGCTGCAATGAGGCCCGCAATAGCCGGGGCTCCTGAGGCGAGCGATAGCGCGATGGAGATTGGCAGGGCTACGAGGGATACGACAAAACCGGCCTTCAGATCAGATTGCCAATTCTCTACAAAGCCCTTAAATCCATTCTTGGGCTTATGCATGAGCAGTCGTTTTTGTCGTGTGTACAATCAATACATCGGTCGGAAGGTCCGCAAGGATGTATTCTAGATCGTGTTTGAAGATACGATCGAGCAGGCCGAGCTTGGTGTCGGGGGAATTGACCACCAACAAATCTGCCTTCTTTGCCTTCGCATAGTGGGCAATGGTGTACCCTTTTTTACCGTAAACATGCTGTTCGGAGATGTCCATGCTGCACCCGCCTGTACACAATCCCAGCACCGATTCAATGCGGTTGTGCTCCTTCTTCTCCAGTTGTCGGCTCTGTCGAATGCGCTGCAAGGTGCTCATATCGTCGTCTGCACGTGCAATAGATTTCTCGCTGAGCTCGTCCACCACGATGAGTTCACTAGAACCTAGTTTATTACCCGCCCATACTGCTGTAGCAATGGTATCCGGGGTTTTGGGATGGTCCAACCCGTTGACTACAATGCGCTCACAGGGCTCTTCCATGATGGAGCTGTGCGTTAATAGCAGCAGGCTCACCTTGGCCTTACGACATACATCGCGTGCAATGCTCGCACTAAAAACCTTGAACATGTTTTCGCGCATAAGAGCACCAAGCGCTAAAAGGTCAATATCGTTTTCGCTACACAGGGAGAGCAGTTCCACTTTGGGATCGCCTGCTTTACTTTTTAAGGTGATGGTATCGGAATCTATGCCCAATTCGCTCAAAAAGCTCTCGTAGGTCTTTTGGCATTTTTCCGTCCACTCCCCAACGTGAAACACAAACATCTCAGCACCGAAGCGGGTCGCAATGCGGTGTACCTCTGCAAGATTCGCCTTTGCCATGGGTGAAAAGCCCATTGCAGTGGCTACTCGGGAGTATTGTTTGGGTGTAGCGTTCATAATCTTATCAACGGGTTTCGGGGTAAAAGTGTTTATCGTTTGTGTGCGGTTTCTATGTCGTCCACCAAGGCGTTCAGCTCAGCCACTGTGCCTTTGAATACACGGCCAATTCTACCTTTTGGCCCACTGGCAAAGACATATTTCCCACTGCTCGCTAGTGCGTGCATAGCAGTGGTATCCATCACATGAAGCGCACTATCAAGGTAGCGTACCCCTGTGGTTCCTGTGAAATATAGGTGCTCGCCATCACCACATACGTCTGAGGTATACGGCAGGCTTGCGAGTTTCTCCATGGTCTCTGTATCGTCCTGACCGGTCATTAAATCTGCCACGAGCGCCGTACCGAAGGTGTTACTCTCCTCCATGTAATCGCCACCTACGATGTAGAGCTTCTCCCCTTCCCAGTGGTGAGCAAAGGCGCCTTGTGAAGGAAGTCCTTGGGCCAATTCAATGGGTGAAGCCGTCCAGCCTTCCCCATCGCGCAGGTCCATGGTGACGTGCAATCGGCTCACTGTACCACCCGTAACGATGGACATGAGGTTGTTGCCCACTGCAATGGCAGAGCCGCTGGCTGCGAAGCTCGCCTCGCCGTCTATGGCTTCTGGACCTTCAATCTCAGCCCAAGTTTTACCGCCGTCCGCAGTACGAAGTAATTTGAAGCGTCCATCCACGGGGTCGCCGTAGATGAAGCCTATGGTGTCGTTTACAAAGGTGATGCCGTCGAGAAAGGTCGCTTGCGCGGTGTCCTCAAACGTGCGCAACCAGCTCTGTCCACGATCTTCACTGTAGTACACATAGCTTGGTGCACCGGCGCTGACCGCCAAGAAGGTGTGATCGTTGTGGGCCCAGACAGAGCGGAATTGGCTTTCAGCAGCATCGGGAAGCTGAGAAAAAATCCAATGCACGCCGGCATCCAAGGAAAATCCGAAAACGCCTTGATTACCACCTACGACCACTACAGTGTCGTCGGTAGCATGCAAACCACGTAGGCTCACCTCATCGGTACTCTCGTACAGAGGTACCAAAACGGGCCCTACAAATTCGTCGGGATTGTTAGAAAAAACACGGAACAGCACTACTGCGAGCACCGCAACGGAGAACATTCCTGCAAATAAAATTTTCTTTGACATGGGTCTTTAGGTCTTTCCCTCAAGATAGCGACGGAAGCCTAAAAAGCAAAGTAGATAAACGGCTGAACCTCAGCACTCAAAATTTGGTAAATGACCAGTGAGGAGGCTAGTACAAGGAGGAAGAGCACGTACGGTGAGCTTTGGCTAACCCAGGTGCGCATTTGGCCCTTGTATTTCGAAGGGATCCAGTGAATAAGATAGCCACCCACAAGGACGAGGTAGAACTTATAATTTGAAACGACGACTTGGCCTACTGTGGACCAGCCAAAATCTGTTGGAATCTTGTTAAGGATAGCGATGGCGCCGTCCCAAGTAGGTGAGCGGAACCAGGCGCGTGTAAAGGTGATAAAGATGAGCGTTAGTGCGAGGCCTATGGCTCGGTTGTACCATTTACTGCGATCGGCCCAAGGGCTGATTTTCTTCCAGTTCTTGTAGACCACAAGACCTACCCCGTTCAAGGTTCCCCAGGTCACAAAATTCCACGATGAACCGTGCCATAGGCCGCCCAGCACCATGGTGAGCATAAGGTTGATGTTGGTATTGACCCATCGTGCCGCCGCAGGGCTTTTGCGCATCGCAATAAAGCTTCCGCCAAATACTGCTGCCAAGGCTAAGGTCAATAACGGATCTCCTACGATCAGTGCGATAAACACAAAGAAGATAAATACGATGGTGTACGAAGCGATGGAACCTTCTCTATTTCCTCCCAGCGGGATGTAGAGGTAATCGCGCAGCCAAGTGGAAAGTGAAAGGTGCCAGCGGCGCCAGAAATCTGCCACAGAGGAGGCCTTGTACGGGCTGTTGAAGTTCTTCGGCAAGGTGAAGCCAAGAAGCATGGCGATGCCAATGGCCACGTCCGTGTAGCCGGAGAAATCTGCGTAAACCTGCATGGAGTAACCGAAGAGGGCACTGAGGGTTTCAAAACCACTGTAAAGCTGTGGATTGTCGAAGACGCGATCGATGAATTGGACCGCGAGGTAATCTGCGAGGAAGAGCTTTTTTAATAGACCATTGAGGACCCAGAAGATACCGAGGCCTGCCTGCTCCTTGGTGACGTTGTACGGCTGGTAAAGTTGGGGGATAAACTCTGAGGCACGAACGATGGGCCCTGCCACTAGTTGTGGAAAGAAGCTGACGTAGAATCCAAAGTCAAGGATGTTCTTCACCGGTTTGATGTGACCGCGGTAGATGTCCACACTGTAGCTGATCGTTTGGAAGGTGAAAAAGCTAATTCCGACAGGCAGCAAGATTTTTTCGAAGACAAAGTTGGTACCCAAGGCGTTGTTCGTCCACAGCGCGAAGGTGTTCTGTACGGCGATTTCAATACCGGTGAGGTCGTAAATGAAATCGGCTACGAAGTAGGCATATTTGAAGTAGCCTAAGACGAGGAGATTCACCACAACGGAGAGGGCCACCAAGGCTTGGCGTTGTGCTTTGACCTTGTTTCTGTAGATGGCGCCACCTATGAAATAATCGACAATGGTGGAGAATATGAGGATGAAGAAGTAGAAGCCGCTCGTCTTGTAGTAGAAGAACAAGCTCGTTAGAAACAGGTAGATGTTGCGACGCGCAGTGTGCTTATAGACAAGGGAATAGCCGCCCATCACAAGACCAAAGAAGATCCAGAAATACTTCTGCGTGAACAGCAGTGGACTGTTCGCCTGGTAGGTCAACCAACCTTGTACGATCTCCCAACTCATCAGTCTTCTAAGGCTTTTAAGTGTTTCTCATACTCCTCCCAAATGGCCCAGAAGAGCAGGTCAGAATTCAATCGGTATCCGGCTCTAGTAAAATGAATCTTGTCCGATTTTGCCAATTTATTTTCCTCCCAGATAGCCACCGAGTTCAATCCGCCCATGACGCCAAACAAATCCCACAGGGCGGCATCGTGGCGCTCACTGAGCAGCTTCATTTGTGCTACCACATCCAAACCGTGCTCGTTCGGGATGCGACGCTTATAATAACTGTCATTATTGGTCATAAAGATGAACTCACATTCCGGGTTGATCTCGCGGAACCA
>JAAXJR010000010.1:0-6391 GCA_012269745.1 Flavobacteriales bacterium | reverse complement strand
AAGAACCAGCGACGTACCCCAGCAATGGTGTCCACCACCACACTATCTGGTGCTGGATCGCTGAAGGGCTGCATAGTATTGGAAGCCATGTGCTCGAAAATGCGCAGCTCATTGAATTTATAGGCCTTCTCCCCGTCCACGAAGCTTTGCAAGACGAAGCCCGCGTCTTTGTCGTAAGTGATGGCATCAATACCCGAGAAGCCCCAAGGGCAATTGTTCTTAGGAATGCTGTTTCTACACCCTTCCCAACTGCCTATTTTCTTGATGTAGATGTTGCGCGGCATGTTGGTATTGGCCAATCTATGTGGGAAGAAGAATCCTCTTTCTACGTTGAGCTCTGGGGCCAATTGGGCCAAATTCATACGCATTGTGTGACTCAATGTGCCTCCTTGCACGTGCGAACCGCCCATGTGCACCACATTGACCTTGCCCTCGTATTCAAAAATGGCCTTGTCCAGCTTTTCGAAGAATCCTTCTAAGGCATCCTCGCTTCCAAAGTATTGGATGTGGTTCTTCGCCGTATCCAAGAAGGGGTACTTCAGCGCCAACGCTTCCACATTATCCTGTGCCTGAAGGCTCAAAGCCCCAAAACAAATGAATATCAAGAACCGCTTCATCATGGCTGCACGCCAGTTCCCTGGCTCATTTTATAAGTTGCAATACTATCTGCTATACGCTGCTTTTCTGCGGCAATCTCCTCCTGAACTTTAGCGTATTGCTGTTCCAATTCCTTCAACGCCTCCACCAAGGCACTACCCACTTTAGAGGCTCCCTTTGGCGTAAAGTGGATGTAATCCTTCACGGCCAATGCTGGCTCGCCTTCTACCCACTCCACCATAGAGCCCTCACCGCCCATGACGTCGTACAAATCCCAGTACCCTGCACCGCGGCGCATCACTTCCGTGCGCAGTTGCTCTTTCAACGAGGCAATCAATGGATAAGATTTCATTTCTAATCCTTCCTTGCGCGCCATATCTGAGGGGCCAATAAAGAGGATGGCGGCTTGTGGGTATAAACGTTGGATGTGACCGAGCTGACGGCCTAGGGCGCGCGCGAATCGGCCCGCATGGGCTTCATCCTTCAAATAAGGAACTGCATTACCACCGAACTGCATGATGATCAGGTCGTAGCCTTCGCGCTCCAAGCTAGCGGCAAACTGCTCGTCATTCATCTTGGAGAAGATCATCCCTGAAGCACCGCGCATGGCCACGTTATCTGCATGGAACCCGTAAGGGCTCTCGAAACTAAGTCCAAAAATGCGCGTAGGTGACGAAGCACTCAAGCGCAAATCAAATTCGTCTACTAACGGAATATCCAGCGCCAAGGTCCATTCCCCTTCAGGGAAAATACGTGTAGAGAACAAGGTATCTGCCACAATGATATCTGCTTTGGTAGGTGCGGCACCCTCCAAATGAATTTTTGCTGAAGTAAAGTTCCTCGCACGGCTGTAGCCCCATTTACGCTTCGCAAAAGAAACGCGTCCTTCATAAGAACTACTGTCTTTCTGAGCGAGCAAAGTGAACGAGCCTAGGTGGCCGTATTTCATGTCCTTAAAGGCGGTGTCTCTGCGACCGAAGACTGTTTTACGAATGTATCCTTCCGAATTATTGAATGCCAAGGAGGACGGTGCCACTAGAGGTTCTAAAGCCACATAGCCGAACCCTGTACCGCCGTAACGACGCTGGTAGGCATCCCGAAGTTGCATAGTGATACGGTCCCCTTCTAGTTGGGAGTCGCCAAAGTGCAGCACGCGCACGTTCTCTGTGCTGCTCCCTTTGAGGGCAAATAAGGCCTCGAAGAACGGTGCGAAGGTCAGAACATCAGAAACTTGGATGGAAGTGTCTCTTGGCGCAGCTTGCTCCACAGCGAGATTGGTAGGCGGAATAATTAGTTCAGCAGTCGAATCTGCAGGGGCTTCAGCGAGTGAATCTGTTTCCTCCATTAACGCCTCAAGCGCCTCGTTTTCCTTGACCTCAATCACTACAGAATCTTCTCCTGCCCACAAGGGTCCAAAGAGTTCTGAGGGACTGTAATAACTCAACTCTGTATCGCCAATGTTCAAAGACTTACCCCCAATGAGCAAACTAAGACCACTCACAAAGAGGGCCAGTAGAAGTAGAAAGCCAAAAAAGTGTCCGGGTTTGTTCATGGATTATTGCGCCCCAGGGTATTTCTCAGGTGAATAATCCGTGATCATTTGGGTAGGGATTTTGAGCTGCTCGCCGGCCTTGATCAGCGCATCCATTTTGTTGTAGCTCTTTAAATTATCGGCGCTTATGCCAGGGAATTTTTGTGCAATGCTCCAAAGGGTATCGCCCGGCTTAACTTCATAGGTTAAGAAAGAACCGTCGGCGGTAGATGCTGTAGCCAATTCCTTTTTCTCTTCTTTCTTCTTAGGAGCTGCGGCAATAGTCTCAGCCTTTACCTCCTTGCCTTTCGGCATCCACACAGTGAGCTTCTGTCCAGGGTAGATGGTATTTCCCTTGAGTTTATTCCACTTGCGGATATCGCTCACGCTGGCACCAGTGCGAGCCGAGATACGACCAAGGTAATCACCGCTGCGCACCACATAAGTAGATGCACTGTGCGTGGTCGGGTCTGGCATGAAGCTCAAAACTTGCTTTCTTCTTCTCTCGTACTGCGCTTTAAGGTCCGCAGTATAGGCATCCTGTCGCTCCACCATGGCCAAGGCATCCATGGAAGTTAGGGCAATACCCAAACCGTATACGTTAGTGCCTTTTGGCAAAACGTCGCGAAGCAAGTGTGGATTATTTTCTTCTATGACACGTAAGGGTAGATCGGCAGCTTGGGCTAAATCTTCCAAAAGCACGGCACCACTTTCAATCACTAAAGCATCTGCTTGGAGCGGTTCTGCTTCTGAAGAATAGAATTTCAAGGCGGCATTCTTGCCTTTGATCGGGTCAAAGCGTTCGTCAACTAAGGTATTCACCTCAAGCTTCATGCGAACGGCCTGAACACGGGTCAATGCAGGAATTTCTTCGCTGCTCCAGCCTGCTGGCGCAAAGCTGCCTGCTTCGCCTATTAAAGACCATGTAGTGGATCTAACCGAGGTTTCAGTGGTATCCATAGCAGCCTCTGCCAGCACCCCAAATGGGAGCAGGAAAAGAAGGAAAATGGGACCGAAAATTTTACCCTTGTACATAGTACAAAGATAACGATTCTAGTAGGAGTGTTCGTCTAATTTGACCTTACCTCGGAAGGATCTATACACAATAAATGTGTACAAACCCACCAGTGGAGCACCCACGCTCGCCATGAGTAACATGATGCCCAGAGTTTTCTGGCTCGCGGCACTGTTATATACGTCCAGAGAGTACGCTGGATCTAAGGTGCTGCGCAATAGTATTGGGTACAAACCTATGGCGCTGAGCACAAAGAGCATACTCACAGTTAATGAACTAAAAATGAAGGCCTGTGTGTATTTGCGTTGCTCTGTTAATCGCGGGATGTTGGCAATACTGAGCATAGCAATCATCGGTATGATGAGCAGTGCTGGATTATCTTTTAATCGAGCCACCATATGCTCTACGAAGAGCATGGTGTACCCCGTTGTCATTAAGAAAAGGATGATAAATGCAATGATGCTACGCTTGACCCAAAGTCCCACGAAATCGTGCATCGCTCCTTCAGTTTTTAGTGCCAAATACAGGGCACCGTGCATCATAAAAAGTGCCAACGTCGTCAACCCGACAATGATGGCATACGGGTTGAGAAAATCCCATCCGTTGCCGACGTAATCACCCGCTTCGTTTAATGGAATGCCTTGGATCACATTGCCCATTACTGCTCCTAAAGCTATGGCAAGACCCGCTGAGCTCACCGTGTAAGTCGTGTCCCAAATCTTGCGCCACCAGGACATCTTTTCCTTCGAGCGGAATTCTATACTAACCGCACGGAAAATGAGCAGCGCAACAAAAAGCATGAACGGCACGTAGAGCCCTGAAAACAGGGAGGCATATACATTGGGGAATCCTGCGAAAAGTGCTCCCCCACCAATAACTAACCAAACCTCATTGCCGTCCCATACTGGGCCTACGGCGTTCAATGCAATGCGTCTGTTCTCTTCTTTTTTAAAGAACAAATGAAGGGCTCCTGCACCCAGATCAAAGCCATCTAATATGGCGTATCCAGTAAATACTCCCCCAATGACTAAGAACCAAAGTGTGGGGTAATCTAATCCAAAGATGGTCTCTGTGTAAATAGCTTGATAATCCATGGTTCTAGGCTTCTTCGTAGATTTTTGATGCGGCTGCTTGATTAGGACGGTAATCCAACAAAGTGGTCTGGTCAGGACCGTGCACAATCTTCTTGTTCAACAGATAGATAAACAATGCAAAAAGCAGCGAGTAGATTACTGCGAATAACACCAAAGAGAACACTAGTTGCTGAGCACTAACGGCTAGAGAAAATGCTTCTGAGGTACGGAGCAGGCCATAAACCACCCAAGGTTGACGGCCCATTTCAGCAGCAAACCATCCAAACTGGTTGGCAAGCTGGGGTAAAATGGCGCTCAGCACTAGGATTCTTAAAATGAGTTTGTTGTTCCAAAGCGTCCCGCGGAAAACCATGAATACGCCTAAAATACTTAGACCTATGAGTGCCATGCCTATGGCAACCATCAGGTGGTAGAATTGGAATACGGCGTTTACTTGGCTAGGGCGCTCGTCTTCCGGAAAGGCGTTCAAGCCTGGCACCGGATGATCGAAATCGTATTCTAGCAGAAAGCTTAGTCCGCCAGGCACCTTAATGCCTGTAACCTCTTGATTTTTTTGGTCTACCCAACCCATAATATACATATCCGCTGCGGCAGTATCTGCGTAATGTCCTTCCAACGCGGCCAATTTTGCCGGTTGATTTTCCGCAACACCATCTGCACTGTGGTGCCCCGTAACCAGCTGAGCTAAGCTTACCACTGCAACAAAGGGCATCGTAATTTTCAGGGCCGTTTTACTAATATCAATATGCTTGCCCTTGAGTAAGTACCAAGAGTGTACTGAAATAACTAGAAATCCACCGGCGAGAAAGGCGCCGATCCATGTATGTGACAATCGGTCCACAGAAGACGGATTGAAGACCATGGCCCAGAAGTCAGTCACTTCAGCACGAATACTCATCCCATCGCCCACCAAATGGTAGCCTGCAGGAGTTTGCTGCCAAGAGTTGGCCACCACAATCCAAACCGCTGAGAACATAGAACCCAGCCACACACCGAGCGTAGCAATAAAGTGCATGCGCTTGCTCACTCTGTTCCAACCAAAGAGTAGAATGCCCAAGAAACCACTCTCCAAGGCGAAAGCAAAAAGTCCCTCTGCGGCAAGCGCAGAGCCGAAAATATCGCCTACAAAACGTGAATAGGCAGCCCAGTTGGTCCCAAATTCAAACTCCATCACAATGCCTGTGGCTACGCCTATACCGAAGGTAAGGGCAAAGATTTTGGTCCAGAATCGGGCCAGCTTATGATAAACTTCCTTCTTAGTGCGCAGATAGGAGCCTTCGAAGATGACCATCAAAAGACCAAGACCTATAGATAGTGGCGGGTAGATGTAATGGAAAGCAACCGTAAAGGCAAATTGGATGCGGGCGAGAATTTCAACACTCATGGCGTAGTACATTGATTGCACTACAAAGGTGAAGATTGGCTAAAAAAGAGGTCGTGACTTTTGTATCGAAGCTGATAAAAATCAATCGATGATTTGACCAATGAGATCGTAATCGTGTGCTTCTACAATCTTAACGTTGCAGAAATCACCAATCTTCAGATAAATGTCCTCTGCTGGGATAAGTACCTCGTTATCTACATCTGGAGAATCGAACTCTGTGCGACCCACGAAGTAGTTTCCTTCCTTGCGATCCACAAGCACGCGGAACTCCTGCCCCACTTTTTGCTCGTTGAGCTCTCTAGAAATACCCATCTGCAAGGCCATCACCTCGTCCACACGCTGCTGCTTTACCTCTGCTGGAACATCGTCCTCAAGGTTGTATGCATGTGTGTTTTCCTCGTGGCTGTAAGCAAAGACACCCAAGCGGTCGAAACGCTGCTCTTTGACCCAGTCTAAAACGACTTGGTGATCTTCCTCTGTCTCACCAGGATACCCTGCGATCAGAGTTGTACGAATAGTAATACCAGGAACTTTCTCGCGCATCTTAGCGAGCAAAGCATCCGTCTTGGCCTTAGTAGTACCGCGGCGCATGCTCTTCAATACAGGATCTGCAATGTGCTGCAATGGAATGTCAATGTAGTTACACACCTTTGGCTCCTCGCGGATAACGTCCAATACGTCCTCCGGGAACCCTGAAGGGAACAAATAATGCAAGCGGATCCATTCGATGCCTTCCACTTTAACTAAGGCACGTAGGAGGTCTGCGAGCT
>JAAXJR010000023.1 GCA_012269745.1 Flavobacteriales bacterium | reverse complement strand
CGGAGAGAGAGGGAACTGAACCTAACGCCGCAATATGCTCGTTTTCAATTAATTAAGAGAATGCTTTTGTCTAAGTCAACCCGCTAAGCAACCCAATCGGCCGCGGAGGGCTTATCGCCCAATAGCGCTGACATAGCTCCTCAAATATAGGATTTTTTAACCTAAGGTTCAATTCCCTCTCAGGACTATATCGTGATGTTCAATGGTACTGTTGAAATACATCTATGAAGCTCCTTATGATCTGATTTACGCCTTCAGTGATTGCGTTAGTTTTGTTCGGAATATTCCGAACACACGTTTGGAATCACGTATAATTCCAAAACCTCAATATTTTCAGTATTTTCGTTAAAGAATCAAAATAGAATTTCGATCTCAAAGTAAATAGGAGGAGTGGATTCGGTTTCCAGACTCTACGCGGCTGTAATACCTGGAAGAAGTTGTTAACTCAACACCACTTTATAGGAGGTACTTCTGCCTTTTCCGGTTGGAATAAAAATTCCTAAATCTCTGAGTTGTTGGATGTCTCTTGTTGCAGTTGCCTTAGAAGTTTTTGTGATTTTCATGTATTTCTTCGCTGACATTCCTCCTTCAAACTCGTCGAAAGCAGATTCTAACATCTTTTTTAATACCTTTTCCTGTCTTGCATTCAAGTACTCTTGGTGAGTGTCAAAAAGCTGCGTTTTCTTAATCGTGAAGTCTATGATTTTGATGGAGTTGTCTAAGGCCTTGAGAATAATTTCAATGAAATAAATGACCCATTGAGTAATTTCATTGCTTCTTTGACCTTGCTTCAACGCTTCATAGTATTCTTGTCGATTATGCTCAATAGCAGAAGACAAACTGATTAATAAGGGATAGCCCACACTTTGCAATAATGCTTTTTCGGCAATGGCTCTACCTATTCTTCCATTTCCATCTTCGAAAGGGTGAATAGTTTCGAAATAAAGATGCGCTATTGCCGATCGTACTGCAGCAAATTTTATCTCATTCTTTGCTCCTGGTGCAGTGTTGTTGAACCATTCAATGAAAGACTTCATCTCGTCTGGCACAACCGAGGAAGCTGGAGCTTCAAAGTGAACGACCTCCTTACCAATACTTCCTGAAACCACTTGCATAGGTTCACTGTGGCTTCTCCAAACTCCAACTGAAATAGTAGTCTTCCTTGAAAACAACAATTGGTGCCACTGAAATATACTTTCCTCACTCAGTGTATTGTCGTAAGAATCGTTAACATTAACAAGCATAGCCGCTACACCTTTGGCTCGCAGATCTTTAATAGAATCGTCTATACTGCCAACGCCAATATTTTTCTTGATGGAAGAGATTAGATCTTTACGGCTAATATATTCACCCTCAATCTCGGAGGTTTTTAGGGCCTCAAGAACTAGGGCATCAATCATTGTTTCGCTTCGTTGTTCTTTCGAAAGAACGCTTAAAACACCTTTTGACATACCTATCTTTTCGGAAAACAGGGCAACGTATTGCTCTATTTTCTGTTGATCATAAGTGAATTGTCTCCAATCCTTTTGTTGCCAATTGTACATAGTGAGCCGATTATCATCTCTTATTGGCTCAAATATATGAAGAAAATGAGCCGATTAAAAAGTTTTTTCAGCTCAAAACAAGTTTTGGGTCTCGCTTAACGCCAAAGAGTTTCTTGCGTTGAAGGCCGGAGAAAGAGGGTTTTGAACCTAACTCTCCAATATGCTCAATATCAGTAATTTACGAGAGCTCTTTTCGCTAAGTCGACCCGCTAAGCAACCCAATCGGCCGCGGAGGGCTTATCGCCCAATAGCGCTGACATAGCTAGTCAATTACAGGCTTTTTTAACCTAAGGTTCAATTCCCTCCTCAGGGCTATATCGTGATGTTCATTGGCACTGTTTAAGTACTTCTATAAGCCCTTTTGATCTGATTGACGTCACCAGTGATCGTGTTAGTTTTGTTCGGAATATTTCGAACACACGTTTGGAATCACGAATAATTCCAAAATCTCAGTGTTTTCAGTACCTTCAGGTTTAGGTTAAATCAAAGTTTTTATCTCAAAGTAAATAGGAGGAGTGGATTTGGTTGCCAGACTCTGCGGTGAATAGTTTGTGTACGGTAAATACCGTACATGGCTTGCGCGATTGCCAGAATA
>JAAXJR010000071.1 GCA_012269745.1 Flavobacteriales bacterium | reverse complement strand
ACACCCCCGGCGCTGCGCGCCGGGGGTGTTTTTTTGGTGTTTGTTTTTAAGGCTATTGTTTCGGCTCTTAATGCACGATAAGCAGCTTCTGACGAGAGCCATCACTAAAGTCTATGGTGTAACTACCCGCAGGCAGATGACCCACATCAATGCGATTCATCCCTTCCACATGCTGAATCTCAAAGCTCTTACCGTTTGCCGAAGTAAGCACTGCTGTTCCAGTAAAAGGGGTCTCTAGCTGCAATTCAGTATCCGCAGGATTTGGATAATATTTGATGGGCTCGCCGAAGCCACATTCGATGATGATCACATCCATAAATGGGTTCCAAGCGACACCCACAGAATCTCCATAGAGGTAATGCGCAAGCTCCGGATGATCGATAAATGGGTTACGGTTGCCCTGCATATTGTGTATGGCATCATTGCGGTCTAGTTCGAATTGGTCCACCGTATCCTGGAAATGCCAATCCAACAAGGTCGACATTACAGCGAAGGTCGTACCACCAGAATTCAACGCCTCGCGCATCACCAAATCTGGCTCGCCTTGCTGGCCCTCGTAGCGAAGGTCCATGTACATAATGATACGTGCTAGATCGCCCTTGATATCGTCGCGCGGCTCAAAAATACCGGCACTCGCGTTCAATCTATTCCCCGTTGCATTGCCGTTATAATTCACAGCATTACCCCCCGTACCAAGCTCGTCGTACTCATGGTTTGAACGTGTGGAGTTTAGTGTAATGCTCGCAGGCTTTAGGTTGTGAACATCCGTTCCCACACCGGCACTAGTACCGAAACCACCTAGTGAGCGCGGCCACACGTGCTCGCGGTTCCAGCCTTGGCCGCCATTATACTCCTGCGGGCCGTTAACAGAAACTCCAGCATAGACAAGGATGACGTTGGAAGAATTGGCAGTATCTACATCAGATGCTTTCAATACGTCCCACGTATCGGTTGAGGAAGAAGAATATGGCAGTTTAGTGTGCACTCGGATGATGTCATACAACGCCTCACGGAGGTCGTCACCATCTTCATTCCAAGCGTCTTGGTAATAGGTCAGCGGCTGCGCTGATGCTCCAAAGGTCAAGATAAGACCCAATAGGATTAGGGAGATTTTTTGGCTCAATTTCATTCCCTAAAGGTCGGAAATTTTATTCCAATTCTTGCTCTTTTCTGCGCAACGCTGGCTTGCGTACAACAATGTTCCAAACATGGAGATTAGCGAGGCCAAGTGCACTGGCTACTACAAAGATCACAGTCGACTGTCCGGTAGCTGCAACATAGATCCCTACTGCAATGCAGAGAATTCCTACAAATAGGTTATGATGTTCTAACATACTTATTGACATTGGGTTATAAAGTCAACAAGCAAAAAGGGGATTTTTGTTCAAGGCCTTTTCTATACCAATTGGCCACGGAAGCTTAATCTACCGCCATTTATCAACGTGAATCTCCGGGAACAATCCCTTAAGATGCTCACCCACCTGAGCATGATTGGCCTTGAATTCTGCAATAACAGGCGTATCGTTTTCATCATCCGGAGCACGTCCCCCACTATTGAGTTTCATGTATACCGGTAGCAACATTTTTTGAATAAAATGTGGGATGAGCGGCTGTAGACGAAGGCCCAACTGGTGCAAAGCGCCACTGCGAATGGCCACACTCTCGTTGCGGTGCTCGAAATCAAAATCGGTGTAAAAGGACGGGTCAACACCCAAATATTCTGCTATTTCCTGCATCACCTCCACCTTGCGCGACATAAAATCTTCAAAAGACCAAATGCGTACATGACCTTCCGGCATAGCATCTACCCACTTCTTCACGTACGCAGCATAATCCACGTACATCTCGATTTTCGGCAGCTTGATGTACTCGCTCAGCGGCATATCTACGCGCTTGGTGCGGTACTTCTCCATCTTGTAATGGCTGTACATCTGCTTGGAAGGCTCGCGGAACAAGAAGATCATCTTGGGCGGATTTTTAGCCTGCGAAAACGCCTTCAATGCCTGCTCTTCGTACAAGTAATGCGCCGTGGCCTCAAAGCGAATCTTCGCATCACCAGCGTCTTTAAAAAACTGTAAATACGTGTCCAATTCATGTTCGTGCACATTCGCCGAAGCATTGAACCTATTCACTTTATCGGCGAAGAAAAAGGTTTCCTTCTTTGGAGAACCAAAGACCTCTGGATGCGCGCTCAACCAAAAATACAAGCTACTGGTCCCGCACTTTGGGGCACCACCAATGATGAGATTTGGAAAGCGTTCTTGCATGGGTGCAAATTAACCCCAGAATTCTAAACCGTGGTCAATAAAAGCTCTTTTACAGCATATGCTAGTGCACTCCCGCAAAGTGGCGCGATCACAGGAATCCACGCATAGTCCCAACCCGAATCCATCTTGTTCTTGATAGGCAGCAATTGGTGCATAATTCGCGGGCCTAAATCACGTGCCGGATTGATGGCGTAACCCGTGGTTCCACCTAATGCCAGACCAATAACCCAAACAAGAATAGCCACTGGCAGTGCGCCTACGCTACCCAATCCCACAGGCACCTCTTCGCCGGCCATTTCAAAGGCGCCGTCAGAGATGTAGAAGATGACAAACATGAGTACGAAGGCACCTGCAAGCTCACTGAAGAAGTTGTTCCACGTGCTTTTGATCGCTGGGGAAGTACAGAAAGAACCTCTTATAGAGGCTGCATCTTCGGTGATGTCGTAATGCGTTTTATGGAAAATGTAGTTTGTCGTGGTGCCAGCCGCTGCTCCCAAAAGCTGAGCCAACATATACACTCCAACCTGAGAGCCTTCGAGCGCTCCGTCCAACCATAAGGCTAACGTCACCACTGGGTTCAAATGTGCGCCGCTGTACGGTCCAGCCACAACAACCCCCACAAAAACAGCAAAGCCCCAAGCAGAGGTTATCATGATCCAAGAACCTGGATCTCCGCCCCCTTTTGTGTCTTTGAGTACCACGTTGGCAACGACGCCGTTCCCAATAAAAATCAATAGAAAAGTTCCGACAAATTCTGCCCAAAATGCGTTCATGAGTGTTGTGTGTTACGTTCCACGCCAATATAGGCAATTCTCTATTCAAGAAACTCAGTCTATCTCTGATTTAACCATATATTTAAGGCAGTAACACTAACACTTTTATGGTTCCATATATCCTCGCTATTGACGCTGGTACTACTTCGTCGCGTGCCATCGTTTTTGATAAAAACACTAAAAAGATTGGCTTAGGCCAATTCGAATTCACCCAGCACTTCCCGGACAACTCTTGGGTCGAGCACGATGCGAATGAAATCTGGGCCACCCAACAAAAAGCCATCACCGCCGCCTTAAAAGCTGCGAAAATTAAAGCCACCGGCATTTCCGCTATAGGCATCACCAACCAACGCGAGACCACCATCATCTGGGACCGCGCAACCGGTGAACCCATCTACAATGCAATCGTATGGCAGGACCGACGCACTTCAAACTACTGCAGCTCGCTCTCGAGCGAAAATGTGGCCATGGTCGCAGAAAAAACCGGACTTATTGTAGACGCCTATTTCTCTGCAAGTAAGATCCGCTGGATTTTACGCAAGGTGGAAGGCGCGGCCGAGCGCGCAGCGCGAGGCGAGCTTTGTTTTGGAACGGTAGATTCTTGGCTGATCTATAAGTTAACCGGTGGTGCAACCCACATCACAGATGCATCCAACGCCAGCCGTACCATGCTCTACAACATCAACAATGGAGGCTGGGACCAAGAGCTCTGCAACCTCTTTGAGGTACCTATGGCCATGCTTCCAGAAGTCGTGGACAGCAGTGGACATTTAGCGACTACAGATGAGGGAGTTTTTGGCGCCGAAGTACCTATTTCAGGCATCGCCGGAGACCAGCAAGCGGCGCTTTTCGGCCAACTCTGTTTCAATATTGGAGAAGCTAAAAACACCTACGGTACCGGTTGCTTCGCCATGTCAAATACTGGCGACCAAATTGTACGTAGTACGAATAAAATGTTGAGTACCGTTGCTTGGCAAATGAATGGAAATCTCACCTATGCTCTTGAAGGATCTGTATACGTTGCCGGTTCCTTGGTGCAATGGTTGCGCGACGGCATGGGCTTCATTGAACAAAGTGCTGATGTAGAAGAATTGGCCCTTAAAGAAGGAAATAACGGCGGCATTACCATCATCCCCGCTCTTACAGGATTAGGTGCACCGCATTGGGACAGCTACGCGCGTGGCGCCATCATGGGCATCACGCGTGGAACGAATACCTCACACATCGCCTATGCAGCATTAGAAGCCATCGCATTAAGTACAGCAGATGTATTAGAAGCTATGGCCAAGGATATGGGCGAAGACCTAAAATCCATCAAAGTGGACGGTGGAGCAAGTGCCAACGATACCATGATGCAAATTCAAAGCGACTTACTCAGATGTCCTGTGATTCGACCGATGGAAACAGAAAGCACGGCACTCGGTGCCGCGCTATTGGCGGGTCTAGGAACGGGTATTTGGTCAGGGTTAGACGAACTCAAAGAATTGGCCGAGATAGACCAAACATTCAATCCTGCAAATGGAGATTTTACGCTTTTACGCCAACAATGGAACAAAGGAATAAATGCCAGCAAAGGCTGGATTGAGGCCGGTGCAGATGAATAGAGCAGAATCAATCATTGACCTCAAGGAGGAAGAATTTGACATCCTCATCATTGGCGGCGGTGCTACCGGTTTGGGTGCTGCGGTCGATGCAGCCTCTCGCGGTTACAAAGTCGGCCTATTAGAAGGGGACGATTTCGCCAAGGGAACCTCATCAAAAAGCACCAAACTAGCTCACGGCGGCGTGCGCTATTTGCAGAACGGCGACATCAGCTTAGTGATCGAGGCCCTACGAGAGCGCGGTTTGCTTTGTCAAAATGCGCCACACCTAGTTAAAAATTTAGGATTCGTCATCCCTTCCTACGATTGGTGGAACAGCCCGTTCTACGGCATAGGCCTAAAGATTTACGACCTCATGGCGGGGCGCCTCGGCTTGGGCCCTTCCGAGATGATTTCAAAGGACGAGGTATTGGATAAAATACCAAATGTTGAAACAAAGGGGCTGCGCGGTGGCGTCTTATATCACGATGGACAGTTCGACGATGCCCGACTCGCTATTTCATTGGCACGTACCGCCACCTCCAACGGCGCCTCTTTGGCCAATTACTGCAAAGTCACGGGTTTGGTCAAGGAAGAGGGCCATGTGGTTGGGGTTACCGCCCACGATACCATTGGCAATAGCAAATTTGAGGTGCGCGCCAAAGCCATCATCAACTGTACTGGAGTTTTTGCAGACGATATCCTTCAAATGGACAACCCCGAAGCCAAGGCTTCTATTCGTCCTTCACAAGGGGTGCATATCGTCTTGGACAAGAGTTTCCTGCCCGGTGAGGAAGCCATCATGGTTCCGCATACTACCGACGGTCGCGTACTCTTCGCAGTACCTTGGCACGATGTGGTTGTGGTCGGCACTACGGACACCCCGTTGAACGAGCGTAGTAACGACCCTGTAGCCACAGAGGAAGAGATCGACTTTATCTTGGAAAATGCTGGACACTACATGGCGAAGAAGCCTACCAAAAAGGATATTCTCAGCACCTTCGCTGGATTACGCCCATTAGCAGCTGGAGGCGAAGAAGGCAGCACCAAAGAGGTCAGCCGGCACCATAAAGTTTTAGTAAGTCCTACCGGACTTATTTCTGTGCTTGGTGGTAAGTGGACCACCTACAGAAAGATGGGTGAAGATGCCATCGACAATGCCATTATTGTGGGTGCCTTGCCTCCTCGAAAATGTCAAACGGAAAACTTGCCTATTCATGGTTTTGAAACCAACGCCGATTGGTCAGATCCACTGCACGTCTATGGCAGCGTCCGAAAGAAAATACGCAAGCGCATCAAGCGCCACGAAGAACGGAGTCTGAGCGATAAGTTCGAACTCTATCCTGCCATGATTCGGTGGGCAGTACGCAAGGAAATGGCAATGACCTTGGAAGATATGCTATCGCGCAGGCACCGCGCATTACTATTCGATGCAAAGGAAGCGCGCCGTATTGCACCCGAAGTGGCAACGGTCATGGCGAAACACCTAGGCAAGGAAGAGGATTGGATCGAAGCGGAATTGGCCGCGTTTGATAAGATAAGTAGTGATTACCTCGTTAACTAGGCGAGCAAAATTGGCCTAACTTCACCGCCAAGGAGATGGACACGCAAAAACGACAGATATCGAAGGGAGCACTAATCAACCTGCTGGGGATTGGCATCGGTGTAATCTTAAACATCTGGCTTTTGCCCAAACTCTTCAGTACGGGCGAATTAGGCGTGTACCGATGGATCGAGCGAACCACCATATTATTGGCCAATATTCTTCTTTTTGGCAACCACCGCGCGTACACCAAATTTCACGCAGACGTAAGCGTCGGGGGCGATTTCAAGCAGACCATATTTAGCAAAAACACGGCGCTCATTTTAGGGTCTGGAGCATTAATGGCACTTTGTGGACCACTGCTGGCGCCCGTTTTTCATTTGGAAACCTACACGTGGTTATTGCCATTGCTTGGATTTACGGTAGCAGGGAACATGGCGCTGCTGAGTGCAACGAGCGTGAGTGCCACGACCAAGCGCATCGCGGTACCTCTTTTTCTTAAAAATATTGGACTGCGCAGCGTAATGCTCGTGGGCGGATTGATTGTCTTATGGTCCAGCTTTGGCTTCATCCATTGGATGCTATTCTTCGGCGTTGGCACCTTAGCGCTCGGCTTCGGAGGGCTTTATTATGCTTGGAAAAGAGTCGGGGTCCAATTCCATTTAAAGAACACCTTTACCGCCTTTCCTGCAGCGGTACGCACTTTCATGCGCTACAGCGTAATGACCACCGTTGTTACGTTCGGGCTCTCCACTATCGACATACAGATGCTATCCTTGCTTACCGACTACAGCAGCGTGGGTATATACGGCATTGCCTTTTTCATGGGGTCCGTCATTGACGGCATTAAACGACCCATCAACCAAATGCTCGCACCCCAGTTTGCGAAAGCCTGGAATACGAACAACACCACCATGTTGTCAAAATTGTACAAGAAAACAGCCACCATACAGGTACTTGTGAACGTCTTGATGGTCATCATGATTCTGTCCAACATCGACTGGATTTTCTCACTCATCCCCAACAGCGAACGATTTAATGCGGCCATCCCTGTGGTCGGTTGGGTACTTTTGGCCCGATTCATAGATTCCTCCTTCGGCTCAAACGGCGAAATCATCGGAAACAGTCCTTACTTCAGGTTCAACTTTTACTTCTCAACCATACTTATCACGCTAGTCATAGCGCTGAACCTCTACTTCATCCCAGCCTACGGCATTGTTGGGGTCGCTTACAGCGGTGTCATTTCCATGTTCTTGTTCAATGCGATGAAGGCGGTGCTCATCTACCGCAAATCGGGCATGCTCCCCTTCAGTGCAACCTATGTAAAAATCATTGTGGTTGGCGCTCTTGTTTTCGGCGCCACGATGTACCTCCCGGTCGAAGGTTTCTTAGGTGCTTTAATTCGTGGAGTTTTTGTTTTAGTAGTGCTTGCAGTGAACCGCAAATTCATCATCGCCACAGTGCAGAATTAGCCCGCCCACCCTTAGGGTAGGTTTAGTATCTTAGCCCTCTAAGAGAGAATAGCATGAGTGCATTTTTAAGCGAAGAATACAGAGACCTGCAAGCAGTTGCAGCAAAATTCAAGGACGCGTACAAAAACGCCGAACCCTTCCCTTCGATTTATTTCGACAACGTCTTCGACGAAGAAAAACTCAACGAAATTCTCGCAGAATTCCCCGATCTCAGCAAAAAGGATACGACCAACTACGCCGATGATGTTCAAGTGAAGTTTGGTTCCAAAGGCGAGCGCTTTTTCGGTGAGAAGACCAAGGCGTTCATGCATTATTTGAACTCAGAGCCGTTCCTGAATTTCTTGCAAGAACTCACAGGTATCGAAGAAACCTTGGTCAATGACCCGTACTTCCATGGCGCCGGACAGCACGAGATTAAACCGGGTGGGTTCCTTAAAATCCATGTGGATTTCAACAAGCACAAAACGCTAGGTTTGGACCGTCGCATTAACGTCTTGGTTTACCTTAATAAAGATTGGGACGAAAGCTACGGCGGGCACTTCGAACTGTGGAAGACAGACATGAGCGAATGTGGCGCGAAGATCCTTCCATTGTTTAACCGCATGGCCATCTTCTCTACCACAGACAAGAGCTACCACGGCCATCCAGACCCACTGCAATGTCCAGAGGGCATGAGTCGCAAATCCCTTGCACTATACTACTACAGCAACGGCCGTCCAGCCGATGAGTTTGCACACAGCCAAGAGGACCATCGCACCTTGTGGGCACAGCGTCCGGATGCAGAGAACGATACTTTCACCAATAAGAAGAGCAAAGTGACTAAGGTGATCAACCGACTGAAGAAGCTCGGAAAGTAAACGATGATCAGATTACCTAAATTTCTTCGCAAAGCACTCAAAACGCATCCTCAGCCGCCGTCGCGGGAGGTTGAACCACCCCTTTTCATTACTGGGGCGATGAGAAGCGGCACCACCTTCTTGGTGAGCAAGGTCGTCAGCCACCCACAATTGCTTAAAGTAGGCGACGAGCTCGACAAGGTCTGGAACCATATCGGCGGAGCGCAGATAGGCGCTAAATGCGTCCATAAGACCGCAGAAGACGCCTCGGGACAGTACGCCTATCAGATGAGCAATTACTTCTTCAACTTCATCCAAGAAAGTAAAGGACTTAAGCGCCATCTGATGCGTGCAGCAAACAAATACAACAAGGAATTTGGCCGCGTCTTTCACGACTGGGAGAACATCATCCCCGTCAACAAGAGCCCACACTTGATTAATAAAATGGAATATGTACTCGAGCTCTTCCCAACGAGTAAATTTGTGTACATCATCCGTGATATTCGCGGGCACAGCGCCTCGATGAAGGTCCATTTCAACTTCTACCGTACCAAGAAAGGCAAGGTCGCTTTCCTTCCGGAAGATCACAAAGACTGTTGGTCGCTCGTCGATGAAACCCCAGAGACGGTATTGGGTCCAACCAGCTACCCACCCACCTTCGGACTCATTCCTGAGATGTGGATCAGATTGAATAAAATTGGCTTAGAAACGGCTAAAAGACTTGGACCTGAAAAGGTAATGGTCGTCAAATACGAAGACCTCATTGCCGATCAAGAAGCACTGATGAAGAAAATCTTCAACTTCATTGGCACACACGAAAAGCATGCTGCGGAGACCGCAAAAATTGCCCGAGCCAAAATGGCCAACATCAACACTACAACCAAGGGAAACTCCTTAGAAAAGTGGAAGAAAACGTTGACTCAGGAGGAGAAAGATGAATTGGACCAGTGCATTACAACGCATCAGAAAGAATACGATGCTGTACTTGCACTTGTCGAGGAATTAAAGGTTCGTGCCTAATGGTTCGCTTCTCTATTATCATGACCACCTACAACGGAAGTACCACCATTGGCGCTGCCTTGGACTCCATCTTAAACCAAGAAGGACGCGGGGTCAATTTTGAATTGGAAGTATTCGTCGTAGACGACCACAGCACAGACAACACCCTCGAAGTTTTGGCTTCGTACCAAGACATTCAAATCCTACAAACCAAGGCAAATACCGGAGGCCCCAACACAGGGCGCAACCTAGGTCTTAAAGCCTGCACTGGCGATTGGATATGCATAGCAGACCACGACGACCTTTGGGAACCGTTCAAGTTGGAAAAGCTGCTGCCTCACCTCGACGCGGCCCCTATCCTGACGAGCGGCTATACATTGATTGACCAACAAAAGGGAACCGAGACCGTACGCATTAGATTCCCGGAAGAGCCCATCAAACACTTCCCGGCCAATGCCACCTTTGCCAGCAAGTTGTCTAAATCTAAGCAAGGCCAAAACACCTACCTCGGTGCCATCGTTTACCAAAGTTCTTTGAAGCACATACTTTTTGAAGAAGAGCACGGTATGGTCGATTTCGATTGGGTCGTTCGCCTCTTTGAAGGGCAGCACTCTGCAGAAATTGCAGAAAGCCTATACATCCGTATCGTAGAAGGGTCCAACCTCAGCCTGAATCCGCGCTACAGAGAAATAGATTTCAACTACAGCATGTCTTTTGCTGCACAGTATAAAGACCGCTACCCAGCGCTGTATAAATTGGCCACCCGACGCCTGCACGGTTCCAGGGCACGCTACTTCTACCTCATCGGTGATATGAAGCAAGCACGTCAATTCTTGCGTAAGGCACCTTTAGATTTAAAAACAGTCCTTTACTTTGTGACCTCCTACGTAGGGGCCAATTGGGTTAAAAAGAACTTCAACATCTTCGGATAATGGAAAACCATCAGTCACAACCTCTTCTTCTTTTAGGCTGTCAGCGCAGCGGTACTACCCTGCTTGCGGCCATGCTTGGAGGCCATTCAGAGATCAACATGCTCTTTGAGAGTGTTACCAAGGATACCTTCCGACTGATTGGTAAACGTTACAACGGCAACAAGCTTTTGGCGTACCGTCAAATTCGCATGAACCAACGTGCCTCACGTTTTGGGCACCTCATTAACCGCATAGTTAATCTGAATTTCGGCCGGGAACCAAAACCGCACAAATTGCGTCCATTCCCAACCGGCCGTCTAACCTTACAAGATTACATCGATCGCGATGCCAAAATCATCACCATCGTTCGCAAGAAAGAAGAAGTAGTTTCTTCCATCGTGAAGCGCACTGAAATGAGCGAGAAGCAAGCGAGCCGTGAATACGACTTGGTCATTAATGAAATCAACAAGGTGACCGACCGTGCATTAAACATCACGTTTAAAGAGCTTGTTGGCGACCCAGAAGGGACACTCAAAACGATCTGTAACTATCTGGATTTGGAGTTTGAACCGCGCATGCTGAAAGGCCCCGAATACAACTTCGTATACCCTGAAAAGAGCATCATCAGCTCGAAGTCTACCGAGAATTAATCGAGGCACACTACTGACCTAAGACATTTCCCAAACATTCAAGCAAATAAAAACCCGCGACCCCTATGGGCCGCGGGTTTTTCATATCCGCTTCTCAGCTACAGGGCTTAGAGCACCTGTACACGCTGAGTTACTGTACCTCTTGCAGAGCTTACGCGAACTAAGTACATACCTGCACTCACATTCACATCTACAGAGATGGTGTTTCCTTCTACAGTCATTCTTGAAAGAACTGCACCACGAACATCCATCACCTCAACGGTGTAGTTATCTGTACGGTCCATTTCAATACTAAACTGACCTGTGTTCGGATTCGGGTAAATGCGTCCGTTCAATGTGAACTCACCTGCACCTGTATTAGGCGTTAGGTTACCTGGTGAACCTACATCTCCATTCAATGAAGTGTACGCACCGTTCACACCATCAACTGCATCACCTAGTGAAGCACCGGTAGTATCAAACTCGATTGAGTAACCAGCAGTACCTGAGATGTACTCACTCTTCGTCAACTCAATACCTGCTGCATCGAAGAGGTAGACTCCATCGCCGTTCTGGCTCAATGATGGGAACGAACCTGTAAGTTCATCTGTAGAGATTACTTGAACTGAACCTGGGTACAATTTCCAACTTACTAGTAAGCTGTCCTCATTCGCAGCTACGTCATCCCAAACAACTACCGCTTCACCTGGAGCAACTGTAACCGATGGGAATGTCGACGTACCTGAGATACCACTTTCATCGTCCCAAGACATACCTGAAAGATCAACCGCAGTATCGCCGTAGTTGTAAATTTCGAACCAGTCTGCATTCCAAGAAGAAGCGTTTGAACCCGGCATGATCTCACTTACTACGATCTTAGGAACGTATACTGCTGCTGCAGGAACGATATCCGCTTGGTAGCGCGGCAACAACTGGTAACCTGATGTATGTGGAGAAGAGAAGTCGTACTGACCACCGATACCTGTTACATCAAACGCACCTGTTGGCGCTGCCTGAGAATATAGATCTACATCATTGTCGATACGCATTGCAATCGTATCTGTTCCGTTCGTAATATCTACGTTGAAACCTGAACCTGAACCTGTCCATTGAGACGGGTCTACAAGTGTTGCACTTGTAAAGGTCACAAGCTCACTTTCTGTATTCTCACCCAACTGCGTTACCACTGTTGGTGTTGGAAGCGTGTTATTCGATGAAATGAACGCAATACTATCAGGATACATCTGCGTCAAACCGTTGAACTGGCCAATAGAACCAATCAAACGAACTTGATCGCCTTCCATTACCGTGTACGACTGTGCAGCTGGCGCTGAAGAGTATACACCGATACCGTCTGTACCGTCATGGATAGTGAACTGTATTGCAGTTGCAGAACCTTGAAGGTCTACACCCATCACAGTACCTACTACCTTACACAATACTCCTACGCTATCCGCAATACCATCGGCATCAATACCAGTTACATCACTAATAGTGTATGTTGGAATCGTTGGGTACTCAAAGATGTCTGTCAACATACGTGGGAAGATTTGGTAACCTTCATCGTATGGCGATGAGAAATCGTATTGAGCACCTAGACCAGTAACGTCGAACATACCCGATGGTGCTGTTGAACCGTCAATGTCTGTGTCGCTATCAATACGCATAGTCATCGTATCTGTACCGTTCGTAATATCCACGTTCGCAGAAGAACCAGAAGCTGGCCACTGCGTAGGATCAACTACAGACATACCGATCAATTGGATCAACTCACTTTCCGTAGTCTCGTCCAAAGCAGTTTCTACTGAAGCTGCAGGAAGCGTATTGTTTTGGTTCACCAAGTAAATTGAATCTGGTTCCAATTCTGTCAGACCTCTAAACTGAGCAACCTCACCGTGGATGTACAAGCTATCGCCCATCATTGGCGTAGTGTAACCGCTCTTATCTGCGAAGTTCCAAATGTTAATACCGTCTGTAGCATCTTCTGCGTAGAACGAGTACCCTGCATTACCATCAAAGTCAATAGAAGTGACAATCACTTTCACCCACTTCATGGCACCTAGAGAATCTACTACACCATTGGCATCCATACCATTGAATGTGTTGATGGCAACTACATCTGGGAACGATGGTGCAGGAGGTGTATAGATACAGTTCGATGTATGAGCACCTACAAACGACCAAGTGTTTTGTGGGTGTACGTTCCATTCTGTCGCACCTACTGTCCAATCTGTTTGACCAGCACTTACTGAAGACTTACGAATTAACGTATGGTCTTTCGTAGAACCTGTATCAACTGTCCAGCTTGAACCTGGATCAACGCCTGGAACACCGATAACATCGATGGTATCCGTACCGCTTACAAGGATCAAAGCATCATCACCGTTGAAGTGCGCCACCGATGGGAATGCCATCGCGGTATCCGCTTCAGCAAGGATAGAAGCATCCGCTTGATTGGTCGAAATCACATACACATCACCTGATGCTAAAGATCCAGATGGAGAATAAGAGTTCGTAAATGAACCACCGTTACCACTTAAGTAAACTGTGTAACCACTCAACGAAACTGCGCTCGCTGTAGGGTTGTAGATTTCAAAGTATTTGTGGTTTGATGAACCTTCTGAGTACTCCGAGAAGAACAACTCGTCACATCCTGTTGCTGCAGGCGCACAAGAAACACACTCTTCCCAACAGTATACTGGAAGTGTTGTATCTGAAGAACCGATTGTGATGTAACGGTTCGTGTAAATACCTGTAGTCAATGTACATACTGAGTCTGCTGTTGCAGGATCAAGGTTTTCCTGACCCGTCCAGTTGTCGTACGTAAACTTGAACTCGTAGTTACCAGCTGCAAGGTTGATATCGCCTTCGTATACACCGTCACCGTCTGGATCGGTCAATTGGTTAGAGTTACCACTCCAACCGTTCAACGTACCACTTACGTATACGTTCGTAAACGAAGCACTTACGTTACTCATGTCTACTCTAAAGGTTACATCTGGATTCGTCGTTGTTACCGTACAAGATGTATCGGTAGAACACGTTCCGAAACAGAACATCAATGTCGTATCCTGAGTAAACGTCGGTAGAATACGGTCGTTGTAATTGTTTGGATCCGCACAAGACAAACCGGTTAGGTTTTCTTTCGTGTTCCAATCCCAAGCATTCGCTGGGCTATTCAAGAAGATGAAGTTACCTCCGTTCGAACCGTTCAATGTATCCGTACCTACGTAAATTCCATCACCGTCTGGGTCACTCAGCTGTACAGCATTTGCACCACCAATAACGCCACCACCAAGGTAGAGACCGTTAGTACCGACAGTGATATTGGCAGTATTCACCATGAAGGTTACTGCAAAGTCTGTTTGTACTGGACATGAGGCACAAGATTCCCAACATACCACTGGAAGCGTTGTGTCAGCATTGCCGAACGTCGCGTAACGGTTGGTGTAAATACCTGTGGTCAATGTACACGCACTATCCAAAGTTGGATCTAGTGATTCCTGACCAGCCCAGTTATCGTAAGTAAACTTGTATTCGTAAGAACCTGGCATCAATGAAAGTGTACCTGTGTAAACACCATCACCGTCTGGATCTGTTAATTGGTTAGAGTTACCACTCCAGCCGTTCACTGTACCGCTTACATATACATTCGTGTAAGAAGCAGTAACGTTATTCATATCTACTTGGAACGTTACATTCTTAGGAGTAACGATACAGTTGCTTGAATGTGCATCTGCGTAGCTCCAAGTATTTGAAGCATATACATCCCACTCCGTAGCACCGGTAGTCCAGTCTGTAGAACCCATATCAACTGTTGCTTTACGAACAAGCGTATGGTTTTGTGTAGAACCAGTTCCTACCGTCCAGCTAGAACCTGGATCAACGCCAGGAACACCGATAACATCGATAGTATCAGTACCATTTACAAGGATCAATGCATCGTCACCGTTAAAGTGAACGATAGATGGGTAAGACAACGAAGTATCCGCCATAGACTGGGTAGCACTGTCTAAAGAGCTGTTCGCAATGAAGTATACATCACCAGAAGCGATGGTAGCATTCGATGTGAATGAATTGGTCCAAGAACCTCCATTACCGCTTGCATACACTGTATAACCGCTCAACGAAATAGCATTCGCCGTAGGGTTGTAAATCTCAATGTATTTGTGGTTTGAAGACCCTTCCGCATATTCTGAGAAGAATAGGTCGCCACATGAGGTTGCTTGATAGCCCATACATTGCATACATGATTCCCAGCAAACTGTTGGCAGCGTCGTATCCGCAGCACCGATAGAAATGTAACGGTTTGTGTAAATACCAGTAGTCAGTGTACATGCACTATCTAATGTTGCATCCAAAGACTCCTGACCTGACCAGTTATCCAAGGTGAACTTAAATTCATAGTTCCCAGCTGCTAGAGCGATCACGCCTTCATAAACGCCATCACCATCTGCATCACTAAGCTGATTCGAGTTACCACTCCAGCTGTTGAGAGAGCCACTTACATACACGTTTGTGTAGGTACCTGTGTACTCATTCATATCAACTGAAAAGGTCACATTGTAGGATTGACTGAACCCTGTAAAGGACAGTAATACAGCCAAAAACAAGTAAATTTTCTTCATGCTTTTTGTTGATTGAGTGTTATTTGTGGTTGCTAATTTTAGCGGTTAGAATATACATAGAAATCCTCATTCTTTTGCTATTCAAAGTCTAAGGTTAGTTTAAATCTTGAAACGGTTCCACTTTGAGCATCAGCCACATAGAGAATGCGATCGTAATAGGCCACAGCGCGTAAATCCCCGAAGCCGCCTAAGGTGGAAATCGCATTTAGATCCGCGGTGCTCGCAGGAGGGGGCGGCACACCCTCTAGTCCAGTGGAGGTGAATTGGTATACCGAATCAACACCTGCATCTGCGACGAAGAGGAATTGGCTTGCATCGCCGGCAAAAGCGAGGTCGCAAGGTTCGGTAAATCTATTGGCCGTTTGAAGGTAACCTGTGGTATTTGGATCCGTGGTCGAATAGAAGACGGGTTGATACACGGCGCCAAACGGCCCCTCTTCGAACTGGATGTGTTGAATCTGAATAGCTTGATCTGGGTCACTGTTCGCTACCCAGAAATCTTGGGAAGGACGTGCAGCAATCTGTGGCGGTTGGGTGAAACTCGCCAATGCTAAGGGACGCTTAAAGTAATCGCCATAAACAGCGCCAGCAGCGGTCACCGGAATACCAGAAACGAATTCGTCCGTATTTGAAAAGGTCAAAACGGCATTGTCCGGACCAAAGCCAGCATTATTTTGATTCTCACCAGTTCTACTCACGTAATAACGGTTGTTGAGCTGACCGCTTACGCCTCCTTGTACTGCGATGTCGGTGAATTTCACAAAGGCATCCGAAGACGAAAACGAATTCTTGAAGTAGAACGGATGCACAGCCACCTTTTCCATAGAGGCTTGTGTAAAGTCTAGGATGCCGTTGTTTTCAAAATCGATTCTATAAATGGTCGTCAAATCGTAATCTACCCCGTTGACTATCGTATCGGAGGTACCAATGGCCAATAGATTCAGACGGCGGTCTTGCACCACTTTAGTAACCCCAGGCACGAACAAGCGGCCTTGTGGCTGGAATGCCATATCGTAGCGGGCAATCTCCGAAGTGGTACTGTCCACCACATAAATGAATTCATCGTATCCTATGGTCACATCGATTGGCGCAGCAGCGTCGTATAGCTTCGGCTCCACGGGTACATAAGCGATCTCGCGAACCTCGTAATTCGGAATGTCAATAAAGCTGATATCGGTCTTCTTTCCCCAGTAGTTTTCACAGGAAGATAGCAGGATGACGGCAGCAAATAACGCGATTACTCTTCTCATAACATCCAGTTTAATGGGGTAATGGTCAAGCCAAACACCGTTTGATAATTTCCTGCTGGCGATGGAATGGCACTAACGCCCATCTTCATCGGCCAACCACCCACTTGGGTCTTGGTGGAGAATCCGAAACTAGGAGCTCCCCAGCGGCTCACCATGCGGTAACCTAACTGCACCTCAATAATTTCTTTGTACCAGTACTCCGCGCCTACACTATAGTTCTCGTTGTTGTCTGAAGGGTGGTTCAATTGGAACGAAGTGTAGACCTTATGATCGCCCCGGTCCATGGTATTAAATCGCATCCCCATTGCAAACACCTGCGGAGGTGCTGCCACAGAAGAGGCCGTCGTATCAGTATTAATAGTCGTTGGCAAGGACCCCGTCTGAACGATGGACGTTGAAGGGCCAAAGTTCAAAATGGCCGCAGCGAAGCTCAGTTCGCGATAGTCCAGCTCGTAATGGAACCCAAGATCAAGGGCCACAGAATGTGCAGTGAATGCTCCTAACTGCTCTTGCCCATACTTTAGTTGAACACCAGCATTGAAATAATCCGAAAAGCGTTGACTCACACCAACACCGACAGAATGTAAAGCACCGTTTACTATTCGTCCCGTTCCCTCCGGCTGCCAAACAGTGCGTTCAACAATTCCTCCGGAAGTCAAAGAGTTTAGTGACACACCTACGACTTGGTTTGGGTTGCGCGCCTTCGAAATGCTAAAGAAATCATGCCCGATAGATCCGCCCAGCACTCTAGAACCCGTGAATACACCCTGCTGCATACCAGCAGAAAGCAATGCTGGGTTAGTCACTAGCCCGTACGACGATGTGTTTGCCAAAGCAGTTCCTCCCAAACCGGCACTCCAAGGGTCTACTGGAGATTTCAAATACGTAAAGGAACTAAGTCCCGCACGCTCTTCCCCGTAGTTTGGAAGCAGCTGCGCCTTCATTGCTGGGGCTACGGCCAATGCCAAGAAGAGTAGTATACGCTTTACCATGACATTTGAATTCCAATCATACATTGAATCGGGGCGGCGTACCGCGCAGGATTCCGAGGGTCCGTACCACTTTCTTGTGGGCCATTAAATTCAGGTCGAGGATCGCGCCAAGTCAGCGGTACATCATCTCCATACTCGTAGGCTCTTCCCGTAATCGGGTTGATGATCTGTGCGTTTCTTCTGTTGGTGAAATTGGTCACCTCAGCATTCAGCGCTACTCCTCGTCCACCGCCAAGGGTAATAAGCTGGTAGCTTGCTTTGGCATCCATAGTAAACCAGTAGGCACCTCTGCCTTCCAAGAATCGACTATTATCTACTTCAAACTGCGGGCGTCCTAAATCATTGTAGCCGACCAAATTTTGAGGGGTGTATCTGTATCCAGAAGAATAGCGGGCACTCACTGTTGCGCGCCACTTGCTGCTGTCGTTTGCATAGGTAATCCCCGCATTGAATTTCCAAGGCCTATCCCAAGCTAAGAATTGCTCTTGAGACAACGGCACCTCACCGGTCTGCGCAATCTGCAAGGCACTCTCTCGAGCCGAATTACTCTTACCACGCGCCTGCTGGTAACTACCATTGATAAACGTCTGGAAGCTCTCACCCAAACGGGCATTAAACTGGGTCTCCACACCCAAGACTTTCGCGTAATCCTGATTGATGTACATGGTCTTAGTCACAGGACGACCCGTCGCATCCGTAGTAATGACACGGCGCGCCACGATGTAATCAAAGCGGTTGTTGTTGAAGGCATTCAACGTCCAACCAAGGCGGGTACCCAAGAGGGTCTTATAGCCAATCTCGTATGAAATATTGACCTCTGGATTTAGGTTCGGATTCCCAAGGTTCGATAGGAAGGAACGGTCTTGGTATTCGGGATCAAGGCCGGCATATAAGAAACGTGGGTGTGGCGTTCGCATGCTGTGCCCGTAGTTGAAGTACAATACATTGTTTTCAGTGACCGGGAAACTCACGTTCAAACGCGGCAACATGCGCAGTTTCCAACGAAGTCCAGCTGCGCCGATGGTCTGGTCCATGTAATCTTGGCGTACTTGGTCCAATACCGGTGATGAAGGGTCGTTCACGGCTTCATCGGCAAATGCTCCGGGTGCCCAATAATTCAGACGCATCCCTAAGGTTGCTTTAATCCCTTGGTATTCGATACGGTCCTGCACGAAGAAGCCGCCCTTTTGAGGGTTCACCTTCCAAATATCATTGCTGGAACCAATAGAGATCGACGGCGTAGTAGTACTGTCATTGAGTACAATTGGAGCGCCTACCCATGGACGGAACACGTCAACCCACTGGTATTCTGTAAATGCATGCTCCCAACCCGCAGAGGTTTGATGAATCTTGTTTGGCGTGTAGGTGAATTTGCCTTTCAGCGTGTATTCTTGGGCGTAGTGGTCGTGCCAAATTGGCGTGATACCACCATTATTTACCAAGCCATCACCAGGAATGAGGTAATAAGTACCGGAAGGGTCGTCCGGGTTAAACAAGGTCATCTGCCCTGTATAGATGTAATCCTCATCATAAATCTGATCTACCGTTGCCGCACGGAAAGGGCGACCATTGGCATCTGCACGAAGGTTAGTGAATAGACGGCCCGCTGAAAAATTCAATCCCGACTTCGTATTCAAGCGCTTCTGCCATTGCAAGACGCTCAAATTACTGTGATGGGTATAGGTGGTCGCGTTATCAAGATTGTTGGAGCGGTTGTATTGGAACCCAGGCGCCAGCAGAGCGTCAAACCCAACAATCTGGAGCGTACGAGAATTTTGGTTGACCTTAAGACTATGGCTATTGGTCAAACTGATCTTACCTACGGCCTTTGAGCGCCAGGTCAATTTCGTAGTGTGTGTATAGTCGTTGCTCTGGCGGGGCGCCCACATCGTTGGGTTACCCGGAAATAAAGAGCTGTTTAACTGAGACGCGGTAGCTCCGAAATAATGATCTGTAATATCTGCATTGGCGCTGGTGAACAGCGTCAATTTCTTCTTAGTAAATGGAATAGGCGTACTAAGCGTGACCTCGGCACGGTCGGTATTGAAGCTCGCCGGCGTGAAATTATCCGAACTGTATTGAGCGCTCCAACGAAGTTTTTGTCCACCCTCTTTGATGGTCGTATTTACGACTCCAGAAGAGCCGCCACCGTATTCCGCGCTAGCACCACCGGTCATCAAATTGATGGACTGTAGCGAAGATGAACTTACACTTACACCACCACCGGTACCGGCCAAAGGATCTTGTGCCGAGATGCCGTCGACCAAATACTCTGTTTCGTAAACGCGTGCCCCACGAATCTGGATACCGTCTGTAGTTTTTTGGACACCTGCCTGCTGGGCCACGATATCCTCTACGCCTTTGGCTACCAGAGAGCTGATCTCCTCTGAAGAAAAAGTAATAGCCGAAGAGGCTTGCTCAAGGTCTACTTGGTTCTTTCGACCCACAACAGTTACCGTATTAAGCATTTCATTTTGCTCAACCAAGGCGACGCGTAGCGGCTTGTTTTGACCCTTTTTGATCTTGACCCCATTGATTTGGGTAGGACTAAATCCAATGAATTGGACCTTAATGGTGTACGTTCCCGGTTTAATGTCTTTGATTTCAAATTCACCAGAGAAATCGGTCAACGTCTGGTAGTAGGTACCGACGATGGTCACCGAAGCATTTGGTAAAGTTTCACCAGTAGCCTTTTCAACTACCACCCCTTTGAGCACCCCTTTGTTCTGAGCAAAGGCCATCTGGCTCAAGGCGATGAAAATGAATATGTAGAACTTTCTAAAATTCATTTTCTAGTACATGTTTAATAAGGTCACCGCCATTGGTAGTGTTGGATCTTGAAAATTGATGCAAGGGAACTGAGAAGAACACCTCGTACACTTCACCGTTTCTCGAACGAATAGTGCCTACCGTATTGCTTCCTGTCCAACCAGCTATTTTGGTCAACTGAGCAGTGTAATAGGCATTGGCATCTGCCGCTGGGTTTACCGGAGTCACCCCTAGAACGATATTTTTTGGCCGCACCGAAGGAGCCCCGCTTGTTGTATCTACAGGAACTATAGAACTGTCATTGGTCAGACGCGCTTGACCGGTAGAAGTGATGGAACCGCTAACCGGATAAACGTCATTTATCGCACCCATATCCATGGAACTAGTGATCTGTGCACTCGTTAACACTTTTCCGCCTCCTTGGACATACGACTGCACCGAAGGGCTGAGAATATTAAGCAAGTAATCTGTTCCGCCGTTGTTCGGAAACTGAGTAGCATCCGTAAATAGAAGCACGCGCTCGTATTGTTCAAAAAGCAGCTTCATAGATGGATTCCAATACGTCGGAATACCAATTCCAGTAATCGCATCCATCTGCACGTAATCGTAGGCATCACCAATGCTGTCCAACCACTCTTTATACTGTGCGCCTATATATGCGGGCTGACTATTCAACACCAACATATTGGCCGCCTTTGCCGACCAATAGAACGTACTTGATGTATCTACCTCCGAGTACGAGCCTGCCCAGTCTTTCACTCGAAGGAAAACTCTGTTGGTGTCGTTCGCAGCAGCGCCAGCAAGCGCAGTATCCACTAAGAATCCATTTTGATAGACGGCTGCCGAAGTACCGCTCGCATTTAGGGTGAAACTCAACAGCCCTTGACCTAGGTCAATGGGCGCCCAAGGTCCATTATTTAAACGTACCTCAGCCTCAACGATGGTTTCGTTGCCGTCAATATCCTCTGCGTCCCAGCGAAGCGTAAGAACAATCTTCGCGCTATCCGGGGCAATCTCATCGGCATCAATGCGGCATGAAGGCGCAGCATTTTTCAGCGGCACCCACAACTTTGCAGGCGTAGGATCTTCCAGCCCTTCGTGATCCACAGCGCTGACCTGAATAAGAACATCGGCTGAATCTAAGCCTGCATCAATCACAAACGTAAATATGCTATCGTTGGAGCGAGTTTTTCCTACAGGTTCGTCATTGACCTGAACGTTGAAGTAATCTATGTAGCCGTCGGCATCTGACCCGTACCAATTCAAATGCACATTCGCATTCAATCGCAGGTCACCAGAGCGCTGAATGCTGTCCACACTAATGGTAGTCTCCGGTGCCAGGTTATCCACAGATCCTTGGGGCTTCTGACACCCCAAGGCTGCAAATAAAATGCTACATATGACCGCTACTCTTTTCAAGATCTATCGCTGTACAATGAAGATGATGGTTCCTGCACCTTGTGCTCCGCTGAATCGAGCCACATAGGTTCCTTCTGCTAGTGAGGTTGTAGAAATTCTCAACGAACCTTGCGTTTCGTAAGAAGCTACTTGCTGACCCAAAACATTTGCGATGGTCCACATACCTGCTCCTGAGCTTTCTAGCTGCATCCAATCGTTTGACGGGTTTGGATACGCTTTAAGATTTGTAGTAGCCCATTCATCTAAACCAATAGGCGATGTTGCTACCGTAATGCTATCTAGAGTTACAGACGGGTTGATAAAGTCGTTGTTGTTTCTTGGCAACAAGCGGTAGTTGCTGAAACCGTAGAACAAGATTCCTTCGATAGCATCAAAAGTCATGGTATTGTCTACTACGATAGGGGTAACGTCCATCTCACCATCAATCGAAGCATATGAAGTATCTGTAACCAGCTGAACGTTCAACGAAGAATAGGCAGTTGTCGACTGACGACCAGCCAATACACGTCCGCTGCTCCATACCGGTGCTGAGGCGCTATTACTCACTGCATAATCTCCAAAACCGAGGTTGGTTTGACTCACATACAAAGAACCGCTGTTTGGATCCTCGTAACGTACCAACATACTCTCGTAAGGCTCCCAACCGAAGTTTGCATAGCTCGCTGAATCTGATGGATCAATGACTAAAGGTGTAATTGAACCCAAGTTGCCCGTTTTGCTCGAAGAAGTCACATTTAATCGAGTCATTCCATAGAACTCCTCAACGAAGCCTGTAACCTCAACTTCCTCATTGCGGTAATAGGTATTCAGGCCAATTCCGACACACCAGATACCCGCCCACGATGTGGCATTTTCATCTTGGATGTACAAGAAGCCTAGGTCGCCAATTTTAGTCGAAGCCGTCACAATACCTTTCACAGTCACCTCAGCACCGTTCAATGGAGAAGCGCCGTTTGAGTTGTAGGTGAACTGAATATCCGGGATGATCAAACCATTATCACGAACAGTATAGAAGTCAAAGTTTGGTGTCGCCTGATTGATCGGCTTCGAAGGCAAGTAGCTTTCGTTACCGTCGTCGTCTTTTGCATAGATGTAGTAACGCACCAACGTACCGTTGGCCTGCTGTGGAATCTCAAATTCAAATTCATCCGTAGTACCCGTTACTAGCGTCATAGGGGCTACCGTGAAATTAGCCACCGATTGCGTATCAATTGCACTCCATACAAAGGCTACAGAATCTACGCTGCCGTCAAAATCTGTGATGGTACATACAATCTCCACATCCTGGTTTGAAGTAGGAATGGAAGGATCGCGTTCAAAGTTCGCGATGTACGGCGGCGCATAGCCGATGTCGTAGTGTGAAGCGGCAAACGGATTGATCTCGTAACCACGACCGTTATCCCCTGTACATCCGTTCGCATCGTGACGAACCACACCCGAAATAGAGTTGTAGAATGTTCCAGGTACTGGCGGCACAAAAGAGCCTTGAGTTTGCGGAGAATTAGGGTTTACTGTTGTCCAAGAGCTCAATTTTTGAGCAAGGAATCGGTCACTCACGTTCATTGCATTCCCGTTTCCATCGACAATGTTGAAGCTCACACGATTTCCGCTGAAAGGAATGACCTGCGTAACAGTCACGTCCGTCAAAGTCACAAAAGACCCCTCGTATTGCTCACCAGTTGTTACGTTATTCACGAACTGCGCGTCGTTAAGGTCACCTACAGTAATGGTATCGCTGACCACAGGATCAGTAGTCGTACTCACAATGCTAAACGAGTTGGCATCGGCCAATGACAATTGGTTCGAACCATTGTACTCGCCAACCACACCTTTTACCTCAACGATATCTCCTGGTAGGGCTTGGGTAAAGGTTGCAGGCACTTGCAAAGAACCTGTGCTGCTTGTGTATACTCCCATCACCTCGATACCCGCAAATGGCGTACTCTGACCGCCCACAGCTGTATCCTGGATGAAGATAAATGGACGCACACCTCCAGTTACCGAACCTGAAGCCACCTCGGTTACATTCCCCGGTGTCACCACGACACCGCGCGTAATGATGGTCTGACCTAAATAGGCCGAGGTATCATCACATGCCGCCAAATCTGTTGGGCTCACATAATTGATGTCCGAAATGGATACATAATTCTGGGCGCTGGCCGTTAGACCAAAAAGCACTGCAAAAAGTAAAACGACTCTTTTCATTATTTCACGATTAAAAAAGTTCCTGTAAATGATTTTCCTGTTTCTAAATCTTCGACGGTAAAAAGGTACATACCGCGCGCAATGATCTGGCTCTCTCTTGAAAGCAAATCCCAAGCATGTTCCCCACCTGAGAATACATTTCGCGATGGATCTTCCGAACCAAAGCTGCGGAACCAACGAATGTCTGTTCCATCGTACTCTTGATGATGCTCAAAACTGTCTATGTAATCACCGCCAGCGGTGGTGATGGTTATTCTTGAATTTCTTGGAAGGTTAGAAAAGACCAATTTTCGACTCTCCTCTTGAAAGTTACTCGACCCTTCCCAGCTTGCCCCTAAATAATACGGGTTCGGGTACACATAGGGCTCAACACTGTCGAGATTGCTTGGACCAGCACCCGGGAAGGCTCTTACCGCATTCGACAACACAGCACTCTCCAGCGACTCTAAACCGCTGTTCAGATCACCTTTATCAAATGCCGTTACCGCTACTGCCGTCTGCCAACCGTTGGGAAGAGGACTTAAGGTGTACGCAAATGCATACTCATTGGTATCTCCGTCGAAAGTCACAGGCGTGGCCAATTTCACAGGCAAAAATCCATTGTTGAAGCCGTAGTCATTGGCCAATGAATCAAAGCTTGCCACCAATTCCAAATCGTTCTGTAAATCCGGCGTCCCAAAGACATCAAAGCCTGTTTGGGTTGCATAAATATTATACCCTTCGAAATCTTTCTTCTTGGAGATAGGATCCTCGCTTTGGCGCGAATTATCTGCCCAATAAATGGTGCACTCGCCATCGCCTGGCTCTACACGAATGATCGGAGTCTCCGGCGGCGAGGGTAAAATGAATCGTGTAATCACACCGTTGCCGTCCTTATCCTCACCTTCATCAAGCACACCGTTAAAGTTGGCATCTTCTCCATTGTAAGTGCGTTGTGCCCAGTTGGCAGCGTCTAGTAGATACGTTTGCTGTGTGGCGTTGTTAGAACCGTTCGGCAAACCGTCCTCAAATTTCTTCGCCACGACGTACGCGAAACTCACCTTGATTTCATCGCCAGATTGAAAGTCGTCAAAAGGACCTACTGAGACTAAATCTGAACGATTGCCCAAAGCATTCAGCTCTGACTGCAAATCAACGTCCATGGTCGTCATACAAGCTGCACCTGTAGGATCGTTCCAACAAGGATGTTGGTTGAAACCGTCCGACATCTTCAAATAGCGCTGCTGGTCTGAGGTTGGAAAGAAGAACGTATTGGCCCCGCTGTTGTTGAATACCCAAGCGTTATAATTCACCTTGGTGTCCGTGCTAACCTGAGGGTGCTGGAAACCGTTCTTATCCTCCGCGCCCAAGAACATCTGGCCTACATAGCTGTCTGTAAAACCAACATCTCCATTTCGGTCGTAACAATAGGCCAAATTCAAACTATCGATAAATCCGTTCCCACCCTGTGAATAGAAGGTGGCACCCCCAGCGCCTGCCGGTGTGATGTTGATGTTACGCACCACGGTGTTGTTCCATAGCCCCACATAAAAATCTTCATAGGTATTACTCGACCCGTTGGTGATGGTGAGGTCGACAATGACCATAAAATCTGTAAACGAATATTCCCAATTGTACACTGCCATATCCACCTGCAGGTCCATTGGGTTTAGATGGTTGTTGATCGGAATACTAGTACCAGGAACCAATATCTCACTGTCGTTGAAGCTCGCGATGAAATCTTGGTGGCTCACAGCATCTGCGCGGTAATTCGGCGAAGAGCGAAGCGAGCTTTTCTCGATGACATTTGCACCTTGTGTGGCATTGAACTCAAAGCCACCACGTCCCGGAGCATAGCCCTGCGGCGCATCATAGGCAGATGTGCTCACACGAACCACCCCGTTATCGAGGCCGCCAAACCAAAGGCCGCCCTCAAAGAGATGTTCTATACCTGAACCGGCAGGATATTCCATGGAAGGTGTTCCTGAGCCGTCGCGGTATCCGCGGAAGGCATTTCCGAAGGTTCCAACATTGGTCGCACTCAAACGCACATTGGCGCGCGTCGTTTGAAATTCTTCAAATCCCTGACCCACACTCAGCAGAGGCAGTAACAACAAAAGAGCGAGTAATCTTCTTACCATAGCATCAGTTTTGTAGTTGTGCTGCGCCCGTCTTTCGACCAATGAGCAATGTATAACCCCGTTGGGAGCCCTTGCACTGTGGCAGGCTCTCCTTCCGGCTTTTCAAATACTTTTCGTCCATCCAACGTGTAGATAGCAAGACCATAACGCAGGTAATAATCGGCCAATTGAGCCGGCTGACGCATCGGGTTTTCTAAAACTGGTACTTCCAGCTCTGCGGTATTCAATCCTTGGAGATCGATATCAAAATCTGCAATTACAGGGAGGTGATCACTTAAGGAGTAGAGGGCAGATAAAACGGTACTACTCACGCTGTAGTTTGTACCTGCGTTTACAGGGTCGTTAAAATGGTTGCCATCATTTCCAACGGCGAAGTAGGTATTCGGCACATATACCATTCCGTCTTCTCCTTCGATGATATCCTCTGAACAAAGAATCTGATCGAATCGATCGTCTAATCCACCTCCAGAAAAACAGCTGTTCGATCCACCGTTTCTTGTACTCTGTGTATGAATAGCAGCGAATGAACTGTTGTTGTTCCAGCTTCCTGAACTGTTTATAGGGTCTTCAAAACGGAATCCATTCCCAGCAATCAATGTCTGGTAGCCGCTCTCGGAAGATGCATACATGTTGAAGTCGCCCATGAGCATGATGTTCGCATCGACTGCATCGTTCTCGATGTAATCAATGATAGCCCCAGCCATAGCATTGCGCTGTGAAGAATTTGAGGTTCCACTACCCGCTTTAAAATGCGCGCCTATGACAGTGAAAGTAACTGTATCGCTCTGGGCATTAAGCAGCGGGTCTTTGTAATAGAATCGTGCCACGTCTACCACGCGGACCAAGTTATTATTACCTACATCTTTCGTGATTACATCCTGTGAAATCAAACCAAAAATGTCACTGCGATAGGCAATGACATTGGTTAAAGAGGAATAGCTATTGTTGGTGTAATTCGTCGTCGTCCAGTTGCTCGCACTGGTGGTATTCAACGCGTTATTCAGTAAATACGTGGCGTTGTTTGCGGATGCACCAACCTCCTGAAAACAGATGATGTGCGGCTGCATGTTGCGAACGATGGTATCTAGGGCTACTTCCTTGCTACTCGCAGAGTTTGTATTACCGTTGCACTCGTTGGTGGAATTTCTGTAGTTCAAGATGTTGTAAGTCATTACTCGAACCGTAGTTACTTGAGCGGTAACTAGCTGACTTACAAAGAATAGCAAAAAGAGGAAGCCCCATCGTTTCATTGCCTTGAAGATGCAACATAATCTTGTCAAAAGGAAGCGCTTCAAGATGAAATTCACGTTAAATGATTAGCTTGCCCGCATGGTAGAAAAAGAAGGCGTTTTATTTGAATCGAACCAATTGTTGGTTGTCAATAAACCTGCGGGAATGATTACCGAAGACAACCCCTTCGAAGGCAATAATCTTGAGGCTAACTCTCGCGCCTATCTCAAGCAAAAAGTGAACGATCCTTTCCTTGGAGTTGTCCACCGACTAGACCGAGTAACCAGCGGCGTAGTAATCTTCGCAAAGAAGCGAGGAACTTTAAAAACCCTGAACAGATGGTTCGAAGAGCGCCAAATTCAAAAAACATATTGGGCCATTACCTCCAAAGCACCAGAAAAGACCAACGACACGCTGACCCACTACCTTCTTACCGATTCAAAAAGTAAAAAAGCCCTAATCGTCGACCCAAAAGTCAAAGGCGCCAAAAAAGCGGAGTTGAGCTACAAGGTATTATCATCTGTTAATGACCATTACCTGCTCGAAATAAAACCCAAAACCGGCCGCTTCCACCAAATCCGCGCACAGCTCAGCCACATCGGGTGCCCCATCATTGGCGACGAGAAATACGGCTCAACAGTACCCTATCTAAAGAATCAAATAGCGCTTCACGCGAGAAGAATAGAAATTCCGGAAGCTATAAATGGCAGCCCCTTGACTTTTGAAGCTCCGTCACCGGTGAATGACATTTGGAAAACTCCTTTGAAATAAAAAAGCACCTCCAAATGGAAGTGCTTTAAAGTGGGCCCAGCAGGGCTCGAACCTGCGACCACCTGATTATGAGTCAGAAAATATCCACTACTGTTGATTAACATCAATTCAAATAAACAAGTTTTATTATCTGATCTTCAATAACTTATGACACAAATCTAATTGATGGTTTTTGTTGATCACGGTCATTTGCGTTAGATTTGTATGCAAATTGTATGCAAATTTTGATTTATGAGCACATTAGCTGTTAAGGTTGTTTTGGATACGCGTCGCGCTTTGATAAAAAACGCCGGCTCTAAAGATCCTATCTACCCCATTAAGCTTCGGGTGACTTTTGCCCGTAAGCAACGCTATTACCCTCTAGATGTAAGTGCCGTGTCAAAGGCAGATTGGGAAAAAATTCAGTCGGGGCAGCGCATGTCTAAATCGCAACGTGAGGTTTTTCATACCATCCGTGAATACGAAGGTAGAGCTATTGAAATTACGGATACATTGCACCCCTTTAGTTTTCATGCATTTGATACGCGCTGGAAGAGCTCAGCAATGCCTACTCATTCTAGCAAGTCCTTTCAGGCGGTTTTTAAGGAATACATTGATAACCTTCGGCGAGCAGGCCGTGCCTCTACTACTTCTAGTTATCAATGTGCATTAAATAGCCTTACATCATTTTCCAAAAACTTAGTCTGGAACGACCTCACCCCGGAGTTCCTTGAGGAGTATGAAGCCTACATGCGCGAAGAAGGCAATTCTCAAAACACCATCGGCATCTACTTGCGCTCGCTGCGGGCGGTGATCAACTACGGTATTGCCAACGGACTCTTTGCCAAAGAGTATTATCCTTTTGGGCGTAAGTCGCACGGAAAGTACCAGATCCCTTCCGCTCAAAACAAAAAGCGGGCGTTAAGCAAGAAAGAGGTGGAAGCTATTAAAGCGCTAGAAGTAAAACCTGGATCACGAAAAGAACTGGCTCGAGACTTTTGGCTCTTCTCCTACTACGCCAACGGCTGCAACATCAAGGACATTGTGCACCTACGTTGGAAAGACATCGATTGGAAGGAAGGTGTGATTCAATTTGTCCGCAAAAAAACCGAACGTGCCAACAAATCCAACCAAGTTCAAATCACCGCAGTGATTCATCCACACATCACCGAAGTCATTCAAAGAAGAGGCGTGGATGATTCTCAGCCTGAAAACTATGTGTTTTCCATCATTGACGCGAACCAAACCGCCGAAGAACAGTACAAGCACACCAAGGAGTTTGTTCGACGCATCAACATTGGCCTAAAGCAAATCGCCAAACAGCTGAATTTGACTAAAAACCTAACCACATACACCGCGCGCCATTCACATGCCTATGCATTACTTATGGGCGGTGCCTCATTGGAGGTCATTATGGACCAATTCAAGCACAGCTCTATGAAAACTACCATGAATTACATCGATTCCATCGACAATGAGAAGCGAAAAGACATCGCAAAACTGCTTTAAATGCACCTTTTAAGTAGTAAAAAAGTAGTTTTTCAGACCTTTTTAGAACAAATTCGGACGAAAATGAGATGAAATTCGGCATATTCGGACGTTTTTCGGGTGTAATCCAGGTGTTTTTCGGTGCATTAAGGAGATTTTTCTGCCTTTTTTAGTGCTTTTTCGACTATATTCAACTTTAGTATGAAGATTTTGGGTCGCTTTTTTGTTAGAAAGTTCAAAAAAGCGACCGTTACAACATCTATCCACAACTTCCAATGGCATCAACGGTTCAAGCTTTATGATTTCGGGTCCGGAA
>JAAXJR010000053.1 GCA_012269745.1 Flavobacteriales bacterium | reverse complement strand
TACGGAAACATTGTTGCTGGACCAGTCTTCAAGGCGATTGCAGACGAAGTGTACAGCCAGATGCCGCAGGAGGCCAAGGTAGTGGATGCAAAGTTGCTTGCCATCAACGAAGTTCCTACAGGGTCGATTCCAAGAATTGACCAGGCCTTCCAGAAAAACTATGTGCCAAGCTTTAAAGGGTTAGATGCCCGTGAAGTGCTTCAGGCTGTCGGTCCGCACAACATTAAAGTAAGCATGAAAGGAACGGGTCATGTGATGAGCCAAAACCCCGCCGTGGGCACACCCCTAAATACTGTAACCGAAATCAAACTAACCTTGCGATGAAATTACTGAAAGACCTCATTTACGGCGTCCGTCTCAAGGAAGTCATCGGAAGCACGCAGATGGCCATCGAGAGCATTTGCTACGACAGTCGTAAATCTGTAAAAAACGCACTATTTGTCGCTGTTCCAGGCACTCAAGTAGACGGCCACTTGTTCATAGACAAGGCCATCGAGCTTGGCGCCATTGCCATTGTTTGCGAGCGTTTACCAAAAAAACTAGCCGAAGGCGTCAACTACATTCAAACAACCGATAGTGCCTTTGCACTCAGTGCTATTGCAGCGAATTGGCACGACAATCCTTCGCAACAGATGAAGGTTATTGGCGTTACAGGCACCAACGGGAAGACCACCATCAGCACCTTGCTTTTCAACCTGTTTTCTCAGATGGAAGGAGAGCTATGCGGACTGCTCAGCACCATTGATGTGAAGATTGGCCGTGAATCTGTCCCTGCAACGCACACCACGCCAGATGCCATTGCCGTGCAGCAACACATGCGTACTATGGTAGATGCAGGCGTGAAATACTGCTTCATGGAAGTAAGCTCACACGCCCTCGTACAACACCGTGTGGCACATGTAGATTACGACATAGCCATCTTTACCAACATCACCCGTGACCACCTGGACTACCACGGCGATATGAACAGCTACATCAAGGCGAAGAAGATGCTCTTTGATATGCTGAAGTCAGACGCAGTAGCCATCTACAACGATGACGTCAAGCACGGCTTAACTATGATACAGGATACTAAAGCGACCAAACGTGCTTACTCCTTAAAGTACCCTTCGCATTACAAGGGAAAGATCCTCGAACGTCAATTCGACGGCATGCTCCTTTCCATCAACGAGCAAGAGTGCTGGACACGAATCATGGGCGATTTCAATGCCTACAACCTCTGCGCAGCCTACGCAACTGCCATAGAGCTGGGCAAAGATTCCCTGCAGACTTTGACCACGATCAGCCTACTAGCCCCAGTAGAAGGAAGGTTCCAAACCATCCTTGGCAAGGGCATCACCGCTATCGTGGATTACGCCCACACGCCGGATGCGCTCCAAAATGTGCTCAGCACCATTGAGACCATCAACGAAGGTCAAGGTAAGATCATCACTGTGGTAGGATGCGGCGGAAATAGAGATAAAGGCAAGCGCCCACAAATGGCACAGATTGCCGCACAGAGTAGCGATACTCTTATCCTCACTTCAGACAACCCGAGAGATGAAAATCCAAATGAGATCATCGCTGATATGGCCGAAGGGCTGAGTCCTGATTTGAAGAGCCGCAGCCTAGAAATTGTGGACCGTAAACAAGCGATAAAATCGGCCGTAATGCTCGCTGAGGCAGGAGATATCGTCCTGATTGCAGGCAAAGGCCACGAAAAATACCAAGAAATCAAAGGACAACGATTCGACTTTGACGACGTCTTCGAAGTAACCCTCCTTTTAAACAGTTAAGATGCTTTATTACCTATTTGACTTTCTAGACCAAACGTACGACCTCCCAGGTGCAGGGGTGTTCCAATACATCACCTTCCGCGCTGCTATGGCTGTGATCACCTCACTATTGATCGGCATGGTCTTCGGGAAGCGACTCATCGATAGGCTGCACGCGCTTCAGGTGGGCGAAACTGTTCGCGACCTTGGGCTAGCTGGACAAAAAGAGAAGGCGGGCACACCAACGATGGGAGGCGTCATTATTCTCATGTCCATCATCATTCCTACCCTGCTATGGGCAAAGCTAGACAACATCTACATCATCCTAATGCTCATCAGTACACTTTGGATGGGCGCTATTGGTTTTGTGGACGATTACATCAAGGTCTTCAAAAAGGACAAAAAAGGATTGCGCGGCATTTTTAAGGTTATTGGCCAAGTGGGCTTGGGCGTTATCGTTGGAGCCACCCTGTACTTCCACCCTGAGGTGACCATCAAAGAGCAATTACCCGTGGTTCAAACCGAGCAATTCGAGGCAGTTTCAGGCCCTTCGTACGGCGATGCGCACAAGAGCACCAAGACGACTATTCCATTCTTTAAAAACAACGAGTTTGATTACGCATACTTCACGAATTGGATGGGTGATGCTGGGAAACCGCTCACCGCAGTGGTGTACATTTTAGCGGTTATTTTCATCATCACCGCGGTATCTAACGGGGCCAACCTTACCGACGGACTAGACGGGCTAGCTACGGGTACCTCAGCCATAGCCATGACTGCCTTGCTGATTCTGGCCTACGTAAGCGGTTCGATCATTTTCGCGAGCTACCTGAACATCATGTACATCCCTAACACAGGTGAGCTTGTAATCTTCGCAGCTGCCTTTATCGGTGCAGCTATTGGTTTTTTGTGGTACAACAGCTTCCCTGCTCAAGTATTCATGGGAGATACGGGATCATTAGCCATAGGCGCCATCATCGCAGTTTTGGCCTTAGCAGTGCGCAAAGAGTTTTTGCTGCCCATTATCGCTGGGGTCTTCCTTGCAGAAAATCTGAGTGTAATCATTCAGGTGAGCTACTTCAAATACACGAAGAAAAAATACGGTGAAGGACGCCGTGTATTCTTGATGAGCCCGCTCCACCACCACTACCAGAAAAAAGGCTATCCGGAGACCAAAATTGTCACCAGATTCTGGATCGTAGGCATCATGCTCGCGGTAGCCGCAATCGCCACTTTGAAACTGAGATAATAGGTGCAAACACCGTACAGCCATATCGCCATTTTAGGTGCCGGAGAAAGCGGCATGGGTGCAGCGCAGCTTGCTTCTAGGCTTGGCGTTCAGGTATTCTTGAGTGAATACGGAACCCTGAGCGCAGAAGACAAAGGCAAGCTAGATAGCTGGGGGGTACGCTACGAAGAAGGTGGCCATACAGAAGCAGAAATTTTGAAGGCCGAGGCCGTGATAAAAAGCCCAGGCATCCCACACAAAGCAGCCATCATCCAAAAGGTGAAGGAGAGCGGATTGCCGCTGATGGGCGAAGTGGATTGGGCATCGAGACATACGGAGGCGACTATTGTTGCGGTGACCGGGTCAAATGGAAAAACAACCACTGCTACGCTGTGCCACCACATCATTGCAGGTGATAAAGACGCTGTACTGGCTGGAAATATTGGCCTTAGTCTAGGCCGCGCTTTGGCCGATAGAATGGACGCGGGGCTGGGCGACCCTGAAGTAGTGGTCTTGGAAGTGAGTAGTTTCCAGCTGGACGACGCACTCATTTTTGAACCGCACATCAGCATCTTGACGAACATCACTCCGGACCATTTGGACCGGTACAATTACGACCTAGCAACCTATGCGAGAAGCAAATACCAGTTGCTGGATTTTACCCGAAGTGATGGGCACTTCATCTACTGCGACGACGACGCCGTTAGCAAGGAGTTTTTGGAAGAATGGCAAACTAAAAAAGAAATAAAGCCGGAGGTTTTGGCGGTTGGAATTGACCACCCAGCAGGACCTCACAGAGCGGCAAAATACGAGAACAACAAAATCATAATTACTGTAAATAACGAAGCTATGACTATTGAAGAACTAGCACTACAGGGCAAGCACAACACTTACAACGGAATGGCTGCTGGCCTAAGCGCACAACTACTAAAGATCAGAAAAGACACCATCCGCACGAAGCTGAAGTCTTTCGATGCCCTCGAGCACCGTTTGGAGAGCGTGCTCAACATCAGCGGTGTGGAATACATCAATGATAGCAAGGCAACAAATGTGAACGCCACTTACTACGCGCTGGAGTGTCAAGAAAAACCATTGGTTTGGATTGTCGGCGGTGTAGACAAAGGGAACGACTACAACGAATTGATGCCGTTGGTAAAGGACAAGGTAAAAGCGATCGTAGCTCTTGGAGTGGATAACGCGAAAATCATTGAGGCCTTCCAAGGCGTTTGTGAAGTTGTGGAAACCGATTCCATGAAGAGCGCCGTTCGCAAGGCTGCGCGTTTAGCTGCCAAAGGCGATGCTGTATTGCTGAGCCCATGCTGTGCCTCTTTCGATCTTTTCGACAGCTACGAGGACCGCGGTAACCAATTCAAAGAGCAGGTACGCAACCTGTAATCTTCTCTTAGGGTGGATACAGTTCGTAAATATCTGAAGGGCGACCTCCTCACCTGGGGGCTCATCCTGCTGCTGATGGTCATCAGCTTCTTGCCTATCTACAGCGCGAGCAGCTCCTTGGCGCACAAATTCCGCGGCGGAAATACCTTCAGCTTCCTCACCAAGCACATGATTCATCTGAGCATTGGCGGGATATTTATGTACGGCGTCCACCGATTGAACTTCCGATTGATCGGCAAGCTTTCCCAACTCCTCATGCCAGCAGCACTTATTCTGCTGGTCATCACCTTACTTCAAGGTCAGGAAATGGGCGGAGCCAATGCCTCCCGCTGGGTACGTATCCCCGTTATTGGAATGAGCTTTCAAACCTCAGCCTTTGCTTCGTTAGCGCTACTGGTTTGGCTCGCCAAATGGTTCTCAAAGCCCAGGGACATCTCGGAATTTAAAGACATCAAATGGCCGCTGATTATGATTGGCGGGACCCTAATGCTGATCCTACCGGCCGATTTCTCCACGACCGCCATCATCTTTGCCATGTGCTTCTTAATGATGGTCGTTGCTGGCGTGCCGTGGAAGCACCTTTGGAAGATCATCGCCGCCGGTGTAGCCGCCCTAGGGCTCTTCATCCTCATCGTCATGGCCTTCCCAAACATTAGTAACCGTGTGGCTACTTGGAAGGCACGTATTGTCAACTTTAGCGGCGGGGGCGATGAGGACGGCGCCTATCAAACAGAGCAGGCTAAGATGGCCATTGCCGAAGGAGAATTTTTTGGAAAAGGACCTGGAAAGAGCATTCAAAAGAACTTCCTTCCACAGTCCAATTCTGATTTTGTCTTCGCCGTCATCACCGAAGAATACGGCCTGGTCGGCGCTACACTACTCATCATTTTCTACGGCGCCCTCTTCCGCCGATTTGTCAAAATAGCACGGCGTGCGCATACCAAATTTGGCACCCTCTTGGTACTTGCGGCCGCCTCAGGGATCGTACTGCAAACCATTGTGAATATGGGCGTGGCTACTAACCTCTTCCCTGTGACCGGGCAAACACTCCCCTTCCTCAGCGCAGGGGGCTCTTCCGTCTGGATGACCTGTATTGCCCTTGGTATCATTCTCTCTGTGAGCCACACTGACGTCGATCGTATTGTAGGTACTAGCCCGCAAGAGGAAGAGGAAATGGAAGATTCAATGATGTCCAACAATAACACCCTAGCCCATGAGTAAGACCTTCATCATCAGCGGCGGAGGAACCGGCGGACACATTTTCCCAGCGGTGAGCATTGCCACCGAACTTAAAAAGCGCCACCCCGGTGCCACGATCCACTTTGTGGGTGCTTTGGGCAAGATGGAAATGAACAAAGTGCCTGCCGCGGGCTTTGAAATAACCGGCGTGCCCATTGCGGGAATTAACCGTAAAAAACCATGGAAGAGCTGGAATGTACCGTTCAAATTGCTCGTAGCATTGCGCCGTTGCCGCGCCCTGCTTAAAACCATGAAACCCGATGCCGTTATTGGTACCGGCGGCTATGCCAGCGGCCCTGTACTCTTAATGGCGCAACGCATGGGCATCCCTACTGTCGTTCAAGAGCAAAACAGCTACGCAGGTATTACAAACATTAGATTGGGCAAAAAGGCGAAATACATCTGTACCGCCTACGAAAATGCCGCTCGATTCTTCCCTACCGATCGTGTACGCCTCACAGGGAATCCTGTCCGAGAGGTGTTTACGCGCGAGCTCCCGGACCAGGGAGCGAGCAAATCGGCCATGGGTTTTGATCCGAGCAAAAAGCTCCTGCTCGTCCTCGGCGGCAGCCTCGGAGCTCGCGCGATCAACAGACAGATAGCCAAAAGTTTAGCGGACATTAAAGCGCAAGGCTGGCAAGTGATGTGGCAGTGCGGAAAATTATACGAAGAAGAATACCAAGGCATGACGGGTGATGGCACCAAGGTGCAGGCCTTTATAGAAGATATGTCAGTGGCCTATGCCGCGGCAGATGCCATTGTAAGCCGCGCCGGCGCGGGGACGTTGAGCGAGCTTTGTCTGATCGGCAAGCCGGCGCTCCTTATCCCCTCTCCCAATGTCGCCGAAGACCACCAGACCCATAATGCTCGGGCCTTGAGTGAAAAGGGCGCAGCCATTTTGGTGAGCGAAAAAGACATGGAGAAGCGGTTCTTGGAGGAATTGGCTTCGATGCAAAATGAAAAAATCGCTGAAAAAATGAGTGCTGCTATTAAAGGATTGGCGCTTCCAAAGGCGACGAGTGATATCGCAGATTTGATTGATGGTTTAGGTGAGTAGAAAGCAGGAACATATCGTGTTTTTAGGCATTGGCGGGATCGGCATGAGTGCCATTGCGCGCCATTATCTGAACAAAGGTGTGCCTGTTTTTGGCTACGACAAGGTGCGGACGAAGCTCACGGACGAGCTTGCCGAGGAGGGCGCGATCATTACCTACAAGGACGACGCGGATGACTACCCGGGTTGGGCGGCTGAGCAGACGACTGTGATTTACACGCCTGCGATGCCTCAAGGTTTGGGATGGTTGGAGTTTTTCAAAGATTTTGGGATGATTAAGCGCGCGGAGGCATTGGGATTATTGGCCAATTCTGCCCGCTGTCTAGCCATCGCTGGGACCCACGGTAAGACGAGCACTTCTGCGATGCTGTTGCACATATTGACGGTTGCGGGCGAGGACCCTACCGGATTTATTGGCGGCATCATGAGCGAATCGGGCACCAATTACCGCCTAGGCGAAGGACCTTGGGTTGTCGTAGAGGCCGATGAGTTTGACCGAAGCTTTATGCACCTGCACCCAGAGGCTGCTGCAGTGACCACCGTCGATGCGGATCATTTGGATATCTATGGAGATGCAGGGGAATTGACCCGGACTTTTGAAGCCTTTCTGGGCCAAGTCAGTGGACCCACCTTCACCGGGGCAGATTTAAAGCCGAGCGAGAGTGTGTTGGGCGAGAACGCGAAGGTGCACGCCAAAGATGTGCGTCCGGCAAATGGCGCCTATGAATTTACCTTGGTAGTGGATGGCGCGGAGCATGCCACTAGCTTGAAGATGCCTGGGGCACACAATGTGTACAATGCTACCCTTGCCGCCGCCTTGGCGCATTATGCTGGGGTGGACGGATCGAAGATTGCGCAGGCGCTGAGCAGCTTTAAAGGCATCAAGCGCCGTTTTGAGTTCCACAGTGAGGAGCCGGTCATTATTGAAGATTACGCACACCACCCTACGGAGCTTCACGCGCTCTTAGACAGTGTGGAGGCCCTATATCCTTCGAAGAAAGTCGCGCTGGTCTTCCAACCGCATTTGTATTCGAGGACCCGAGATTTTATGGAAGGGTTTGTAAAAGAATTGGCCCGTGCTACCCACACGCTTTTATTACCTATTTACCCCGCTCGTGAATTGCCTATCCAGGGGGTAGAGAGCGAGAAAATAGCGGAAAAAATCCCGCAGGCCGAGGTCGTTCAAAAAGTCGATTTAACGCAAAAATTAAAGGCCCTTCAGCCAGAGGTTGTACTCATGGTAGGGGCCGGAGATATAGGAGATTTAGTAGGAACTATAAAAGCAGGATTGGCATGAAAAAGCGCAAGGTTTTAGGGGTCGCTCTGCTCGTGCTACTGCTTTCAGGCCTTGTGGCCGCTAGCATAGGCAGCAAAAACTACGTGAATAATGCGAAATTCTACGACGTCGCCATCAGCATTGAAGACTCTGAAAAACAAGGACTTACCACCGAAAAACAGGTGCGTAAGGAGGTAAACACCTTCCTTAAAGAGCAAGGCGATTCTATTGCCCTGAGCCTCAACGCCTTTTTGTTAGAAACCTCTATTGAAGCCCTGCCATACGTGAAAGAAGCGCAGGTATATTGGAATATGGACAGCAGCCTCGTCGTTGAAGTGGTTAACAAGAGCGCTGTAGCCATGGCTTACACGAGCGAACACAACTTTTTAATCACCTCTGAAAACGAGGTCCTGAAGCAGCCGAAGGGCAAGTGGTTGGATCTACCAGTGATCACAGGAACCGCAGACAGCGCAATGTTGGCCGAAGCGGGTACGATGCTTCAAAAGATGTCTAGCATAGTAAGTGAAAACAGCATCGCGCAATTGGCGGTGGACAGTGGGACAGTGGAATTGGTCCCGCGTGCCTACCAACATGTTGCGAAGGCACACCGCGATGAGCGATTGGAAGGTGAGCTAAAGAAATTGGCAGCGTATTACGCCGCCCACACGGAAGAAGAATTAAAAGAGATTAAGCGTATCGATTTGCGCTATAAGAACCAAGTAGTAACTACATCGAGATGACACAAAATGCCCCATTAGCCGTCGGATTGGACATCGGAACAAC
>JAAXJR010000028.1 GCA_012269745.1 Flavobacteriales bacterium | reverse complement strand
GCCACCAAAACAGAATACCTGGAACGTGTTCGTAAGGCTGCCCCAGATTCATTCTTCTTAGTGCCAGGTGTTGGTGCTCAAGGAGGTTCTCTTGAGGATGTGCTTACAAAAGCGACAAATGACGACTACGGAGTCTTGGTAAACTCTACCCGCGGTATCATTTATCAAAGCAAGGAAAAAGATTTTGCAGAGGCTGCATCCGTTGCTGCCCGAGAGCTTCAGCAGGAAATGGAGCGTATTTTGTTCTAGTGTGCGCTGAGTCACACCCATACTGTTAGAACCTGACTAAGTTTGATGTATCAAAACGAAGTCATGGAGATAATAGGTTATATCGCATCTATTTTTATTGGAATATCACTCGGCCTTATCGGAGGTGGAGGATCTATTTTAACTGTACCGGTACTCGTGTACCTATTTGGCGAAAGTGCCGAGGTAAGTACTGCGTATTCATTGTTCATTGTTGGAACAACTGCATTGGTCGGTGGTATTCGCAATGCAACTATGGGGAATGTGAACTATAAGACAGCTGTCGTTTTTACCATTCCGGCATTTATCGCAGTTTATCTGACTCGAGCGTATTTGGTCCCCGCAATTCCTTCGGAAATAGTGACAATTGGCTCTTTTACGCTGACCAAGGATATCGCTATTATGGTATTCTTTGCTTTAGTAATGCTTGCAGCTTCGGTAAGTATGATCCGCAACAAGCGCAAGGATAGTGAAGGTGACGAAGATGCTGAACCACAGTTCAATATTCCAGCAATTATTGCTGAGGGTGCAGTAGTTGGTGTTTTAACGGGTATTGTCGGTGCTGGCGGAGGGTTCTTGATCATCCCAGCATTGGTGCTTTTTGCTAAACTACCAATGAAGAAGGCTGTTGGTACTTCATTGCTCATTATTGCAGCGAAGAGTTTGATTGGCTTTATCGGTGATGTTCAAAGACCGGATCTATACATTGATTGGACATTACTATTAACAGTTACAGCCATTGCTGTTGTAGGTATCTTTGTAGGTATCTATCTGACCAAGTTTATTGATGGTAAGAAGTTGAAGAAAGGATTTGGATGGTTTGTATTGGTTATGGCCGTCTACATCATTTTGAAACAAGTATTATAATATTTTAGAACTATAAAATTCACGGACATGATTGTAGAACAGATTTACACAGGATGTTTGGCTCAAGGTGCTTACTACATTGCATCAAACGGCGAAGCTGTAGTTATTGATCCATTGCGTGAAGTAGGTCCATATATCGACCGCGCAGAAAAGGACGGGGTGAAAATCAAGTATATTCTTGAAACTCACTTCCATGCAGATTTTGTTTCAGGACACTTAGACTTAGCGAAAAAGACGGGTGCAACTATCGTTTATGGACCTCTTGCGAATCCTAAATTCGATTGTAAAGTAGCTGAGGACGGCGAGGTTTTGAAAGTAGGTGATGTTGAAATCCACGTGCTTCACACGCCAGGTCATACGATGGAAAGTACCACGTATTTATTGAAAGACGAGAGTGGTAAAGACCATGCTGTTTTCTCTGGCGATACCCTTTTCTTAGGCGATGTAGGTCGTCCAGATTTGGCTCAAAAAGCAGTAGATATGACGCAGGAGCAATTGGCTCAGACGCTTTTTAAGTCTCTTCGTACTAAAATTATGACTTTAGCGGATGACGTTATCGTATACCCAGGTCACGGTGCAGGTTCATCTTGTGGTAAGAATATGTCGAAGGAGACTGTTGGTACTATTGGTGAACAAAAAGCAACCAACTACGCTCTACGCGCAGATATGACAGAAGCAGAGTTTGTTGCTGAGGTTACGGACGGTTTGACAACTCCGCCAGCATATTTCCCGGAAAATGTTCGATTGAATAAAGTGGGTTATGAAAGCTTGGATACGGTTATGGATCGTGCCATGACACCGATGAGCCCTGAAGCATTCGAAGCAGCGGCTAACGAAACGGATGCATTGATTCTTGATACACGTCACCAAACGGAGTTCATCCATGGATTTATTCCACAATCAATCTTCATAGGTATTAAAGGAAGTTTTGCAATGTGGGTAGGTGCAATGATTCCAGATATCAATCAAAAGCTTTTGATTGTAGCGGATCCTGGGATGGAAGAAGAAGTGCTAACCCGTTTATCGCGCGTTGGATACGATCAAACCATTGGTTTTCTCGAAGGTGGGTTTGATGCATGGAAGAGTGCAGGAAAAGAGGTAGATACTCTAGACCAAGTTACCGCTGAAGAATTATCAGCAATTGAAGGCGCTACCATCGTTGATGTTCGTAAGAAAGGAGAGTACCTCAGTGAGCACGTGGAAGATGCAATTAATGTTGAATTGGATTACTTGAACGATCAAATGGCTTCTGTGCCACAAGAAGGTACCTTCTACATTCACTGTGCAGGTGGTTACCGTTCAGTTATTGCGGCCTCAATTTTGAAAGCAAGAGGATACCACAACATGATTGATGTAGCTGGTGGGTTTGGTGCTATCAAGAATACGTCATTGAAAGTAACGGACTACGTTTGTCCTTCCACACTATAACTAAGACTAATTAGAACAGAAACCGTAGGGAAAGTTCCCTGCGGTTTTCTGGCTTAACGACCCCTGATCGTTAACATTTAGAATCACGAAATTATGGATTGGATTATGCAACCTTGGCCATGGTACGTAAGTGGTGCGCTGATAGCACTAATTATGTTTATCATGCTATTCTTTGGGAAGAGTTTTGGCTTCTCGAGCAACTTAAGAACGCTCTGTACCATGTGTGGTGCAGATAAATACGCACCGTTCTTTCAGTTCGATTGGAAAACACAGAGCTGGAACTTATTCTTTTTGGTTGGTGCTGGATTAGGTGGGTACCTCGCAGCAAACTTTTTGACTGTAGATGATTATACAGTAGCTATTTCAGAGAGCACAATTACAGATTTAAGTGCACTTGGCTTCAGTACTCCTGAAGGTTTTGTTCCAGCAAGCCAATTTGGATCAGAAGCGATGGGTGAAACCAAAAATATCATCATTCTTGCACTCGGCGGTTTGATGGTAGGTTTCGGCGCTCGTTATGCTGGTGGATGTACCTCTGGGCATGCAATCAGCGGAATCTCGAACCTTCAGCCAGCATCATTATTGGCCGTAGTCGGGTTCTTTATCGGTGGTTTACTCATGACACACGTTCTATTCCCATTAATTTACTAAGCCATGAAGAATATTAAATTTTTAATCGCAGGTACTTTGTTTGGCATCATCATGTTTAAAAGTGAGGCAGCTTCATGGTACAGAATTCAAGAGATGTTCAGATTTCAGGCCTTCCATATGTACGGAATTATTGGTCTAGCTGTAGCATTGGGTGTGCCAATGGTAGCCATCATAAAAGCAAAGAAAATCAAGGATTTCGCAGGTGGTCAAATCGTATTTACTCCAAAGGCTTGGAGCATTCCTCGTTACCTGATAGGAGGGACTATTTTTGGTTTAGGTTGGGCACTTAGTGGTGCTTGTCCAGGGCCGATTGTAGTTAATATCGGTGCAGGATACGCCGGCTATTTTATAGTCTTAATCGCGGCAGTTTTTGGTACTTTCCTTTATGGCTTGTTAAAGGATAAACTTCCGCACTAAACCATGGAATACAAGAACTTGCCAGAAAATAGAAAAGAACAGCTCGCACTGATAATAGCGGGTATGGGTAAGACTGTATTTGCCGTCTTACTTGGTTTGTTCGCCCTAGGCTTAATCTGGGGGGTAGATAGCAATCTTCCGCCGAAGCAAGTTTTTTCTGAATTGGTTGAAGTAAGCCCTGAAGTTCCTTGGGACTATAGTATTTTTAAGGATGTGAGCTTTGATAATCCTGCAACTACTCAGCAAGTAGCCTATGGACGAAAGCTCATTATGGAGACCGCTGATCATCTCGGCCCCAATTCAAGTAAACCTTTTGCCGGTAATAATCTGGATTGTAATTCATGTCATTTGGACGGTGGTTCCAAACCGTTTGCAGCTCCTTTCGTTACTGTTCCAAGTCAGTTTCCTCAATTCCGTAGCCGTGAGAATAAAGAAGGAACGATACAGGAGCGCATCAATGGCTGTATGCAGCGTTCAATGAACGGTAAGCCATTACCAGTTGACTCAGAAGAAATGGAAGCTATGGTAGCTTACATGGAATGGTTGAGTTTGAACAAGCCTAGAGGCGAGAAGGTAGCAGGGAATAAGTTTTTAAAGGTTGATTATCCTGATAGAGCTGTAGATCTAAAGCACGGTGAAAAAGTATATGTGCAGCATTGTACAACCTGCCATCAAGCGGACGGTCAGGGCCAAAGAAACCCAGGAAGCAATACATATCTGTATCCACCACTATGGGGCCCAGATTCATACAATCATGGGGCTGGAATGCATAGAGTGTTAACAGCAGCACAGTTCATTAAGGGGAATATGCCTCTAGGAACGACAGCAGACGAACCATTACTAACAGATGAAGAAGCTTACGATGTGGCTGGATATATCAATAGTTTTGAACGTCCATTAAAGTCTACTCCAGAGGCGGATTTCCCAGATAAGAAACTGAAACCCATGTCTACGCCTTATGGGCCATGGGCAGACCATTTCTCTGCATTGCAACACAAATATGGTCCATTCTCGGAGATTGCGGCTTTCTACCAAGAGGAATACGGTCTGAAAAAGTCCAAATAACCAGTGAAGAATTCTTTACTACTCTTTTTGCTCCCTATTTACTTATGGGGCCAAGGTGCTGATTCCTTAAAAGTGACTCTCGGTGCCCGAACTACCACCTATTTCATGACCACTCAAAATGGTCTCTTTGGGCCATATTCGGACCTCAAAGATTACTACGCTTCCGCCCAAGGGATTGAAATTTTGATCGACGCTAAAAGAAAGTACTGGTCTTTAGAAACCGATTTATTTTTCACCACAAAGGTCATGGATAATGCCTTTGAACAGGATGCTTTAACCGGAAAGACCTCGAGGTATGAATCGGGATTATTCTCAGTAACGAACCGGGAACAAGCGCAAATTTTCATGCCTTCCATAGTAGAGGTAGTTTATCAAAAGAAAGGAGCGAGATTAGGTATAGGTAATTTTGCGTTAGATGGATTCTTCTTGAATATGGAACATGGGCGCATGATTCCTTCAACCTTTACGGGAATCAATTATTCTATTAAACAAGGTGAAAATAAGTTCAAGTTTGCTGCTATAAGCCACGTTGGTGCTCGGTCAACTTCAAGTTTTAAACCTGTTGCAGCTTCACTTTCTCAATACAATCCGGGTTTAGATACAAGTGGATCTAGGCACGATAAAAGTGAAGTTCAAACGCCTGGAATTATTTACGGACAATATGAATACAATCATGCTATTGGTCAGTGGTACAGTGCCTTTAGTATCGATTATACTGGTGTTGTCGGTGTTTTTCATACTGTTGTATTCGATGAAAAATTGGCACATAATCAGCACCTCTTTGAGCTCCAATTCATCCGCCAGCAGCGGTGGGGGAATGGAGGAAATGACGATCCTTATTTAGCCTATTTCCAGCAGCAGCGTAGCCAATTTTACGGCATTAAGTATTCAAATAAAGTAGGCGATGTAGATTACTACGCAGCGGCTTCATACATTGATGGCAAGGGTAAGCTCTTGTTTCCTCGTGAATGGGGTAGAGAGAGTATAGTCACTTTTCAAGGCAGAGAACGTCAAGAGGGCATGGGAAAAACGCTAGCGGTAGTTTTTGGTGCCAAAGGAAAATGGATGCAGAATAAAGTTCGACATACGGGCGGTGTGAGTACTGGCGTTTATGCTCGACCTGAGCCAGAGGATTACCTCTATAATAAGTATGCGATGCCTAGTAATCAGCAGACGAATATATGGTGGGGGCAAAGTTGGAAAGGAAATACACATTCACTTTTGACTATGCTCGTCTACAAGGTGCCTCTTGGTTCACAGACGATTACAGCCGGGCAGACTATCAATAAGGTGGACATGGTCAATTTTAATTTAATCTACCGGTACACATTGCCTAAAATCTAGGCAGTAGTTTTAGGCGAAGCGTTTACCTTTATGGAGATGAACAATCCATTCCACAGCCTAAGAAAAGTACTCATCTTGTTCACCTTCATTTTGGCGGGTGGAACAATCGGTTACCGACTTATTGAAGACTTAGAATGGCTACAGGCATTTTACATGGTCATTCAGACTGTCAGCACTGTGGGGTTCAATGAGGTGACTTCTTTGTCAGTCACGGGGACTTGGTTTACTATCCTACTTATTGTATCCAGCTTCGGGACCTTTGCCTATGGTGCAGGGCTTCTCGCCCAATTAGCTATCGATGGACGAGTTCGTCATTTTTTACTCACCAAAAGAATTGAACGTAAGGTGGAAAAGTTAGAAGGACATGCCATTGTTTGTGGTTTAGGTAGAAACGGCCGTCAAGTCGTGAGTAAGCTTCAAGCATACGGTGCAGATGTTGTAGTGATCGAAAAAGACGAGCAACGCGCGGAGGAATTCCGAAACCAATTCCAAAAAGTATTGGTCATAGTTGGAGATGCCACTGACGATACCACTTTAGAAAAGGTCAATATAGACAAGGCCTCTTCGTTAATTGCAGCACTAGCCTCTGATACGGACAATCTCTTTGTGGTTATTTCGGCACGACAACTGAATCCAACGATGACCATAGGTGCAAGAGCGAATACAGAAAGTACAGAGCGAAAACTATTGGCTGCTGGAGCGACCTACACAGTGAGCCCGAACTTGGTGGGTGGAGCCCATTTAGCACATAACTTGATGAATCCGGGAGTGATGAACTTCTTGGATCACCTTAGCGTAGGTGGTTCGTCCGCGACGAATATTGAGGAAATTGTAGTGGATGAATTGCCAGAGGTGTTCAGTGCGTGTAACATCAAAGATTTGGAGATTCGTCAGCAAACTGGCTGTACGGTTATTGGATACGTTTGTGAACAAGGTAACTTAACTGTGAACCCTGCGCCTGATTTTAAAGTGGCGCCACATTCAAAATTGTACGTATTGGGGAATGATGAGCAGATAAAAGAGTTCAGAGCTTGGTTTACAGAAAAGACCAAATAATTTCGCACCCAAACCAAGAAGAACACATGAAGATTCTATACACCGGTTCAAACGGCTTACTAGGACAAAAAATTTCAGCAGCAACAACAGGCTATTCTGATCATGCCTTCTTAGCCACCGCAAGAGGAGAGAACAGAACTATCAATCTAGGTACGGCTAAATATGCTTCGATGGACATCACCAATGCTGAAGAAGTGATGAAAGTAGTACTAGAATTCAAACCTGATGTTATAATCCACGGTGCTGCAATGACTCATGTGGACCAATGTGAACAGAACAAGGAATTGGCGTATCAACTGAATGTAGTAGGTACCCAAAACATGGCTGATGCAGCGAAATCAATCGGTGCTCATCTTGTACATATTAGTACAGACTTCATTTTTGACGGAAAGGATGGGCCTTATGATGAAAATGGCATTCCTAATCCGCTGAGCTACTATGGAGAAACAAAGCTTGAGGCGGAGAGAATCGTGCAGCAGCTAGAGCATTGGAGTATCCTTCGTACGGTTTTGGTTATCGGTATGGCTGAAGATTTGAGCCGTAGCAATATTGTATTGTGGGCGAAAGGCGCTCTGGAGAAGGGCCAGGCCATCAATGTCGTTGACGACCAATTCCGCACACCCACCCTCGCCGAAGATCTTGCCCAAGGCGCCTTGTTGGCAGCCACGCAGAAAGCGCAAGGCATCTACAACATATCCGGTCCAGACTTCATGTCTATTTACCAGCTCGTAGGTCACGTTGCCGAGCACTTCAATCTGTCGATGGATTCTGTGACAAGGGTGGACAGCACGACCTTGAACCAACCGGCAAAACGCCCTCCTCGTACTGGTTTTGACATCTCAAAAGCACAATCAGAGTTAGGATATGCCCCGCACAGTTTTAGCGAAGCTTTGGAGGTCATTGCGCAGCAGGCAGGATTATAGCCTTCGATTTGCTCTTTGAGCTTCAATCGTTTATTTTCGGGCTTATTCTAAACTAACCTTTAGGTTACATGTCAAACACTACTGAATCTTGGGGTTCCCGCGTCGGACTCATTCTCGCTATGGCGGGTAATGCAGTTGGTCTAGGAAACTTCCTGCGTTTTCCAGTTCAGGCCGTTCAAAATGGCGGCGGAACCTTTATCATCCCTTACCTCGTATCCTTTTTGCTCATGGGTATACCTCTTTTATGGGTAGAGTGGGCAATGGGCCGATTCGGCGGTCGATTCGGCGATCATAGTACACCGTTCATTCTAGATAACATGACCAAGAAGCGTTTCTGGAAATACTTCGGAGTCTTCGGGATCTTCACCAACATGGGGGTCATGGCGTATTACACGTACATCGAATCATGGACGTTGACCTACACCTTAAAATCCCTCAAGGGCGATTTTCTAGGTATGGACCTCGACGGTTTGGACCAATTCTTCAACAACTACGTTGACCTTGGCGCAGGTATCAACTTCCCAGTATGGGCACTGCTCGCCTTCCTAATTACCCTATCTGTAAATATTTACATCCTTTCACGCGGCTTGAGCGCGGGTATTGAAAAAGTAGCGAAGATTGCCATGCCACTCTTGATTGGCTTTGGTGCTTTCTTGGCCATTATGTCTTGGACCACTGGTTCTACAGGACGTTGTGCCGATTGTTCTACCTACGTAGGTCTGAACTATTTATGGCAACCGGACTTCACAACACTAGCAAATCCGAAAATTTGGCTTGCAGCAGCCGGTCAGATCTTTTTCACCCTTAGTGT
>JAAXJR010000039.1 GCA_012269745.1 Flavobacteriales bacterium | reverse complement strand
GAAGCGTTCCCAGGATGGACGGTATTCGCCTTCTTCGCAGCCTTTATGGTGCTGCAACTGCTATTCACGCATTTGATGATGCCGGAAACAAAGGGCGTTAGTCTGGAGGAATTGCAAGACCAATTAACCTCGAAAGATGCCTAAACTCTATTGCTTTGGCGAAGTATTGTGGGACCTCTTCCCCAGCGGTGCTAAACCGGGCGGAGCACCTATGAACGTCGCTATTCACGCGCAGAATTTGGGACTAGAAAGCGCCGTCATTTCCTCTATTGGCGATGATGAGCGTGGACGAATGCTACTGGATATTCTGCAAGAGCGGGACGTCAATACTAGATACATCACCAGAGGCGATCACCCTACTGGAACGGTCACGGTGGACACCTCCAATCCTTCGGAGGTTTGCTATACCATAGATGAGCCAAGCGCTTGGGATTTTATTGGTACGCCTGAAATTTCATGGGAGCCCGGCGACCTGCTCTTGCATGGGTCATTAGCAACTAGAAATAAACACAGCTACCGGGCGCTGAAAGCGCTCAGAGCTCAGGCCAATACACGTGTGTTTGACCTCAACCTCAGAGCACCCTTTATCGATTCAGATTCCATCTTAGAACTACTTGAAGGCACCGAAATCGTCAAAGTGAACGAAGAAGAATATGAATTGCTTGCCCAGTGGCTACAAATAAATACCGATCCCGAGCTCGGTTTTGAAGCCATGCACGAAACATTCGACACCCAAGAACTCATCGTAACTAAAGGTGGCCAAGGCGCGCTTTGGGTGAATAATCTGGGCACACTTCAAAGCAAGGTTTTTCCAGTAACGGTAAAAGATACCGTGGGTGCTGGAGATAGCTTTCTAGCTGCTATGCTCTTTGGTATTTCCCACCTATTGGAACCGCAACTAACGCTAGATTACGCCGCTGCCCTTGGCGCTATGGTCGCCAGTAAAGAAGGAGCTAACCCGCTTATTAGCAAAACCGAATTCAAAGCCTTTATCGACGCAACATGAGATATTTCATTCTAGCCACTCTTCTGTATTTTACGGCGTGCGCGCCAACGGAATTGGACCCAAATCAAACTTCGAGTGCAGATACCTCTGAAGTATACCGCCCGCTCTATCACTTTTCGCCAGAGGCGCATTGGATGAATGATCCGAACGGGATGTTCTATAAAGACGGGACCTACCATTTGTATTTTCAATATTACCCTGAGGGCAATCAGTGGGGGCCTATGCATTGGGGACACGCAAGCACCAAAGATTTGGTGCATTGGACCGAGCACCCCATTGCTATTTATCCGGATACGGCCTTGGGCTACATTTTTAGTGGGTCGGCAGTGATTGACACCTTTAACGTGAGCGGCTTAGCCGTGGACAGCACCCCTCCCATCATCGCCATGTACACGTTCCACAAGCGCCCGGGCGACGTACAAACACAGGGTATCAGCTACAGCCTAGACGGTGGGATGACCTATGAATTTTACGAAGGCAACCCTGTCCTCCCTAACCCGGAATTAAAAGACTTTCGAGACCCTAAGATGATGTGGGACGGAACGCAGTGGATATGTGCCCTTACAGTGGGTCAAGAAATTGCATTTTACGGCAGTGAGAATTTATTGGATTGGAACCCTTTAAGCCAATTTTCAGGCGAACAAGGCAACCACGGTGGAGTCTGGGAATGCCCGGAGCTCTTTTCGCTTACTACCGAAGAAGGCATCCGTAAGGACATCCTCCTTGTTAGCATAGGCAGCGGTGCGCCAAACGGCGGATCAGGTACGCAATACTTCGTAGGTCATTGGGACGGAATAGCCTTCACCGCTGAGCACGACGACCAACGCTACATGGATTGGGGACGTGATAACTACGCCGGCGTGAATTGGTGGAATGCTCCAACTGACCGAGGCAAAAAACTCTTCATGGGCTGGATGAGCAATTGGGAGTATGCCCAAGTAGTCCCTACCTATAAGTGGCGTAGCAGCATGACCTTACCAAGAGAACTGTCTTTGGTGGATCTTGATGGCCAATTCCACATCAAGCAACAGTTCCGCATGGACGGCGGCACTGGTTTCCAAGCCAATCTCGAACCAACGATGGGGCTTCGTGGTACCAATACTTTTGGAATTAATTTCTCTGCGGAGCCGCAATGGTCGCTGCGATTGACTTCTGCTGCTGGCGACACCCTAGACATTTGGACCAGTGTAGATTCCATTTACATCGACCGCTCCAAATGCGGATTGGTCGATTTTGAACCTTCTTTTAAGAACATCATGAGCGGCCCTAGGAAAACCACTGGCGCAGATTACGAAATGTATATGGATGTCATGAGCCTCGAACTTTTGGCCGACGATGGGCTGACGGCCATGACAGCTACCTTTTTCCCAAAGGCACCCTTCAACAAAATGGAATTCGAAGGACTTAAAGAAGGTACCCTTACTTCCCTACGCGAATAGTCGTCGCCACCTCATCCGCTTCTCCTGGCGGCACAATGCGCCAAGAGATATCTGGGTGACCTAGACCTGTGATCGGCTCAATAGCCACAAAAGAGGCATCCACAGGTCGGAATACCTGGGTAATGGCGGATAGCGGTTGGATACAAACATCCCCAAGCTCGATAGAATCCATAAAAAAGGCGCCGTCTACTTCTTCGGACCAATCAAAACCTTCAAAAGAAATCTTTTCGCCCGGATGGCTTACTTCATTCTTCTTTAATCGATGGGTAGGTGCTGGGTGTAAGGCCGGGGCATTGGTCTTGAAATAAGGATGCCACCCCATATGAAAAGGTAAATTTGCTTCGCCAAGATTCTCTATACGTCCGCTAAGGGTAAGACCATGCTCCTCAAGAGTATAGCTGATGGTTAATCGGCACGGAAAAGGATAAAATTCTTTCGAACCATCATAGTTCCAGCTCGCTTGTATACCATTTGGCAGTTGGGCCAATTCAAATTCCTCCCAAGGCGTAAAGCCGTGTAGCGCCGCGCGGTGTTTCGCATCGTTGATGGGCCAATGATATTCAGCTCCTTCGAATACCATCACCGTCCCTGATGCCATGCGCACTGGAAATGGGAACATTACCGCTCCAGCGGCCCACTGGTGCCACTGATCGCCAAAATCGTGGAGTAATTCCTTACCGTTCAGCTCAGCTTGTACGAGAGATGCACCCATCGAGGCGACAGTAATACTACCAAATGAATTGCGGAAGGATTGAAACATAAGGGAATCTTAATCCGTCAAAGCTATGAAACAAGAGAAATGACTCTACCAGCTAGCACGAAAAGAATCGTAAAAATGAACTACCCTACGACGAAGAAATCGCCAGCCTACTTCAGTACGTGGTGTCTTAATCCCGTTAATGATCATAATTGCGCTTAGATTCATCAAGCAAACAGTGATTAGTACCGGAATATTTTCTGTGGTGATCATTATGCGGTAGCACAGAACATAAATTACGGTACCCAAGGTAACTTTCCACAGCTTCACCTTCGTGGTAATATTCAATACTCGTGGGACGTCAGATGTTTGATGTTCAGGCCCTTTGAACAACAAAGAAACTCCTTTTACGAAACCGAATTCACGAAAATTTTGTATCAACTTTTTGAAAAAGAAGAGCTGAATATTCAAGAAGTCTTTGTGCGGCAATGCTGTAGTAAGGCCATATTTAGGCTTGGCCTTCATCGGTTCAAATGTACCAAAGAGCTTATCCCAAATGATGAATACGCCTCCATAGTTTTTATCGAGATACTCTTCATTTGAAGCATGGTGAACTTTGTGATGAGCAGGCATCACAAAGAGCCTATCGAGAATTGGAATGGTATTAATAAACTCTGTGTGTAGGTAGTATTGGTAGAACGCATTTAGGTAACTGCTCATGACTACATACTCTAAGGGGAACCCTATGATTACCAAAGAAGAGTACATAAAACTGCGCAAAATGAAACCCAGTGGACTAAGGGCAAAATTCACACTTAAATTATACTCGTCGCTTTGATGATGCACAAGATGTATACCCCACATGATACTTATTCGATGCCCCATAATGTGGAAGATGTACCAGATGAGATCGACCGCGAAGAAGGTGAGAACAAAGGTCACTGCATTCAAGGGCATCTCGGGTAAAACGGCATAGTTGATGGCTTCATGAACCAGCACTAAGGACCGCTCGGTGAGGTAGAGACCAACAAATCGATCAAAGAATCCTAAAGATAAATTCAGTGCGGTTTGGTCTAATGTGACCTTATAACCACGCTTGTGAAGGAAGTAAAATTCGAGGGCGAATAGCCCCAAACCAATGGGAACAATAATGAACATGAATCCAAAACTCATGAGGCAAAAAGATAGGTTAATGGTACTTCAAACCTACCAACATCTGTGCCATCAGTGCCTATTTCAATGCAGATCTTAGAATGTATCCCTTTGGCTGATACCTATTCTTGGCAATGCGAAGTACAAGTTTCAACAAAGGCTTAGTGGTATAAAAGGAAAAATAGTTATCGCGGGCTACAGCACCGTAAGTACTTTTAATCTCCGTGGCAGTTCTACCTAAGTTAATCTCACTAAATCCTCCCTCGATGCCGCGATGAATGACTTCAAACATCAAAAGACTATATAGGCCACCAGGGGCATCTTCTATAGCGCCATAATGCATGGCGCGCAACACTTCTCCATCTTTCAAGTACCCAATGAAACCGATGATTCTTCCATCCTGTTTTGCGGCAAGCACTTTGTAATCTTCCCCGAACCAACTGCCGAAGCCCTCCAATAGAAGCGACAGATTTTCTGGTAACGCTGCAACCTTCGGTGCGAGCGTACTCTGAAACATTTGACAACAATCTTCAAAGTCATCAGGCTGATTCACGTAAAAAGTTTCGACCGTTGAACCTAGTTCCATCGCCTTGCGGTAACGAGCCCTATATTTCTTTTTGAAGCTATTGACGTAGTCTTCAACACTCCCCCAACGGTTTTCTACGACCATGAGTGGATCGCCTTTGAAACTATACCAATTATAATTGTTTACTGGTTCTGTTGTCGCACCTACGAAAAGTAAACTCTTAGGAAGCGCACCAATAGTCGGTATGCTCTGAATATCATTAGCGGAATAGATATGCATACCAGGTAACCAGAAACTTCCCAGTACCTGAACCTTGAGCGCTGCCATGGCGTTTAGTAATTGCAAACCGCGACTTTTCAAAAAGGAGGCATTGCCTTGCCTGAAACTAGGAGTGGTAATGAACAACTCCTCACCGGTAGCGGGATGTAAGTACATCTTACCCGGAAGTTTAGATAATGTGGAAGTTTTAGGCGTGGTAGCACTCATTGCGGCAAAAATAGATACATTTATGATTCCAAGCTACAGAACCATGTATCAACCGAACGCCTTCCAGCAACAAATGTTTGAGGAGATATTCAACTCCACCAAGGGCAAATCAAAAATTAACGCAGACCTCATGGCTGTTCTAGGTTGTTCTAGAGCGTCCTTATACCGTAAGAGAACTGGAGCCACTCCTCTGACTGCAGATGAGATGGTCAAGCTGGCCAACCATTTTTCCATAAGTATCGATGCGTTGCGCTCCGATCCTGAAGAAAATAGCCAGGTTGTGGTATGTACCACACTCCCTCCTATTAAGGATTATGGGGATATCGATTTTTATTTGGACAACACCAGAAAGAATCTAGAATTGGCCTTACAGCTTCCCAATGCACAGCTCTACTTCACGGCCAAGGAAGTTCCTTTGTACAGGTATATGGATCAACCCGGCTTAAGTGCATTCCGATACTACCTCTGGGTGATGGAAAATATGAGAAGGGCGGAACGATTCGATCCATTAGCCATCCCAGAGGCACTCATCCAAAAGGGCAAAGAACTCACCAAACTAAGCGAAGGAATTAAGAGTACAGAGTTTTGGGTGAACGGTGCTTTCGATAACCTTATCGGACAGATTCGCTACGTCAGTGAGAATTCTCGCATGTCAGATCGCGTTAAGAACCAACTCAAAGAAGAACTTCACGCAGTACTAGATAAACTTTTGGAAAACATTCTTTCTGAACAGACTAAAGAGGGCAAGGCTTACCAGATGGTACTTTGTAATTACTTGACACTAAGCGATGGAGCGCTTCTAGAAATTGGCCCTAACCATAGTGAAGTAATGTTCTCTTATGGCTCTATCAACTACATGAAAAGCTCAAACCCTGCTATTGTAGAAGCATTCAGAAGAGGACTTCGCTACCACAAGCTCGAAGGACATACTATAGACGCACTGGAACAAGCCACTGCCCACGAATTTATCGAAGCAATCCGCGAAAAGGTTAATGCACTTTAATCATTGCTGCAATGTTCGCAGCACGCTCACGCATAGCATCCATGGTTTCCTCCCCCGTTCTGTCGTATGCAAGCGCAACGGCCATTCTACGGTAAGGTCTGGTGGTGGGCTTTCCAAAAATCTTGAAATCAGATTGAAGTTGAGCAGCGGCCAATTCCGTTCCAGAATATACTGGCTCGCCTTCTGTCTGTGCCAACACTACAGCGCTCACGCCTGGATATCTTAATTCAATAGCCGGGATGTTCAGCCCGAGCAGTGCTCTTGCATGTAGCTCAAACTCATTAAAATTTTGCGTTCCTGCAAGAGTAACCATTCCTGTATCGTGCGGACGTGGACTCAATTCGGAGAAGTACACAGCATCGTGTCCCAAGAAAAATTCAATACCCCAAATACCGGCGCCACCCAATGCTTCAGTGACTTTCTTAGCCATGGCCTGAGCTTCTTTCAACTGGGCAGGGTCCATTGCGCAAGGCTGCCAGCTCTCTTGGTAATCTCCTCTTTCTTGACGGTGACCAATTGGCGCACAGAAAAGCGTTTCACCTTCTTTCTGAGTTACAGTCAACAGGGTAATCTCGGTATGGAAGTCAATAAATCCTTCCACGATAATCTCTTTCAAATCACCTCGACTTCCTTCCATGGCATAGGTAAATGCCGCTTCTAATTCTGAAGCATCTTTAACGACACTTTGACCTTTGCCAGAGCTAGACATTAGTGGCTTCACCACACATGGCAATCCAATCTTTTCAACGGCAGCTTCAAATTCTTCGATGTTGGTAGCATACGCATATGGCGCTGTTCTTAAGCCCAATTCCTGGGCTGCCAGATCTCGGATCAACTTTCTGTTCATCGTAAAGTTTGCCGCCTTTGCCGAAGGTGTCACTTGAATGCCTTCGCCTTCAAATTCGTACAATTTATCTGTGCGGATACTTTCCACCTCTGGAACGATGATATCAGGACTGTGTTTTCTCACGGCAGCTTCTAACGAATCGCCGTCAAGCATAGAAAAGACCTCAAAGTAGTCCGCAACCTGCATAGCTGGGGCACCTTCATATGCATCACAAGCAATTACAGTACAACCCAATCGCTGCAGCGCAATTACTACTTCCTTCCCGAGCTCTCCGGAGCCCAACATCATCACTTTCTTCATGGTACGAATATTGAGTATCAAAGGTATTGGTTAATTTTGTCACATGCGTCGCACACTTACGTTCATATTCGCGCTCTTTTATACCCTGGTGAGTTCAGGGGCACCTGCCCTTTTGCACTTCTGTGGGCATGAGCAAAATGTGCACTTAAGCCTTGCACACGAAGACCACCATAGCACACCTTCCTGTTGCCACAGTGAAGTAAAGTCGTGCCATGCACCCCAACCGAAACAACCTACTTCTGTAGATGAAGAAGATTGCTGTATTAGTAGTAATGTTGAGCTCGATAAAAGTCAATTCGAAACTCAAGAGTTCTCCTTATCCGTCTATTCTCAAGAGAATTATCAAATATTAAGTGCGCCTACTGAATTAGGGGTTGTTCATTGTGTGACTCATGGACCGGTTCAAAACAACGGACCTCCTTTGTATTTAAAACACCAGCAAATCATTGTGTACGGTTAACTTTTGATTCATCTAGACATCAATTTTAACTACATAGAATATCACAATGAAAAAATACATTTTATCGCTATTGGCAGTAGTAGCATTTACTTTCAATTCAACTGCACAATCAAAAATCACTGAAACTTCTATAGAAGTAGACGGCCTTTGCGGCATGTGTAAAAAGCGTATCGAAAACGCTGCCTACCTACCAGGAGTCAAGAAGGTGAATTGGGACAAAGAAACACACCAACTTGACCTAGTCTTTAGAAACGACAAGGTGAGCAAGGAGGAAATTATTGCTTCTATCAATGAAGCTGGTCACGATGTTAAAGGCGCACTTGCTACTGACGAGCAATACGCAAACATCCATGGTTGTTGCCGTTTCCGTGATGAAGGTTTGAGAGCCAATCACGGTCTTGGGGACGCACTTTGCACCCAGGAGAAAAAATAACGTATCATGAAATCGTTAATCGGACGAATAGCCCTTCTCGGGTTATTCCCACTCTCCTTATGGGGACAAGTGGATACTTCCAGCATTCAGTTGTTTGAAACATTGGATGAAGTATCGGTCGAGCGTGATCCCGGCGTAAGCATTTCTAGCAAGTCTATTCTCAGCCAAGAACTCATCTCTGAAGTTGAGCTGCGCAAGGCGGCATGTTGTGACCTCAGCGAAAGCTTTGAAACTAACGCTTCCATCTCAGCTTCCTTCACGGATGCCGTAACCGGAACGCGTCAAATCAAACTCTTAGGACTAGAAGGCCCTTATGCCCTATATACTCGGGGGAACCTGCAGACTATGGGCGGTTTATCTTCGGTTTTAGGATTGGCACTTATTCCCGGCTCATGGATCCAGAGTATACAACTCTCCAAAGGTCCAGGAAGTGTGGTCAACGGTGCAGGGGCCATAAGTGGCCAGATCAACTATGAATTAAGGCCAAGTTTCACCAAGCAAAAGGGACATTTCAACTTGTTCGCCAGTCCCGGTCGGGTAGAACAGAATGCCATCTATTCTTGGAAGCAAGGAAAAAAATGGTCTTCCAACGTGATGATTCACGGCCGACAGCAGCTGTTCCGTTGGGACAACAATAATGACGGGTACCTGGATGCACCTCTATCTCAGCATGTGTTTGTTCAAAACGCTTGGAAGCACAGTGGAAAAAACAGTGAGGCTCAATTTGGCATCAAGGCCAGTGGTATAAAAAATATTGGTGGTAGCACCTTATACGGTATGCCTACCCTAGTTCCTATATGGTCGCACGAGCTTCAAACCGAGCGCTATGAACTTTGGGCGAAACGCGGTTATTTCCTAGATGGCGGAATTAATAGAAGTATTGGGACACAATTCTCGGCTACATATCAAGATTTGGACAGTTACTTCGGTAATCAAACCTTTACAGGAAAGGAATCGAGCGTCTATGGAAACCTAATTTTCCAAGACAATATCATCGATACGCGTCATTCCATAAAGACTGGACTGGACCTTAGGTTTAGCAACATTCAACAGAACATTTGGAACACTTCTGGGGATTACCAACTTTTGGTGAGTGGCGCTTACGCAGAATACAACTATGTAGCTTCTCCTGACGGGCAAGGTCTAAGCGTTATTATAGGCCAACGATTGGACTATTTACAAAATCTAATCGGCGAAGAACAAGGTTTTTATCCTGTACCTCGAATTCATCTTAAACATACTAAAGGTCCATGGGCACTGCGGTATCAATTGAGTTATTCTTACCGCGTCGCGACCCTTGGAGGCGAATACATGGGCTATATGGCCAATGACCGCTCTTTTAACTTCATCAATGAAGCGACGGATCGTCTTGAATTGCCCATTGAAGACGCTATTACTCAAGGCCTAAGTACAGTCTACACAACAGATGTATTCTACAAAGAACTCCAACTTTATTTGGACGGGTTCATTACTCAATTTTTCAATAAGGTCGTGTTCGATTTCGACGAAAACGCACAATCGGCAGACTACTATTACGGTTATGCAAACGGTGCCCTACCCTCCTCTACGAGTGTCCAATTTGGGGGGCAATACGAAGTGATCCATCGTACCCAACTCAAAATGGCGTACCGTTACCAAAAGGTGCAACAAGTCAACCTTTCAACTATTAATGACTACTCACCGAAACTTGAAGAAGCCATATTATATGTTCCACATTTGATTTATGCTGGATTGAGTTATTCTTCACTCCGAGGAATAGGCCTGCAACTAAACGCCACCTTCAACAGCTCGCAACGCTTGCCTTCTGCGGGCTTTGCAGACCGAAGTCCCGCATTCACCATGCTCGGGGGTCAAATAAGCAAGGAGCATAAGGACTTTGGTCAAATCTACATTGGCGTACAAAACATATTAAATGTTCGCCAACTACAGCCCATAGTTGGCGGAGACCTACCATTCGACGGAGGGTTCGACGCTTCCATTGTTTGGGGACCAATCATGGGCCGACAGCTTTATGCAGGTTGGCGGTATGACTTGAGAAAACAATAAAAAAAGGCGCCCCGCTGGGGCGCCTTTTTATTTGAATCAATTCTCAAAATTTCGCTTACGCACTGTTGCGCGATGCATTGATATTTCCATACAACGAGCGTACTACTAGTTTCTCGAGAATGGCTTTTTCTTCATCGCTACAATCACAATCTCTTAGCGTGATAAGCGCATATTGCTGAATCACTAGAAGCGACAGCACAATGTTCTCACGCAAGGCAATAGATGCCTTAATACCTGGATTGTTTGCCAAAAGCTCAGGTTGACCGCTAATCTTCAAAACCCACTCCTGGGTGCGTTCGAACTCTTCATTCATAAGTGACCAGAATGCACCGAATTTTGGATCGTCGGCCATGTAGGAGGTCAATGGGAAGAAGGTCTTACACATACTTTGCATCGAATTCTCTACTAGGGTGCGGAAGAACTTCGACTTCTTGTACAGTGCTTCAACTTCATGCAACTTGCCTTCAGAAGCCAATTGCTCGATAGCTTGTCCCAAACCGTAGAATCCTGGAATATTCATTTTGAGCTGAGACCAAGCACCTACAAACGGGATAGCTCGAAGATCATCCAACTCTAGTTTCTTGGCCTTACCACGTTTTGAAGGACGCGAACCAATGTTGGCCATACCGTAGTATTTGAGAGGACTCATCTCTTCCAAGAATTCCGTGAAGAGCGGATTTTCCTTTAAGGCTGTATAGCTCTTCAAACCAATATCACTCAACTGCTCCAAAAGCTGACGCTCAGAAGGCTGGAGCAACTTCGTATCGTCTTCGAGCAACAGATTCTCGAGACCTGCAGTAATGAGTTGTTCCATGTTGAACTGGGCACTTTCAGGCGTACCGAAGTTGCTCGAAATGGTTTGCCCTTGCACGGTCAATTGTATCTCTGAAGAAGCGATATTCTTACCTAATGACGCATAGAAATTGTGAGTGTTTCCACCACCACGGGCTGGAGGTCCACCACGACCGTCAAAGAAGAGCACATCAATATCGTGCTGCTTGGAGACACGTGTAAGGTTTTCCTTTGCACGGTAGATATTCCAGTTGGCCGACATATAACCACCATCTTTGGTCCCGTCAGAGAAGCCAAGCATAATGGTTTGCTTATTGCCACGACGCTGCAAATGCGCACGGTAATTTTCATCGGTATACAAGGTGTTCATAGACGCCCCTGCACCTACTAAATCGTCAATGGTCTCAAAAAGAGGTACGACATCAACGGTGACTTTATCGCTTCCAAAGGCGGTCCAACGAGCCAGTGCAAATACACGAGCTACATCCATCGCTCCACGACAGTTAGAAATGATATAGCGGTGCGCTCCTTTAGGACCGTTAGATGCTTGAATAGCTCTAATGGTTTTGAAACTTTGGAGAGTATCGTCCACACGGTCGTCTCCGGTGAGCGTACCGTCCCAAGAAGCATTCATTTTAAACAGCTCTTCTGGAGTAGCGGGTTCTTCGAGACCTAATTGATCTAAAAGCGCATCGAAGGCACGTTTGATCTCACGGCTGTCTTGGCGGATATCTATGCTCGCAAAATGCGACCCGAAGAGCGCTACACGATCTAAGAGTTCTTCAACGAGCTCAACAAAGATGCTGTCGTGCTTTTCAATGAGGTCCTTACGAACGCCACGCAATGCTTCGCGGAACGAAATGAAGTCCCAATCCTCTTGGTGTCGAATGCAACGCAGCACCTGTTTCTCAATCGTCATCAGATCCTCATATACTCCTTCAAAGGAGATACGGCGACGAAGGCTTCTTAAATCTTGGTAATAGCATTGAAGGAGCACATCACGCAAGCGGTCGGCTACCTTTTTCGTGGTGTCAACGCTCACAAATGGGTTCCCGTCGCGGTCACCTCCTGGCCAAAAACCAAGGTTGATCAAATTTAAAGTACCGTCCCAATCAGGAAGGCTTCGACGCATTTCCGCTGTGATATCTCCTGCACTCTTGTAGAATACATTTTGGAGGTACCAGATAAGATTGATGGCCTCATCATAAGGCGTGGGCTTTTTCTTTTGGAAGAACGGTGTCTTTCCGAGTTGCTTCAAATACATTCGGATGGAACTCAGATCATTCTTCTGAATAGCCTCCGTTAAATCCGTGATGATGGCGAGTACTCGCCCGGGGTAGAACTGCGTTGGATGAGCAGTAAGTACAGGACGGATTGAGAACTCTTGCAACCTGTTCTTCAGTTCATCAAGATTACCACTTCGCTCCGTGCGCATCATTAATTCACTGAGGGACCCTTTACCACTTAGGTTGTTGAGTTTACCATAAGCAGCGTCCTCGAGGGCATCCACAAGAACCACTTGACGCTCTACGTATTGAAGCACCTTAAAAAGGAAGTTGTGTCGGCTCTCAATATCCTCTCCTTCCTTGTATTCATCGAAAAATTGCTCAATGATGTCTTTTGGGCTGTGACCTTCAGCGAGGCGGTTCAAACAATATTCATTGAGAATGGGAATAAACATCCCAGTATTCCTAATCCCATCCAAAGGCAGGGTAAGGAAAAGACTATTGTACAACTGAAACTTCAGTCCTACGTGATTCTCGTAATTCGCTGCGCTAAGCGCTAAGTTTTCCTGTATTTCCATATTTATGGTATTCTAACTCCTGTAGAAGCTTGATAGATGCTGTACCATTGTTGGCGGTCCAATTTGATACTCAAAGCTTCTTTACTTTTTACGAGGTTCTCTTCTTTCGTGGTTCCTATGATAGGCAATATTCCGGCAGGGTGCTGCATCAGCCAGGCCAATGCGATGACTTGTGGCGTAGTGCCAAATTCGTCCGCCCATTTTTTCAATTCAGCCACCAGTGTCTCAGGCAATTCTCCGCCACCTAATGGAGACCAAGCCATCGGCACTATGCCATCTTTGGTGCACTGGTCAAGCGTACCGTCAGAAAAAGCTTGTAATGCCTTAACCGAAATTTCTAGCTGATGTGTACCGACTGGGACGCTTTCACTGAGCATCTCTACCTGGCTCTTAGTGAAGTTACTCACACCGAAGCTGCGAACTTTACCACTACGATAAAGGAGTTCAAAAGCCTCTCCCACTTCGTCGGGATTCATTAGGAAATCTGGACGGTGGATCAGCAATACATCAATGTAGTCGGTATTTAAGTTTCTAAGGCTATCCTCAGCACTTTGAAGAATGTGTTCTTTCGAACTGTCGTAGGCCTTGATGTAGTGCTGTGGCTTGTTGTCACAAACGCGTAGAATACCACATTTGGTCACTATCTCCATTTGCTCTCTAAGGTCAGGATGTGCTTTCAACACAGCTCCAAACTCAGCCTCTGTGGTGTGATCCCCATAAATGTCAGCATGGTCAAAAGTCGTAAAGCCTAGCTCAAGACTCTTTTCGATCATTCTCTGGTAATCGGCTGTGGTGAATTTCGCGTCCCAAATGCCCCAACGCATGGTGCCAACGACAATATCACTCATCCAAGGAGTACTGTACATATTTCAAAGTGTTAGAGGTGCAACTTAGTAAAATCCCATTACTTCACCTTAATTACCTTCTTCCATTTTGAACCGATTTTTTGAAGCTGAATCGACTGGCGTTTACCTCCAGGACGACCTAGAATATCAAAATTTCCTTCCACCTGAAGGGTATCAGGAAGAGATTCTTCTGGCAATCCTAAAATCTCACTCTCGGTAAATTCATCTTGCTCACCAATAATATCTGGATGATCTGCTCCCAACCAATACACCTTATGCGGACCAGGGCCTGATAAGGTCAACGGCTTAGTACCTGAATGAATATTCGGCGGAAGAAAGAACCAGCCTGGAGCGCCAGTGGCCTTCAACACCCCTTCTCCTACCAAATAAATGGGATAATGAGTGCTCTTAGGCATATGGTTTTTAACAAGTGGGGTCCCTGCTTTCAGCAAAGATAATTGCGGTACAAGAGGACCGCCTAAGAAGAGCTGGTCACAACAGGGCATGTAGGAAGCTTTATAGGCACTATCAATGAATAAAGTGGCTTTGTATGAGGCGGCGCCTTTTCCTGAAGTGGTCCATTCAAAATTTACGGTATCGGGCTGCACGGCACTTTTAAAATTTAGCTTTGGAGTCGATTTAAAGGCGCCGCTCGACCTTTTCATCTCAAAGGCTATGGGCTGCGCTGGAGTTTTCCGGTGGGACAATCGAACCCAAAAACTCTCACCAGACTCAATGAAAGCATCGCCACCAGTGCTTCCAGAATTTGGGTTATATCCGCCATAATCGGCTCCTTCCCAGGTGTAGAAGGTGTAGTCCAAGGAATCGGCGAGGCCTGCAGCGAGCAGCTGGTTCCAGTTCAATCTTCGTCCCGTGGGATTCGCTAATAAATTCCAACCACCCATAGGTGTAGTCCCATCAAGGCACGTATCTGCCCAACCCAGCGTTAATCTAGTTTTTGAAGGGTCAAATTTTCCCGTGATTTCAAGAGGAACATGCGAAGAATCGAGGTAAATGAGACGGCCTAGGGAGGGCACTGAATCGGTTCCTGAATACAAATTTTGTGGCTTGTCCCAATATCCAGCATCTGCGTCGTAGACCCAGCAATAGTCCAAGGTATCCACGACAGAAAAGAAACTTGGCGAACCTATGAAATGATAACCTGTATCGCTGATGGTCTGGCTTTGGTAGAGGTCGCCGGCGAAATTATCACCTGAGAAAGTCCCCTCGCCTATTTCAGCTGAGAGTGCACCGATAACGGTTCCCGAAGCTATGTGAAGATTGCCACTTAAAGTGGGATTACCACTGAGATATACCGTATCCGAATCGGGTACATTTATATAAAGTCCTTGGATGGGACCGGTAGCCGTATAGGTTCCTGGCGTCGAGATGGCGTAGGTGGTATCCTTGTGTAGCAAGTGGTTTGTCGGGGTGGTCATTAGAGCCGAAAGCGATAGGTTGTCGAGGTTATAGGATTCTCCACCTAGGGTAGACGATTTAATCTCGACTGCAATCATGAGCTGGTCGGTTTGAGGGATGTCTACAATGGAAATGGCGCTAATACCGTCTACCGTGTCTTTGGTATCGGGGTCAACATGACCGTAAATGCTCGAGCTTCGGGAGGCCCATCGGAATTCCTTTTGATAGTGGATGCCCTCACCGTGGTCCCAACCGGTATTGCTTGTGCCGCTCTTTGATCCGCGAATTTTGAGCTGTGGGTAATAATCCTCACCGCCGTTCAGGCTGATGTAGATGCCCACAAAATCTGAATGTTCGAGGGTGCCGTGCGCGGCGAGATGCATGGCGAAGGAGATGGAATCCATCCCGCGCACATCGAAGGGGCCCATGTGCAATTTTGTGCTCGGCTCCGTGGAGCTCGCAGTGTGGTAAAACCCGGTGCTTGATGCGAATCCGCTTTGGGATAATGGACCATCATCGCCCCCCGCGGTATCGCTAATCTGGAGAAATTCATCGTGAATACCGCCAGTAGAGTCAGCATCGAACGACCACTGATAGCGGATTGTGGAAAAGGGAAAGTTTTGCACCGAATCAATTGTAATCAATTGATTTTCAGCATTTAATCGGCTCTTTATCCCAAAAATAAAGGACATAAAAAGTGCTAGGCGCCACAAGCGTGGCCCCAAATACGGGCTAAGTTTCATAAGAAGGGGATTTAGGTTAGTAAAACTGCTTACTAATAAGTTAGTCTACGGGGATAAAAGGACCTACTTTTGCAGCGAAAATAAAATCGCTCATGAATCTGCGAAACATTGCAATTATTGCTCACGTCGATCACGGTAAGACTACCCTGGTAGACAACATGCTACACACGGCAAAACTCTTCCGTGAGAACCAACAAGTTGATGATCTTCTTCTCGACAACAATGATCTTGAGCGCGAGCGCGGGATTACCATCTTATCGAAAAACGTAAGTATCCGTTGGAAAGACACCAAGATTAATATCATTGACACTCCGGGTCACAGTGACTTCGGTGGAGAGGTTGAGCGTGTTTTGAACATGGCCGATGGTGTAATCTTGTTGGTAGATGCCTTTGAAGGTCCTATGCCACAGACGCGTTTCGTTTTGCAGAAAGCACTTGCCTTAGGTAAGGTGCCAATTGTGGTTATTAATAAAGTAGATAAGCCGAACTGTACTCCAGATTTGGTACACGATCAAGTATTTGAATTGTTCTTTAACCTTGATGCTACTGAAGAGCAGTTGGACTTCACAACGGTTTACGGTTCAGGAAAAGAAAAGTGGATGGGTCCAGATTGGAAGACGCCAACAGACGACATCACTTATCTGCTCGATACTATTGTAGAGACTATTCCTGCTCCGCAGGTAGAAGAGGGTAGCTTGCAAATGCAGATTACCTCGCTTGACTTTAGCTCGTTCACTGGTCGTATCGCTATTGGCCGTGTGACTCGTGGTCAGGTAAAAGAAAACATGCCTGTTGCGTTGTGTTTGCGCGATGGCAGCACAAAGAAGGCTAGAATCAAGGAATTGATGGCCTTTGAAGGTCTTGGGAAGACGAAAATCAAGGAAGCCAGTGCCGGTGAAATCGTAGCGGTTAACGGCATTGAGGGATTTGAGATTGGTGATACCATCGCCGATGCTGAGAACCCTGAATCATTGCCGCACATGGAGATTGACAAGCCAACCATGAGCATGTTGTTCTCGATCAACAACTCACCTTTCTTCGGTAAAGAAGGAAAGCACGTTACCTCTCAGAAGATTCGTGAGCGCCTGATGCAGGAGATTGAGAAAAACCTTGCGCTGCGTGTTGAAGAGACGGGTTCAGCGGACCAATTCATCGTTCACGGTCGTGGAATCCTACACTTGGGGATCTTGATTGAAACCATGCGTCGCGAAGGCTACGAATTACAGCTGGGTATGCCGCAGGTAATCTTCAAAGAAATTGACGGTGTAAAGCACGAGCCTATTGAAGAGTTGACCGTAGATGTACCTGAAGAAACTGCAGGTAAGGTGATTGAATTGGTCACTAAAAGAAAAGGTGAACTTCTCGTAATGGAGCCTAAGAGCGACCTAACTCGCCTTGAGTTTGAAATCCCTTCTCGCGGTATCATGGGCCTTAGAAATAATGTGCTGACTGCAACTTCAGGGGAAGCCATCATGGCACATCGTCTGAAAGAATACCAACCTTACAAAGGAGATATGGAGCGTCGTATCTCAGGGGTACTAATTGCTAAAGAAGCCGGTAAAGCTTCTGCATACTCGTTGGACAAGCTCCAAGATCGCGGTAAATTCTTCATCGAACCGGGTGATGAAATCTACGGTGGACAAGTCATTGGTGAGCAAAACAAGCCAGGCGACCTCGTCGTAAACCCTTGTGTGAGCAAGCAGCTCAACAACATGCGTGCTGCTGGAAAGGATGATAATACTGCCCTTGCAACGCCTATCAAATTCTCTTTGGAGGAAGCGATGGAATACATTGGTCCAGACGAATACGTAGAGGTAACCCCTGAAAGCATTCGATTGAGAAAAATCTTATTGAACGAGCACGACAGAAAGCGTGCATCGAGATAAAAGTAATGCCTAAACTTGCCCGCCTAAACCAAAAAGCCCCGCTTCCAGCGGGGCTTTTTTAGTTTAGCTCGCAGCCTTAGGTGTCGGATAATTTAAGGTGAAAGTAGAACCAAGACCTAAGGTGCTTTGTACTGATATTGATCCTTTCAGGTCCTCTATCATCTTTTTGACATTTGGAAGACCAAAACCGTGACCTTCGGCAGCCCCAGGATCTAATCTGTGCATGTCAAAAATTTCGGTTAAACTCTGCTCCGGTATACCCGTACCATTGTCTTCAACCGTTATTTCAATATGATCATCAATTATATTACAGTGTATTCTGATTATTGGCTGTACCCTTTTTCTTGAATATTTTATGCTGTTCGAAACTAAATTTTGCAGTATCAATCGCAATTTTAAGCGCTCGCCAACAATCTCTTCTACCCCTAAAAGTTCGATAGTGGCATTCTTACTTCTTATCAAACCACTGAGATCAACCTTAACCTCATCTAATAATTGGCTCAAAGAAATCCGTTCTATTTCTCCCGACTTTCCTCGGGCTTGATCGAGAATATCTACCACCATTTCAGACATTCTCGTCAATGAAGCACTCGTAGCCTTAAGGTCATCACCGTATTCCTTGCCTAATTTCTTCTTCATACTTATAAGCTCTAAACGAGCCAAAGCACTTTGAAGGGGTGTTTTGAGGTCGTGTACTACAGAGCTTATAAATCCTTGTAAAAGTCGGTTGCTCTCGGCCAATTCTTCGCGGTCCATTTCAGCCTTTATTTTGGCTATGCCCAGTTTTCTATTAGCAGGATATAAAACGACTAAAAACTCGAAGAGGACCACAACGATAACCAATAAACTTAGGGCTGTCACCATCGTTCTAACTCGCATCGCCTGCTGCTGATGGTAAGAAGTAATCTCACCGGTTACCATAGACATATCACCGGTATACTTCACGAGCGCATCTTCAATCATATCAAGTTCAACTTGAGTACAGCGCTCCACATCCTCAAGTAATGTGTTGACCATCGGAAAGAATTCCGGCTCCTTTTGAACGTACATCGTTACAAACTGACGTTTTTGTTCCCAAACCTCTAGTCTTGACCAAATAGTACTCTGATTTTGTTGGAGTAAAGAGAATACCTCATTCGCCCTCACCTCATCAAAATTCGAGTGCAATACGAAAAGGTTGAGACGCTGCGCTAAAATCTGTTGCTCGCTTATGAGTTGATTCATTTCAAACTCATCCTCTAATTGCAACAAGGATTTCTGGACATAGAACTGATTATACCCAAGCAGAATAAGAGCGAGACCGACAGTAAGAAAAAATCTTCGCAAAAGGGTTTGGCGCATGATGTTATGTGATAGTTCACCTCAAAAATGCACAAATAGTAAGCTGCCGAAGATTTTCTAAAGACAGTAAGTAGGTCTTGAAGATATAGGTACTATTCTCAATCAGCTAACAAGAGCTGAAGAATAGCAGTCGCCGCTTTGGCAATGGGTGTGCCTGGCCCAAAGATGCCTGCAACGCCTTGGTCGTACAAGAACTCATAATCCTGTGCAGGAATCACTCCGCCAACGATGACCATAATATCTTCACGACCCAATTCTTTTAGCGCTTCCATCACAGCCGGAACCAACGTTTTATGTCCCGCCGCTAGCGAGCTTACACCAAGGATATGCACGTCGTTCTCCACCGCCTGCTTCGCAGCCTCCTTCGGCGTTTGAAACAGCGGGCCCATATCCACGTCGAAACCTAAGTCAGCAAAAGAAGTAGCCACCACTTTGGCACCGCGGTCGTGGCCGTCTTGCCCCATTTTGGCTACCATTATTCGTGGTCTACGCCCCTCCTTCTTTGCAAAAGCATCCGAAGCTTCGCGCGCCTTTTCAAAATCTTCGTTTTGTACCATCTCCTTCGAATATACGCCACTAATGGTCTTAGTCGTCGCCTTGTAACGGCCCCATTTATTTTCGAGCGCCAATGAAATCTCTCCTAAGGTCGCTCGGACCTTCGCTGCCTCTACTGCTAGAGCCAGTAAATTTGCGTCGCCCTCAGCAGCTGCTTCTATGGCTTTGAGGGCTGCCGCCACGGCCTGTTCGTCTCTTTCGGCCTTCAGCGCTTTCAATCCTTCCAACTGTTGCTCGCGGACCTCATCCCCTTTAACCTCTAAGATATCTAGGTTGGCACGGTCGGCCGTTTTAAAGGCGTTTACCCCTACAATGATATCTGTAGCACCGTCGATACGCGCCTGCTTCTTCGCGGCAGCCTCTTCAATGCGCATTTTTGGGATACCGGCTTCTATGGCTTTGGTCATTCCACCGAGCTCGTCCACCTCGCTCATCAAAGATTCAGCACGTGCGATCAAATCGGCCGTAAGTTTTTCGACATAGTAAGAACCGCCCCACGGATCTGCCGTGAAGGTGATGTCTGTTTCCTTTTGAAGGTGTAACTGCGTATTGCGGGCAATCCTTGCCGAAAAATCTGTAGGCAATGCGATGGCTTCGTCCAAAGAGTTCGTGTGTAAGCTCTGTGTACCGCCCATGGTTGCTGCCATAGCTTCAATAGCTGTACGTGTCACATTGTTGAATGGGTCTTGTTCTGTAAGCGACCATCCAGAAGTCTGGCTGTGCGTTCTCAGCGCCATAGATTTCGGATGCTTGGCCCCTAAAGCTTTCATATGTTTTGCCCACAGGAATCGGGCTGCACGCATTTTAGCAATCTCCATGAATGGATTCATGCCTATTCCCCAAAAGAAGCTCAAGCGCGGTGCAAAGGCATCGATATCCAATCCCGCTGCCATTCCTGTCTTTACATATTCTAAACCGTCACATAGCGTGTAGGCCATCTCTATATCTGCAGTGGCACCTGCCTCCTGCATGTGGTAGCCGGAGATGGATATGCTGTTGAACTTCGGCATGTTGTCGCTCGTGTAGGCGAAGATGTCTGAGATGATGCGCATACTTTCCTTGGGCGGATAGATGTAGGTATTGCGCACCATAAATTCTTTGAGGATGTCGTTTTGAATGGTCCCGCTAAGCTGCTCCAACGCCACACCTTGCTCCAGTGCTGCCACAATGTAAAAGGCCATCACCGGCAATACGGCGCCGTTCATCGTCATGGAAACAGACATCTTATCCAACGGGATACCGTCAAAGAGTACTTTCATGTCCTCCACAGAATCAATAGCTACACCGGCCTTTCCGACATCGCCCATCACGCGCTCGTGATCGCTGTCGTAGCCGCGGTGGGTAGCCAAATCAAAGGCGACAGACAATCCCTTTTGTCCCGCAGCTAAATTCCTGCGGTAAAAGGCATTGGATTCAGTAGCTGTAGAAAAACCAGCATACTGGCGAATGGTCCAAGGGCGCCCCACGTACATGGTAGCATATGGACCGCGCACATACGGCGGCTCGCCCGGCAAGGTGCCTACATGAGTGGCGTCCTTCAAATCTTCAGGTCCGTACGAAGCTTTGACTTCGATCTGCTCAGGTGTATTCCAAGTGTTCGACATGCTCCGCTATTTACTGTTGTGACGTTCTGTTTCCAATTCAGCCGCCCAGCGCACAACGCGTAGTGGCTCAATCTCCTTGTTCTTGTGGCGCTCTTGGTGAGCGGCTCTTGTAGCTCTCTTCGTAGCCTTCATTCCTTCGGGCAGCTCTTCCCCATCCAAAGGATATAGATTTACACCCAAGACCTCCTTAGGCATGGCAGCACTTACCTCGCTATCAATGCGGTCTTGTACCCAACCCTTTTTCAAGGCCTCGACTAAACCACCTAGCGCACGCACTTCATTCAAAATATCTGTGGCCTGAGCAACCAACTCTGCCGTCTTGTTTTCAATGAAATAAGAACCTGCAGCAGGATCCATCACACGGTCCATACCGCTCTCGTAGGCCAACATAAAATGCTGATTCAATGCCAAGCGCTCCCCTTCTGCATCTGCCCAAGTGGCAACGCTGTTATAGGGACGAATCTGCACGGCATCTGCACCCCCGGCAATAGCGCCAAAGGCCGCGGAGGTGGCACGCAACAAATTCGTATGCATATCATAACCGCTCTGATGCGTGGTCGAAGTCTCTGAATAGATTTCTAAATGAACCTCGGGCAATTCATAATCTTCCAACAGCTGCTTCCACAACATTCGAAGGGCGCGATGCTTCGCGATTTCTTCAAACATGTAGGTGCCGGCGGTGAGTGCTACCCAGTACTGCTCGAGGCCCACTTCGCCGAAGGTGGAGAGGTAGAAATCGAGGTGGGCGGCAGCCAAACCAAGCTGCGTAGCAGCGGAAGCACCGCATGCGCCATAGAAATTGGCATTGGCACACATGAATTTCATGCCCTTGGGTGCTAAGCGGGTAAGTTCGCCCAGTTCGTACATCTTCTCCTCGTGCCAAACGCCGGTTCGCGCGGCAATTTCTACGGGATCAATATTGATAAAGCCACGGAGTTTACTCGCCGGTATGATCTCATTGTGCGCGTGGTGCAACAAGGCTTCCATGACCGCAGGGCCACTGCCCTCGATGACCAGGCCAAGGTTGATGTATTCTAACTGAATGTCTTTTAAAATGCGTGGCAAGTAATGCTCGTCGGTGAGGTAGAAAAGCAGGCCGGATGCTCCATGGCCCAGGCGCTGCAGTGCCCAATCGTTGGCTGCAAATTCTTTTTCCACGAGGTGCTCTTGCACCATGGTCCACCAAGGTTGGGCTCGAAAGCCGGGATTGTTTTGTGGTCCTGAAGTGTAAAGCGGTTCTACTGCGGTTCCGTGTGGATAGGTTCTTTTAGTGGTTTCACTCATCAGATGAGTTCTCTGTTTCTATGATGGTTACAGTTTCGCCTTCTTTGTGCATCCCGAAATTTTCACGGGCATAGGTTTCAAAGGCTTCCGGATTGGTGTTCAACTGCTGAAGAAGCTCACGGTCGTGTTCTAAAGAAGTTTCATAGAACTCGATATCCGCCTCTAAGGATTCAATCTGCTGGTCCAATTCCGAATGGATAAAGTAATTGTTCGCATCCAGGAACACCATCCATACGGCAAACAATAGGCCCGTAAGGACGTATTGATTGAGCAAAATTTTAAGCACAGGATGTTCGAGGAATTTCTTCATTGGTTTAAAATTACGAATTGGACCCCGAAATCTACCCCTCCTCTGAAGGATTCTCTGCTAAAGTATTATCTCCCTTTCCTACGTTTTGAAGCTTGACCAATTCTGAATAGATGCCGCCTTTATCAATCAGCGCGTCGTGGGTGCCGCGTTCCGCAACCTCCCCCTGGTTCAACACTAGAATGTGATCGGCGTTTCGAATGGTGGATAGTCGGTGGGCAATAACCACTGAGGTACGGCCTTTCATCAAGCGGTCTAAGGCCTCCTGAACAAGCTGCTCACTCTCGCTATCTAAGGCGCTCGTTGCCTCGTCGAGGATGAGCAATTGAGGGTCTTTCAGGAGTGCTCTCGCAATGGCAATACGTTGGCGCTGCCCGCCACTAAGCTGCACACCGCGCTCCCCAACAGTAGTCTCGAGGCCTTCTGGGAAGCCCGAAATAAACTCCCAAGCATTGGCCTGCTTCGCCGCTTCGATAATTTGTTCTTCGCTCGCTCGAGTATCCCCGTACGCAATGTTCTCACGTATGCTACCGCCAAAGAGCAATACGTCCTGAGGCACAAAGGCCAACGCGCCGCGCCACGCCTTTAAATCGATGTCGGAAAGCGCCGTATTACCAACGGTCACTTCACCAGTATCGACCCTGTAGAAGCGCATTAATAGCGAGGCAATGGTACTCTTACCCGAACCGCTGCGCCCAACAAGCGCAAGGGTTTTGCCTGGCTGAAGATCAAAGGATACAGATTTTAACACGGGAACATCACTCCGCGATGGGTAGCTAAAGTGTACGTCTTTGAACGCAATATCGGCCACCTCAGCATGAGCTGCAGCAGCAGCATCGGCATCCATTTCAGGCTCCTCCTCCATCAACCCGAAGATGGTTTCGGTAGCACCGATGGCCTTTTGCAACTGTGCATATACAGAAGCCAATCCACCTATGGACCCACCAATGAAAAGGGCATATAAAATGAATTCATTGAGCTTTTCTTCCGCCAGTTGGCCTTCGTGTACCATGTCCGCCCCAAACCAAATAATTAGGGCTATGGCGCCAAAGAGACCAAAAGTGATGAAGCTGGCAAAAGCACCGCGGTAGTAGCCGCCCTTCACTGCTAATCCAACTACGGCACTGATCCGCTTGGCGTAGCGACTGCGCTCCCAAGTTTCGTTGGCGAAGGCCTTCACGGTCTGAATACCTGCAAAGGTTTCTTCAACGATAGTATTTGAAGCGGCCACCTCATCCTGCACCTTCTTGGCGTACTTTCTAATGAATCGGCCAAAAATGATAGTAACAATGATCAGCGGTGGAATGACTGCCACTATAAATAGGGTCAGCTTGATCGAAGTAAATGCGAGGATGGCAATACCACCAACCACCATGGAAATACCACGCAAGAATTCAGCTAAGGTGGTCGTTAAGGTCTCCCCAATCTGCGAGGTATCTGAAGCCACACGCGAGTTCAACTCTCCCACGCGCTTGGCGGAAAAGAAACTCATCGGCAAATGAATCAATCGGCTATAGAGGTCTTCACGAATAGCAGCAAGCGCTCGTTCGGTGACCATCACAAAAATGACCACACGGAAAAAACTCGCCACACTCTGTACGAGCAAAAGCCCCATCATCATGAGCATATTGTCTCCGAGGTTTTCTGGAGTAGACGACATCAAACCTCCCAAAAGTTTTGGGAACAACAAGGAGGTAATCATGGTTACAATAAGGAACACGAATCCCAACGCCCATAGTCCCTTGTTAGGGCCAACGTAGGCGAATATTTTCGTGAGCTGACGAAGGTCGCTCATCTTAAGCGGTTTGCGCTTTTTATCTGCCTTTGGGTCCGATTCCGTAGTTCTTTCACTCATACCGGCGAAGTTACGGCTTATGACCTACCTTTGCCACCGAAAATTTTACCAAATGGCGGGAGCAGAAAACATCAAACCCTACCACGACAGCGAAGCTGAAAAGAAGGAACAAGTAGCAGAAATGTTCAACAACATTTCAAAGCGTTATGATCTTTTGAATCACCTCTTATCCTTGAACATTGATAAGGGTTGGCGGCGTAAGGTCGTTCGTATGATTAAGGCCGATTCTCCTTCGGTGGTTCTCGACGTTGCCACAGGTACCGCAGACCTTGCCATTGCCCTCGCCAAGGGAACAGGCGCCGATATCACAGGTGCTGATATCAGCGAAGGAATGCTCAGCGTAGGCCGAGAAAAAGTAGCGAGAAAAGGGCTAGCCAAGAAGATTGTTCTTGAACTGGGCGATAGTGAAAACTTGCCCTACCCAGATAACACCTTCGACGCCATCACGGTGGCTTTCGGAGTACGCAACTTCCAAAACCTGCACAACGGTTTGAAGGACATGGCGCGTGTGTTGAAGCCGGGTGGTCAATTGGTCGTGCTTGAATTTAGCCAACCGCAATATTTCCCATTCAAACAGATCTACTGGTTCTACTTCAAGGCCATCCTTCCTACTGTAGGGAAATTGGTCAGCAAAGATCCAAGAGCCTATACCTACCTGCCGGAGAGTGTGGCAGCATTCCCGTACGGTAAGGCCTTTGAAACTGAATTGGAGAAAGCAGGCTTAAAGCCAACAAAGACGCAACCAGTAACCTTTGGTATTGCCTCCATTTACCAAGCAAGAAAATAAGCCTACCGGCGTTATTTAGCTGATGAGAATTCGTATTGCCGTCGTTTTATTTGCTCTACCGCTGCTCGCGAGCGCGCAATTTTCGCGTTTACGCAACCAGCCGCTGTACGATCAAAACCCGCTGCACTTCGGATTCCACATGGGGTTGAACTACTACAACTTCAACATGGACCTCAAGGACCTCAGCCAGCACCCAGATATCTTTGGCGTAGAGAGCGAGGCCCTTCCAGGCTACAACATCAACATCATCTCAAATTTGAGGTTGAGCGAACACTTTGATTTACGTTTTACCCCGGGCTTTGCCGCTACGGTGCGTCGATTGCACTTCGATCTAATCAACCCCTTTACCGACGAGCGCGTAATCGCCACGCGTCAAATTGAGAGTTCCTACGTCCAATTCCCGCTCCACCTTAAGTTCAAATCGGTACGTATAGATAACTACCGTTTGTTCCTAATGGGCGGTATTCGCTACACGAACGACCTTGCCTCAAAGGCGAAAGTGGTGGACGACAACCTGTTTAAACTTCAGCGCCACGGCGCAGATTACGAGATTGGCGTCGGAGCCGATTTCTACTTCGAATACTTCAAATTTTCTCCTCAAATCCGCGCCGCCTGGGGAATGACGAATTTGTTGGTTCAAGATGGCACCTTGCCTGTGGAGGCCTTTGACGGGATCCGCAACCGGGCCATCCTTATTAATTTCTCCTTCGAATAGTGAACAAAGGCGTCGGCTACATGCTCATCTCTGTCGGGTGTTTTGCAGCCGTCAACCTCATGGTGAAATTCTTACCGCACCTGCCCGCAACAGAATTGGTCCTGTTCCGTTCTTTGATCACGTTTGTGATCAGTTATCTGCTGCTTCGTGGCAAGAAAGTCAATCCCTGGGGCAACAATAAAAAGTGGCTTTTGATCCGAGGAATCGCAGGCACCACCGCACTCACGGTCTTCTTTTACACTATTCAAAAGATGCCGCTCAGTGCCGCGGTAACCATTCAATACCTCAGTCCATTTTTCACCGCCTTTATCGCTGGAATTCTTCTTGGTGAGCGAACGCGCTGGATACAATGGCTGTTCTTTGTCGTTTCCTTCGCAGGGATCGTGGTCGTTAAAGGATCAAGCGCTCAGATTCCACCGGCCTTGATGGCCCTGGGTATTTTCTCCAGCATGTTCTCGGGACTGGCCTACAACAGCATCCGAAAACTCAAAGACGAAGAGCCGCTCGTGGTAGTGATGTACTTTCCGCTCGTCGCACTGCCCATCATGATTGCCTTTAGCTTTTTCAACTGGGTCACTCCCGTTGGCACGGATTGGCTCCTACTCTTGGGCATCGGTCTAATGACCCAATTTGCACAACTTTACATGACCAAGAGCTACCAGCTCTCCGAAGTGAATACGGTCGCACCACTGAAATACATTGGGGTCATCTTCGCACTGACTTGGGATGTGGTATTATTTGACTTCATTCCGAACGCCCAGATGTACCTAGGGATCGCGCTCGTAATAGGTGGGGTTCTCCTCAATTTGAGGTTTAAGAGTCGATTGAACAAGCGTGCGCGTAAAGCAGCGTAGCTCCACTGACGGCAACATTCAGACTTTCCATCCTTGATGCATCACCAGCCAAGGTAATGGCCGGACCTTGCTCCTTCAAGAATGCGGAAGGCCCTTGTCCTTCATTGCCCAGCACCAATATGGTTTTCTCGGGCCAATTGAAATTTCTAGAATCTTCACCGTGCATATCCGCGATGACCCAGCTAAAGCCGTTCTCACCAGCCCATGCCGCCCATTGCTCCTCTTCGAGCTGCACGATTCGACTAAAGGCATGCGCACTCATCGAGCTTTGTACGACTTTGGGTGAAAATGGATCTACCGTTCCTACCGTGGTGGCCACACAATCTACCCCGTACCATAGGGCGGTGCGCAAAAGGGTACCCATATTGCCTGGATCTTGAACACGGTCTAAGAGCAAAATAAAATTGGCCTGCTTAAAATCCTCCACCCTAAAATTTGGCTGCTCAAATAGCGCTAAAACGGGAGAAGGTGTCTCTAAGAATGTGATGCGCTTCATTTCCGCTTCAGAAATCTGAATGCAACGTACGTCGCGAAAATCTTCGCCCAATTCGTCAACATGGTAAACAATGTCGGCCGATATGCCTGCGGAAACAAAATCTCGTACTAACTTCATTCCCTCAGCAACAAAGAGTCCCGTTTTTTTACGGTTCTTGCGTTGAGCTAAGCTGCGAATGAGCTTTTCTGAGTTTTTAGTAAGCACTTGTGATCAAATTTCCTGCTAAAATACACGCTATTTCCTTGTGCCACCTATTCGTGGCTCTAGCCTTATTAACGCTGGGCAGCTGTTCCGGCCTGCGCCCGGTCTCTAAGGATTCCCCCATACTTGTAGAAAACGACATTCGCATCAACGGAAAACCCACTCAGAGCGACGAGGATTATGACATCATGCGTCAGCGCCCTAACAAAGGCATTGGCAACATCCGATTGTTTTTAAGCATGTATCAGTTGGGCGATAAAATCGGTGACAATTCTTTAGGGAATTGGCTAAAGAATATTGGCGAAGCACCTACCTATTATGATAGCATTAGCCGATTAAACACCGCCTCGCAGCTCGCACTACATTATTTCAATCTTGGATACTACGAGGTCGAAATCACCACCTACGAAAGCATCAAACGCAAGAAAGCAACAGCACATTACAACGTCCAAACTGGCCCCGCCTTCCTGGCCAACTCTTACTTTCTGATATCCACCAGCCGACGGATGGACAGCACCCTTCAATACTTTGAAAGTACCTACGTTCCCGGGAGCCCCATCAATGCGGAGCAGCTCGAGACGGAGCGCTTGGCTATCAATAATTTCTTGAAAGACCAAGGCTACTACAACGCGAAACTGGGCTGGATCTACTTTGAAATAGACACAACCGCTGGACCAATGGGAAGTTCAGTAACGGGCGTAGTCGACCCCTACATCTACGGCGATAAGCTCGAAAGGGCGCGTATAGAAAGTATTAGGGTGGAACCAACCTATAGCTATAAGAAACAAGGCAAAATTTCCGACAGCACGAGAACCACCCACGGCATAGACGTGCTGCAAACGGAGCTAAAGTTTCGACCTGAATTTCTGGACAAGCAGATCTTTTTAGAATCGGGCCAATTCTACAACAACTCCGACATCCGGAGCACTTACCGGAACTTGAGCGCTTTGGGACTCTTTCAAAATGTCGAACTGGACATCCACCCCGGCAACGAAGGGCTGGAAGCAGCCATTAAAATGGTACCGTTGCCGAAGCGTGCAGTTACTGCAGCAATCGAAGGCTTAGGCAACAACGGTTCTCTAGGTATTGGAGGCAACCTCAGCTGGGACAACCGTAATGTATTCAAGGGCGGCGAATTACTTCGATTGTCCTTGGGGGGCTCTGTCACCGAGCAACGCAATTCTTCCAACACGAGCTGGCTAGTGGATGCGCGTGAGCTGAACACTAGTGTGTCGTTGAATTTCCCGACCTTATTGCTGCCGTCGAATTGGCTCCCTACTCAAAGCAGACGTTGGTCCCCAAAAACTGCAATAAGCGCCCGAGCCTCGTACCAATTTCGCGCCAACGAATTCAACCGACTTAACATCACCTCCGGCATTGAATACTCTTGGCGCATCGGCAAAGCCTTTCACCGACTGACACCTTACCATCTCTCGCTAGTTCAGATTGATTTAAATTCCACCAACACTCCATTCCTCTTTCTGGGCTTTCAAGATTTGGTGTTCTCAGGAAGCAGCTATGCCTTTAACGACAGTTGGCAGCGCGGAAAGGACCGATTCTTCCTTGGCATCGAAGCCGAGACAGGCGGGCATCTTTTTTCCGCTATTGGCATCAACGAAATTGCCGGAATCCCCGTGGCACCATATGTAAAAGGCTCCATAGATTTCCGCTATTTCCATCCCCTGGTGCGCGAACGCGAGTGGGCCTTTAGGGGCTTCTTTGGACTGAGCGAAGCTTGGGCTACTGAAGGCAATTTCGTGCCTTTCGAAAAGTCATTTTTCATGGGAGGATCGAACGACCTACGCGGATGGACGGCCTACCACTTTGGCCCAGGAGCCACCTCGGAAACCACCCTTCAAACGCAAGGGTTCTTCTCTGCAGCTCCTATTAAACTGTTGAGCACCGCGGAGTACCGTTTTACCATTCAAGAGGCTATCAAGGGTGCAGTGTTCGTAGATGCCGGTAACGTATGGCTCTACAACAAGGCCTATTCAGGCAATCTCACTCAAACCCAGTTAGATGCTATTGATGCAGGCGTCTTTCGTGCCTCATCATTCTTGTCTCAGATGGGACTGAATACTGGTTTGGGGTTGCGTTACGATTTAGAATTCCTCATTCTCCGCGCAGATCTCGGCATTAAGCTGCACCATCCCGGGGCTGATGGACGCTCTAATTGGGTGATTAACAGCCCCGAACTGCGCGATTTTAACCTCAATTTGGGCATAGGATATCCTTTCTAAAGGTTTGTTGTGAGGGATTGAAAAAACACATTATTTTAGCCGCTCACAAACACTTTAAAATTATGATGTCCATTGACAAGATCAGAGAGTTGCTAGGAGACCAAGCAGATACGTTGTTGAACCACACGTCTACTGCCATCACAAAGGATTCATTAGCTATCCTTCCTTCAAGTGACTTTGTCACGGAATCTTTCACAGAATCTAACCGCAGTATCCAGGTGATGAACTCACTACAGCGTTTGTACGGCACAGGTCGTTTGGCAAACACAGGATACTTGAGCATCCTACCTATTGACCAAGGTATCGAGCACAGTGCCGGTGCATCTTTCGCACCAAACCCTATGTTCTTCGATCCAGAGAACATCGTAAAGATGGCGGTTGATGCAGGTTGTAACGCGGTTGCTTCTACATACGGTGTTTTGGCTACAGTAGCTCGCAAGTGGGCACACAAGATTCCTTTCGTAGTTAAAATCAACCACAACGAATTCCTTTCTTCTCCAAACTCTTTCTACCAAAGCCCTTACGGTACAGTAGAAGAAGCTTGGAATATGGGTGCATGTGCAGTAGGTGCTACCATCTACTTCGGTCACGAGCAAAGCCGTGAAATGATCGAGCAAGTTGCTATGGCATTCGAAAGAGCACACGAGCTAGGTATGGCTACTATCCTATGGTGTTACACGCGTAACAACGACTTCAAAGTAGACGGTGTAGATTACCACACTTCTGCAGATTTGTCGTCACAAGCGATCCACCTAGGGGTTACTATCCAAGCGGATATCATCAAGCAGAAGTTGCCAACCAACAACGGTGGGTACAATGCAACAGGTCACGGTAAGACGCACCCGAAGGTGTACTCTGAATTGACTACTGATAACCCAATTGATTTGACACG
>JAAXJR010000061.1:2242-31155 GCA_012269745.1 Flavobacteriales bacterium | reverse complement strand
TGACCTTCGACTTACAAGAAGGTGAGAAGGGCAAAAGCGCCGTGAATGTGATGTTGGATCTGTAAATTAAAAAAACCCGCGCCAGAGGCGCGGGTTTTTAGAAGCCCCGAAGGGAATCAAACCCTTATCTCAGGTACCGGAAACCTGCATTCTATTCGTTGAACTACGGGGCCAGTTTTTTATCCAATTACTGAACCGCTCGCTGCACCGCCCTCTGGGCTCATCAGGCGTAGCTTGCCGTCTGCGTCCTCGGCCATCAGCAGCATGCCTTGGCTTTCTACCCCACGGATCTTACGCGGAGGAAGGTTCATGAGTACGGTCACTTGCTTACCCACCATTTCCTCTGGTGAAAAGTGCTCAGCAATACCGCTGACGATGGTGCGCTTATCGAGACCTGTATCTACCAAGAATTTGAGCAGTCGATCTGCCTTTGGTACGCGCTCTGCTTCAAGGATGGTTCCTACGCGAAGGTCCATTCCCATAAATTGGTCAAAGCTGATATCTTCCTTCTGTGGTGCGTGTGTGCTTTCTTCCACTTCTTCTTCTTTTTGAACTAAGGTTGCTTCAAGTTTGGCGCGTTGTGCTTCTACCTGGCTATCTTCAATTTTAGCAAATAACAATTCCGCTTTGCCAAGCTGCGTACCAGCGGCAACGATGGTTTCGTTGTTGGTCGCTTCCCATTCTGGCAAGGTGTCCATCGCCAACATACTGCGAAGCTTCGCCGCTGTTGTTGGAAGGAACGGTTCAAAGACGATGCTCAATACCGCCGTGATTTGTGTAGCGACATACAGTACCTCTCCGGCACGGGCTGGATCTTGTTTGTATACTTTCCAAGGTTCTTGCTCCTGCAGGTATTTATTCCCAAGGCGGGCAACACTCATCGCCTCACTGATCGCCTCACGGAATTTGAAATCTTCCAAATTTTTGGCAATGCGACGTCCGTATTGGGTCATCGTCGCCAACGCTTCGCGATCTGCGTCCGTTAGCGTACCCGGCTCTTGTACTAAGCCGTCGTAATATTTGTGTGTAAGGACCATCACGCGGTTCACGAAGTTTCCAAAGCCCGCGACAAGCTCGCTGTTGTTGCGCTGTTGGAAGTCCGCCCAGGTAAAGTCGTTGTCCTTAGTCTCAGGCATCGTGGCAGTGAGCACGTAGCGAAGCACGTCCTGCTGACCTGGGAAATCTTGTAAGTATTCGTGCAACCAAACTGCCCAGTTTTTCGAAGTACTCAACTTGCGGCCCTCAAGGTTGAGGAATTCGTTCGCAGGAACCTGCTTTGGCAACGCATAGTCGCCGTGCTGCTGCAGCATAGCCGGGAAGATGATGCAGTGGAATACGATGTTGTCCTTTCCGATAAAGTGTACGATTTCTGCATCCTCGCCTTTCCAGTACTGCTCCCAATCGTTCGGAAGAAGTTCTTGAGTGGCACTGATGTATCCGATAGGTGCATCGAACCAGACGTACATGACCTTGCCCTCGGCACCCTCAATAGGTACAGGGACTCCCCAATTCAAATCGCGGGTCATTGCGCGCGGTTGCAGTCCATCGCCGGCATTCAACCAGCTCATACACTGGCCAATGACGTTGGGTTTCCAATTTTCGCGGCCTTCTAAGAACGTACGCAGATCATCGCTGAGTTTGTCGAGCGGCAAGAACCAATTTGTCGTATTGCGCAACTCCGGTTTGGCGCCGCTTAAAGCACTCTTAGGGTTGATCAGTTCGGTAGGCGACAGCGACGTACCGCATTTCTCACATTGATCGCCGTAGGCTTCTTCATGGCCACATTTAGGACAAGTTCCAGTGATGTAGCGGTCGGCCAAGAATTGGCCCGCCTCAGGATCAAAATACTGCTGCGTTTCCTTCGCTTCAAGGGCGCCTTTTTCATACAAGTTCATGAAGAACTCCTTGGCGTTCTTATGGTGCTGCTCGCTAGAAGTGCGGCTGTAATGGTCAAAGCTAATCCCAAACTCTTCGAAGGCACCGCCCATCATTGCGTGGTAACGGTCCACCACCTCTTGCGGGGTGATGCCCTCGTTTTTCGCCTTGATAGTGATAGGCACTCCGTGCTCGTCAGAGCCACAAACGAACTTCACATCCCGACCCCGCATTCGCATGTAGCGCACGTAAATGTCCGACGGCAAATAGCAGCCGGCCAAGTGACCAATGTGGATGGGACCGTTGGCGTACGGCAAAGCTGCCGTGACCATGATTTTTTTGTTCGTACTCATGAGGACTGTTTAGCTTAAAATTGCTAGCGCGAAGATAGGAAGGTTTTATGTGCTATTTTTCGGCTATGAAACAAAGAATTCCCGCTTTATTAAAGCCCGGTGATTTGATCGGTTTGAGTGCTACTGCAAGGTTTGCTACTCAGGAAATGGTTGATACAGCCAAGGCGCACATAGAAAAAGCAGGATTCCGAGTGTGCTACTTTGAAGACATCCTTCTGAGAGAGGGTCAGGTTGCTGGCACTGTTGCTCAGCGCATCAACTCCTTCAACAAGCTCATCCACCACCGAGATGTGAAGGCTATTTGGAACATTCGAGGCGGCTATGGGAGCGCTGATATTGTCGATGCCGTAGATTGGTCTGCTTTGCAGAAAGAACCAAAGTGGTTGATTGGCTTCTCAGATTTCACCACCTTCCTTTCACACGCCTACCAGAAAGGCATTCCGAGTATTCATGCTGCAATGCCGATTAGTTTTGAATCGACTCTGAAGAAAGATTTGTCCGCTACGTTCAAAGTCCTTCAAAATGGACCGCAATCTTTGAAATTAAAGAAAGAGTATCCGTTCATGAGGGGCACCGTTATCGGTGGAAACCTCAGCGTGATTTACTCCATTTACGGTACACCTTCCTTGCCCACATTGAAAGGTAGTATCTTGCTTTTAGAAGATCTCGACGAGTACCACTACCACCTAGACCGTATGCTTCTTTCGTTGAAAAGACAGGGAGCATTTGATGGGGTTAAAGGGGTTCTTTTGGGCCAATTCTCAGACATCCACGACCACGAAACCGCTTGGGGAAGTGATGTAAATGAGACTTTGATAAGATACTTCGATGAATTAGACATCCCGGTGCTGAAAAATATGCCGTTTGGACATACAAAGGACCAATTCCCGCTCGTCATCGGAAGCACTGCGATAGTCGAAAAAGACAGAATCATCTTTGGTTTTTAAAGCCGTTTTTGAAAAGTTTTAGTTCTTCACGATAGTTGCTGGTGCAATACGGGTTGGTGAATCTTTGTGCATGAAATATCAGCTATTTGAAAAACATGCTGCTGCATTTTTAAGAGAGCACCACCATGACGTCCTTGTTGAAGATTATCGCCGATCACGTACCCAGATTGACGTAATTGCTCGCAAAAATGAAATTTTAGTGGTGGTCGAGGTGAAATACCGCAAACACGGCGGCCTACCTGAAGAACTCATTTCACCGGGCCAGAAAGAGCGAATCCTAAGAGAAATTGGTCCGTTAATGGTCAAATACCATTGCAAGGAATACCGCTTGGTGCTGTTCTACTACAAGGCCAAAAATTTCGTGCCTGAAATCATCGCTATTGAATGTTAGTCATTCCCCGGCAGAAATAGTAGTAATGGTCTAGAACTAAGCTAACTTTGCAGAAAATATTCCTGCCATGCGCAACAGTCGTTCTAATAGCAACGGACCTCGTCGAGGAAAGTCTCAAAACTCAAACAACCGCTTCGCAAGTGGACCAAAGAAAACTTGGGACCGCGAAGAAGGCGGAGACCGCCCACAGCGCGGTGCACGTCCTGTAAAAAAATACAGAGGTGTCCGCAACAAAACTGCGGAGCAACTCAGCGGTGCTAGCGACGAGGTTCGTTTGAATAAATATTTATCGAACGCAGGCATCTGCTCGCGTCGTGAAGCGGATGAGCTTATCGGTGCAGGATTAGTGTCGGTTAACAATAAAGTAGTGACTTCTATGGGCTATAAAGTGAAGCCTACAGATGTCGTGAAGTACAATGGCACTACGTTGAAGACCGATAAAATGCGCTATGTACTATTGAATAAGCCAAAGGGTTTTCTCGCTTCTATGGATGATCCTAAAGCACGCAAGACTGTGTTTGAGCTTGTCGGCAATGCATGTAACGAGAGAATCTACCCTGTGGGACAGATGGAGCGCGGCACGACCGGAGTGTTGCTTTTCACCAATGATGCAGATACTGCGAAAAAACTGACTAAAAACACCAATGGCGCTGCGAACATCTATCATATAGTGCTTGATAAGCCGTTAAGTAAGCAACAGCTTGATAAAATTGCTGCTGGCACTGAGCTCGAAGATGGTAAGGTGAAGGTGGAAGAAATCAATTTCACCAATGATAAGAACCCGCGTGAATTGGGTATGCGTATCCATGATAACAAACCTAGAGTAGTTCGTCGCTTATTTGCGCACTACGGTTTCGAGGTGGAGAAATTGGACCGCGTATCCTTCGCAGGTCTAACTAAAAAGAGATTAAATAGAGGCGATTACAGGCACCTCGATCCTAAAGAGGTGGGCTTCTTAAAAACGAGATAAGCGAATGCGCAAGGCATTGAAGGTTCTTGGTATACTGTTCGGGATAGTGGTGTTGCTGCTAGGTGGCGCCGCCGGGTACATTTATACGCAACAAGATGCCATCATCGCCGGCGGCGTAGCGAAGATTAACGAGCAGCTCAAAGCACCCGTTTCTGTGGGTACTATTGAACTTGATTTGCTTGGCGGATTCCCAAGGGTGCGTATCGCACTGAACAATGTGCGTATCGAAGACCCACTTCGGAAGGACGAATTTTTACTTGAAGCACAGTATGTAGGTTTAGGTATGAATGTACTCTCCGTGATCAAGGGAGAATATATTGTAGAAGAATTAAGCTTGAGCGAAGGCCGACTGCATCTGTATGATAATGGAAAAGAAGCGAATTGGGATTTGTTTAATTCCACAGAAGGAGATGAATCTACAAGCGTCGGGTTGGACCGCGTTGAACTTCAGAATTTAGCCCTTGCCTACCTTGCCCCAGCAGACGGTATCGATTATACGTGTTATGCGAATGGTGCGGTTCTTTCAGGAGTAATTGATGAAGCCATCACCTTGAGTGGTCGCGCGGACCTCACAGAAAACGAGCTGCGTTTAGATCGAGAACTCTGGGTAAGCGGGGCAGCACTTTCAGGAGCATTCGAATTTAATAGCGAAGCAAATAATTGGGAGATCTCCTCGTCAAAAATCAATGTGAATGGCGGCTCTTTAAGCGGATCATTGGACCAGGACGGGGGTGAATTGGCCCTTGAAACAGGTGATTTATTGCCCATCATGGAGAGCTTACCGCTGCTCGACTTTGAGGGTATTAGCATTGAAAAGTTCAACAGCTCGCTGCGCTGGAAAGGCACCTATGAGCAGTGGGCACTATACCTTAAACCCATAGGAAGTGCGTTCGCTTATAACGGGATAGCAATCTCTGATTTTGGTGCTAACGTTGACATCGTATGGAACGAAGTACCCAGCATTAGTGTTGAAAATATTGCACTGAAAACGACCACGGGTGAGCTACGCGGTTCTGCCTCTTTGGACGGCAAAAAGCCACTGCTCAGTGCTCGGCTTGAAGGCGGTTCTAACTTGAGCGAACTCTTTGCATTTGTGGAAGTAGAGACCCTCATTAACCCGATGGGATTCTGGAGCGGCACTGAGCTTACAATTGCACAACGCTTTAGTAATTGGGACGAATTTGAGCCCATTGGACAAACCGTATTCGAGGGGAATCTTCAACTAAAGGAGGTTAGCTTTGGGATAAGTGAGAGTAACATCCACTTTGAAAATCTTGAGGCGGAATTAACCGTAAAAGGCGATGATATCAGAGTAGATCGCTGCTTTGTGCAAAGCGGGCCCAACAACGCTGTGGCCACAGGAGCTGTCCTTGACGCTTTAAACGGCCGACCACAAGTAGAGTTGCGTCTAGAAAGCCCGACCATAGATGCAGACCCCCTACTCTTTTGGGAGTTTGAAGACAGTGAAGACCAGGACGATGATTTCGGATTCGATTTTGAGGTGGACCTCTTCATCGACAACCTCAACCTAGGTAAGTTCGACGGTAAAGGATTGCGAGGGACCATCTACAACCGAGGCACAAAGCTTCTAGGAAGAGAAATGCGCATTGACGGATGTGGTGGAACCTTTAGAGGGAATTGGGCCTTGGCAGAAGAATCTACGGGCAGCCGTTTCTGGAGTTCTGCATCCTGTACGACCATAGAAATGGACCAGCTTCTGAAAAGCTTCGACAGCTTTGATATTGAAGACCTGGATGAAAGTAATTTGAAAGGGACGGTGAACGCGACAGCGGAATTGACGTTTCACTTCGATAGAGAATGGGACGTCATCTCAAAGCGCACCAGTATTGACGCCGAGGCTGAGGTACGAAACGGAACCCTGCAGAACTACGCACCGCTTCAAGAGCTTAGTGCCTTTGTGGACCGTGACGAACTCTCCCGCATCGACTTTCCTTATTTAAAGGGACCGTTCCAGATTCGCGGGGATACCTTGATCATACCGGAAACTCGCGTGGACAATAGCGCCATCAATCTATGGGTGAACGGTTGGCAGAATCTAGAGACCGATGATATCGAATATAGCATTCGGATTGGGCTTAAAGATTTGGCCTTGCGTGGCAAGAATTCGAACCGCGATTTGGGAACTTGGGTGGCGGAAGCTGAAACCGAAAATCAGCCCTACATGAGACTTCTAGTGGGCTGTAACCTCGACGATCCGTGCATCAGCTTGGACCGACAGCAAATTCGCACTTCCTTAAAGTCTACCATTAAGCAAGAGAAAGAAGACCTCAAGACGCTCTTCAAGCGCGACGAACATGAGGAACGTCAAAACGACAGGAATAAGGGCAGTTTTGAATTGCTCTGGCCAGAATCGGACAGCCTACAGGTTCATTTAGGGCAGTAAACTACTTTGGGGCGAACGTCGCCAAGAAATGATTTCGGTGGTCCTTTCCTGCCTTTTCTAGTCCAATGCGCACAATCAAACGCGTATACAATCCATCCTGCAAATAAGCCGCCATATGATCTTCAGCCAATTCAGGTTGCTGCTGCCACAAACACTTCATCAACCAGCCAATGGCCTTTTGTAGAATCTCAGGGGCATCCTCTGCAGCTACCGGTGCATAGGCTAGCAATTCATCGTACCTGCCTTGTTTTAACATCCACAGCTGAGCAACGATAGCCGCACGCTTCTTCCACATATTTGGACTTTCAAGCAATTCCTCCAATGTGAAAAAATCGCCTGTGTTAAAAGCATGTTGCCCAAAAATCTTGTGCGCACACGTATCTACCAGATCCCAGTTATTGATGCCTTCGAAGCAGCTGTACAACACATCGTGCCAATGCTGCCTGCGTTTGCGCTCCTTACCATAGTAACGCATTAACGTGAAAAGTGCTGTGTGACGCACCTCGTGAATGGGGTGCACAAGACCGCTGCGTAAAACGCGCTCGTCCCACTGATCGAAATACGCTTTGGCAACCTTTTGACGGTCGGGAACCATCACCCCCATGAACGTATCGCCCTCGGCATAGCCACCTTCAAACGTTTGAAAGTAGCGCTTGAAGTCGTTGATGCGGTCCGGCTGGGCGAAAGGTATTAGTGCCTCATGGATAGGATGCAGCTGCATTACATCTGCTCAGCAAACAGGGCGTCCAAAGTACCTTGCGCCAACGGGTGGTAAGACGCTCTAGAGTCCATGTAAATCTTCTTGGCCCAAGCTTGGCGTTTCTCATCGCCCTCCAACATACTTTGGTACATCGGTACGATAAACTTGCGGCGTCCTACGCTGCCCAAGAAGCTCTCGACTTTCTTCGTATAGATGTCGTTGTCGTAGCCCTCGAAACCTGTTTTCAAGATTGCAGAATACCATGCTGCCACAATCTCGGGATTTGGACTGCCGCTGAAACCATAGTTCCCGTCGGCCAACGCATAATGTCCTTCCGTAGCACCTCCAGCCTCAAGACCTCTGATGTAGCGGAGCCATTCCTGGGTGGTCCAGCGGATGGTCGTTTCTTGCGGTAAATAAGCCATGCTTCGCGCATCCGCTGCATCCGGATCCACATTCAGCATCATTGCTACCGCATCATCCACCACAACGAAGCGATTGGATGCTGGGAATGGACAGTTTACAGGCAGTCCAGTGCCGTATACCCACTGTTCTACGCCCACTTTATCCCATTGCTCCTGCGTCATCACCCCAGCCAATTCCTGCAGAAAAACCTCAGTAACCATCGTTTTGAATTTGTACTTGTCGAAGTAGTAAGTCAGGAATTCGTCCCACTTTTCGCGGCCCACCGTATTCTCGCACAAGCGCAAGAAGTGGAACCCTTTATCATAGGCAATAGCATTGACGCCATCGTCCGGATTTTTTCCCTTCAAATCTTGTTTCAAAGAGGTTGCCTCCACATTTTCTTCCAGCATCACGGCCAATTCCTTTTGCAAATCGTCGTAGCTCAATGCCTCGAGCATGTCCGCAAAATCGACACCGTAGAGCCTTTCCATAATGCGCATCTCGAAGTACACCGTGAACCCCTCATTGATCCAGAAGTCATTCCATGTAGCGTTGGTCACCAAATTTCCGCTCCAACTGTGGGCCAGCTCGTGCGCAATCAAGCTCACCAGGCTCATATCGCCCACGACAACCGTCGGCGTCAAGAAGGTTAATCTTGGATTTTCCATCCCCCCAAACGGGAAAGATGGCGGGAGTACAAGCATGTCGTAACGTCCCCAATAATAGGGACCGTACATCTCCTCTGCATCGGCAATCATATCCTCAGTCTGCGCGAATTCGTAAGCCGCATTGCGCACCATTTCCGGTTCGGCATATACCCCCGAACGCTCGCCCAAAGGAATAAATGCTAGATCACCCACACCCAATGCGAGCAAGTAAGAAGGTATAGGCTGCGGCATGCTAAATTCATAGATGCCCTCATCGTTTTTCTGTGTTGGGTTTGATGCACTCATCAGTGCCAATACCTCCTTCGGTACCTTCACGGTAGCCTCATAGGTAAATCTCACCCCTGGACGGTCTTGACAAGGCACCCAAGTCCTTGCAAGGATGGCTTGACTTTGTGTAAACAAGAACGGCTGACGCTTCCCTTGGGTCAATTCTGCCGGGTACCATTGCAACGCCTCAGCCTCTGGTGAGGTCTTGTACAATATGCTTATGGTCTGAGCGCCCGGTGCTGGGACTACCAAAGCTGAACCCAACAAAGGGTCATCGCCCTCAATAGTAAATAATGCGCGGCTTCCATCGACCAATACCTCATTTACCTGTAAATCCTTAATATCAAAAATGACCGTATCGCCATGACCCTCCTCAAGGGTCCAAACTGCAGTCGCAGTGATGATTTCCTTTTCAAAATCTACTGCTGCTTCCCAATTCAAATGCGTCACTTTGGACTCCTCACGAGAGTAGCTGTGTGGATCTTCAAACAGCTCAGCACGTACAGAAGTATCTGCTTCCACCACTACTTTAGTGGGCTGTGGCGCAGCGGCAGGTGCTGTAGTTTCTTGATGACAAGCTGTGAAAACTAGCGCCGATAGAGCGGCTGTACTCAGGGAAAAACGTATTTTCATGGGTGTATTTTCTAATGCAACCCAATTTACCGCAAATGAAACAAAATAATAGCCTTCTTACCCGTCTTATCGTTTCCTCCCTATCGGTTTTCCTCGCTGGTTGGCTCTTGCCTGGAGTTCAGATCGACAGCTTTACAACAGCCGTTGGAATCGCTATCGTTTTAGGCCTATTAAATGCCACCCTGAAACCGCTGCTCATTGTCATTACCATTCCTATTACCGTGATGAGTCTCGGTCTATTTCTGCTCATCATCAACGCCATTATCATTGGCGTGGCGGACCAGTGGATCGACGGGCTTCACGTGCGAAGCACATGGACAGCCATACTCTTCAGCTTCCTGATTTCTACTATTAGTTCGTGGATGTACCGTTGGGGAGAGAACAGGTAATTAATCCTCTAGACGTACGAGTTCCCATTGCGCATCAATGCCAAAGGTCTTTTCAGCGAGTCGCAGGAAATTATCCGTGCGATCACTGAGGTAAAATGCATTGCCTTCGCTGTGCTCACCTGTCCAATGTTTGGCAACGGCCTGAGCAACAATAGAAGGGGCATCTACCCAATGTACTCCTGAAAGAATGGAAGCTGCAGCCTCCTCTAATAATGGGTAATGTGTACAGCCAGGAACAAGCGAAGTGATGCCTTTCATAGCCGGGTCTTTTAAGTAATGTGCTAGAACACTTGCATCTATACCTGTACCTAGAAATCCGTCTTCGATTAAAGGAACAAGCAATGGTGTAGCCAATGCATGAAGCTCCACCTCACTGTTTTTGGCTGCAAGTTTCTGAGAGTAGGCACCGCTTCGCACCGTGGCACGAGTACCTAAAAGCCCCACTTTCTGTGGCGGAAGAGCGGCTAAATAATCTACCACAGGATCGATAACATTAATGAAGGTCAATTCCGGAAACTGCTCCACCAAAGCCTTACCTGCCGCGGCACTTGCACTGTTACATGCAATGACAATAAGTTGGCAACCCTCGTCTTTCAAGAACTGTACAATCGCAGTGCTATAGCCTATGATAGCCGCATCACTCTTATCGCCATAAGGCAAGTGCAGCGTGTCCCCGTAATAGACTTTCGGAACACCCGGCAAGATCTTATTCAATGCACGAAGCACCGTAAGACCACCTAGTCCACTATCAAACAAGCCTATTTTTTGAATGCCACTCATCGCGTTGCAAAATACCAATTATCTAGCCACAAAAAACCCCTCGCTGGCTCCGCCAGCGAGGGGTCTGAAAATTAAATTTTTCGGTCCTTATTGGATACCCAACTCAGCCTTTACTAGCGGCATGATGTCTTCACCACCGTCTAGGTACACTACTACAGCCTTAGAAGCTGAAGCGTCAAGGATGTAAGCGAAACCGTTATCAGCGGCTACTTTGTTCACTGCATCCTGTGCCTTCTCGATGATAGGCAACATAAGATCCATTTGCTTACGCTGAAGCTCTTGCTGAGCGCTTTGGTTGAACGCCATGATGCGCTGACCCATCGCTTCTAGCTCTTCTTGCTCTTTCTGCAAACGCAATTGCGTCCAAGTATCAATGTTCGCCTGCGCATTCTGCATCTTCGTCATGTACTCTTCCTGCATCGCTTGAGCATCGCCCTCGAGCTGTCCTTGGTACTTCTCAATTTCTGCTTGTGCAGCTTGAGTTTCAGGCATTACAGCCAACAACTCATCTACATTAATGTGACCTACTTTTTGCTGTGCAACTGAAGTTGTAGCAAAGCCCAAGGTCAAGGCAAGTGCGAGTAATACTCTTTTCATTTCTATTGTTTTTATCGCTTTAAACTATTCAATACTTCATCGCTGTAGTCCTTGTCCTTATCGACGAAAAGCACACCGCTTTGGGCACTTTTGTCAAGAACCAATTCCAATTTCCGCTTTCTAGCCACTGCCTGAACAGCGCCAAAAACCTTGTCTTGGATAGGTTGAACCAACTGGTTACGCTTTTCGAAAAGCTGCCCCTCAGGTCCGAAGTATTTTTGTTGAAGAGCAATAACCTCAGCCTGCTTGGCCTCGATGCCCTTCTCTCTCTTTTCTAATTTCTCTGGCGAAAGTAAGATACGTTCCGCATCCAATGCATCTTTCAAGCTCTCTAATTCACTTTGCAATGCACTTACCTCACCTGCCCACTGCTCGCTCAGCTTGTCTATCTGGCTTTTGGCTTGGGCATATTCAGGAAGGCTCTTTAAAATATAATCGGTATCAACTACACCATATCGCTGGCCAAACACGGCTGTGCTCAACACAAGGGCAAGGGTAAGAAAGAGACCTTTACATTTCATTGCGGCGAAGGTAGCTAAATTTAGAACTGTTGACCAATGATAAAGTGCGTCTGCCAACCGCTTGCGGTTGCACCGCTTGGCTCTGGATCAAAACCATAACCAACATCAACACCCATTAGACCGAACATCGGCATGAAGATGCGAATACCAGCACCGGCACTTCTCTTGAGATTAAACGCACGGTAATCCCAGAAATTGTCATAGTTGTTACCAGCCTCCATAAATACTAGTGGGAACACCTGTGCAGAAGGCGTATTGGCAATAATGTAACGCGCCTCGAAGATGTATTTGTTGTACAGGGCACCACCGCCGGCTGGAGTGATCGAATTGTTTTGGTACCCACGGAGACCAATTATCTCACGACCGTCAATCACGAAGTTGGTCAAACCGTCACCACCCACGTAGAAGCGTTCAAACGGTGGAAGACCCAGGTCTTTGTTGTAGCTTCCTAAGAAACCAAACTCACCGTGCGTACGGATGACGAGTTTAGAGGTGATCGGTGCGAACCAATCGGCATTAAGCTTCCACTTGTGGTACTCTACTAGACGGAAGCGCTCTTCTGAGCTCAGCTCCTTGTAATCGATATCGTCACGGAACATACTGAATGGTGGAGTCAACTCCGCTGCAAAGCTGATCTGCGAACCACGTGTTGGGAAGATCGGCACATCGGTGTTGTTACGACCTAAGGTGAACTTGTAATTCACGTTGTTTGAAATCCCTTTGTTGTAATTCAAGAACCCTGTAGGGAAATTGTCGAGGTTGAATCGACGGAATTCGATGCCTTGGTATAGTGTGAAATAATCATCCGGCCACTTCAAACGTTGCCCTAGACCAAAGTTAATACCGGTAATGTACAAGCTCTGACGGTTCGGGTTTGAGCGCTCTACCCCGTTGGTCTGTACGTTGTGGTAAATAGTCCCGGTGAAACTGTTTGGCTTGCGACCGCCCAACCAAGGCTCAGTAAACGAGGCATTGTAGCTCTGGAAGTACAAACCGTTCGACTGCGCACGAATGTTGATGGTCTGCCCATCACCTGTTGGCAATGGTTGCCAAGCGCGTTTGTTATTGATATTGCGCGCAGAGAAGTTGTTAAAGTTTAGACCCAAGGTTCCAACTACACGGCCAGCACCCCAACCTCCTTGTAATTCAAGCTGCGAAGTAGAACGCTCCACTACGGTATATTCCAAATCTACAGTACCTGTCTGTGGATCCGGTACAGGATTCACACCAATCTGCTGTTGGTCAAAATAGCCCAGCTGCGAAAGCTCACGGATGGTACGCTGTATCATCGCCTTTGAGAAAAGATCTCCCGGCTTGGTACGTACCTCGCGGTAAATTACGTGGTCATTCGTTCTTTCATTTCCGCTAATGCTCACCTTGCGAATGGTCGCTTGACGGCCTTCTTGGATACGAATTTCAATATCGATAGTATCGTTAGTAACGCTCTTCTCAACCGGGATGACCTGAGAGAACAGGTAGCCGTTATTTAGATAAATTGATGCTACATCATTACCGTTTGGATCAAAGCTTACACGCTCGTTCAAATGCTGCGAATCGTAAATATCACCGCGGTTGATCTTCAAAATATTTGAAAGTAACTCCGTCTCGTACTTAGTATTTCCAATGAATGTGATATCTCCGAAGTAGTACTTCTGACCTTCTTCAACAGTAATATCAATCTGTACCAATTCATCACTCACGCTGTATACCGTATCACTCACCACACGCGCATCGCGGTACCCAAGAGTGTTGTATTTAGTCACAATAGCACGCAAATCCTCGCGGTACTCTTTCTTCTTTAATTTCGATGCCTTGAAGATGGCCTTGCCTTTAATCTTCGTATTCTTCATGGCTTTGCGCAACACTTTATCGCTCACTGCCTCATTGCCTGTGAAAGCGATATCCCCAATTTTCACGCGTGCTCCTGGATCAATCTTGAATCCAAGGATTACTGCATTGTTATAGGCCGTATCCACCTTTTCGAGTACCTCTACAGAAGCATTCAAATAGCCCTTCTCGTAGAAGTACTTTTTGATCTTATTGCGGCTCATCACCTTGAGGTTCTCGTTCACCACCTTTCCGGCACGCAGATCGAGCTCTTCACGGATATCGTCTTTCCAAGCCTTCTTCAAACCCGTCATGTAATACTTGCTCAACTTAGGAAGCGCGACCAATTGGATATCGAGGTATACTTTCTTGCCTACTTTGTTCACCACTTTGAACGTAATGTCTTCGAAGAGCTGCTGGCGCCACAGTGTGCGAATGGCATCTGAAAGTTTTGGATCAGGGAACTGAATGTCGTCTCCAACGCGAAGGTTGGTCAGCATGATCACCACATTAGGATCTAGTGAACCTGCGCCGCTGACAGTGATGCCTGCGATCTCGTAGTTTATACCAGGGATAAGGTTGTAATCGCCACCAGTAGTGACTTGTGCTTTTGCCGTAAATGAGGTAATGACCAACAAGAGGATGGCCAAAAATCTATTCTTCATGTTCTTACTTCACAGTTAGCTGTTCCGAAGTTTGTCCAAAGCGACGCTCTCTCTTTTGGAAAGTAGCAATGGCTTCATATAACCCCTCAGCATCGAAGTCAGGCCACAAGACTGGAGTGAAATAAAACTCTGCATAGGCCAATTGCCACAGCAAGTAGTTGCTTATTCTTTGTTCCCCCGAAGTACGCACAAGAAGATCTGGATGCGGCATCCCTGCGGTAAACAGGTGTTGTTCCACATGTTCTTCTGTTATGCTTTCTGGATCCAATGCGCCACTGGCAACCTCACGGGCTACCTTGCGGATTGCTTGGACCATCTCGTCCTGTGAGCCGTAGCTCAATGCAAGTGTCAAAGTTAACCCATCGTTGCCGGATGTGGCATTAATTACAGAGATTAACTTTTTATTTGCTTTTTCAGGTAGCGAGCCTATGTTTCCAATGGCATTTAGACGCACATTATTCTTCTGAAGCACTGGCAATTCCTTCTCTAGCGCGGTCATCAGAATGTTCATCAATGCATCTACTTCGGCTTTTGGTCGGTTCCAATTTTCTGTTGAGAAGGCGTAAACGGTCAAATAACCTAATCCGAGCTCCGCGGAGGCCGTCGTAATTCGGCGTAAAGCCTCTACCCCCACTTCATGGCCACGAACACGTGTCATGAAGCCCTGCTTTTTCGCCCAACGACCATTACCGTCCATGATCACCGCAATATGCTTGGGCATATTATCCGGATCAAGACCAGCCTTTAGTCTGTTGTCGTAATAGGTTTTAGAATCCGCTACAGCGTTCATCACGAGGACTGAGATTATAGAAAATAGTTACACCTGCAAAAATAGACCAATCCTTGGTATTAGCATTACCTCTTGCGAGCCCAGATGCATAAGGTACATTTCCTGGGTTGGCAAAATAGGCAGCCATGGCATTGCGCTCTTCCAAAAGATCCGCTGCGTCAACATAATCACCAGAGGTATCGTCCAGGTAATCAGAGCCGTAGCTTCTCCAGCCAATCTCTGCAGTCATGCTCCAATCGCGGGCGAGAGATCTCCTGTATCCCATGCCCATAGGCACCGTAATGGTGGTTGATCCGTAAAAAAGTTGATCGCTCAAATCCGTTTGTTGACCCTCCGTGCCCAATGGACGCAGGTCAACCCACTCATCGTCATATTCGCCTTGCGGGTTATAAGCAGTTAAGCCAATTCCGCTAAAGATGTAAAAACTCTGGTTGTATTTGGTTCCCGTGCCGTAGGGCCAGAAATTGAACTCTGTCATCACCGCAAATTCATCAATCTCGGTTCTGAAGTCGATGTTGCGGGCGCTTTTAAAATCGTCTATTGCCCAACTGTCACTGCTGCTCAGATAACCACGTGAGTAGTTAAATCGTGTGCTCCAATGCCAATTGAATTGGCGACGTAGCGTTACTGTGGTGAACGCTTGGTTGGGCACAAAACCTGCTGCACCTTCTGCGTTAAAAGCTACTGCACCCACATCGCCGTGAAAAAGTGTCCCGCCAGCACCGAGGCCAAGCTCATAAAATTGGGCACGAACGCCAATAGAGGCTGCAAGGAATAATAAAGTGAGTAAGCTCCTTCTCATTAATTTCTGTAATCGCGTCCCCAACTCAATTTATTGCGCATGGTGGACGGGAAATCTTGTAATTCAGTTTGCACAAGTGCGATGCGAAAATCGGCTTTTTGAATTAATAATTCAGTCTCCGTGGTCAAGCTGTGGATACGGCTGTCCAGAGAGGCCAAAAATTCATTCTCGCGGCTTTCGATCTGCACGCGCAAGGTGTTGCTGTCGTTGATAACGAACGGACGCATCGTTAAATTATGCGGCGCAATAGGCGTTAACACAAAATTATCGCTATTCGGCATAATGATCGGTCCCCCACAGCTCAAGCTGTAACCCGTGGAGCCTGTGGGTGTCGCTACGATCAGTCCGTCTGCCCAGTAGCTGTTCAGGTAATTTCCGTTGAGATAGGTATGCACAGTGATCATGCTCGTGCTCTCCTTTCGTGCCAGGGTAATCTCATTTAGTGCAAAATTCGGCTTCATGAGTTTGCCACAAGTGGTACGAGCCTGAAGGAGCGAGCGGAAGTCCAATTGGAATCGGCCCGTGAAAAGTGCATCTAAGGAACTCTCAATATTGCTCTTAGCGACGTTTGCCAAGAAGCCCAATCGGCCCATATTGATACCAAGAATAGGGATGTCCTTACTTTGGATAAGTACCGTCGCATCTAGGATGGTACCATCGCCACCTAGGGAGATGAGGAAATCTGGATCGAAATTATCCAACTCTTCTTCGTTGTCATAAACCACATATTCGAGCTCTTCGAATTCCTCCTCTTTCATCTGCTGAACGGCGTCGCGAAGGGGACGGTATACCCCAATCTGAACGCCCTCCTCGATGAGTTTTTCGAGTACCACCTCTATGTAAGCGAGGTTTTGGGTCTTGGGCTCGCGGCCAAAAAGTGCAATCCTCATCAGTACTTCAAATAGTTCATTAAGTGGTTAAAGCGTTCTTTGTAATCCAATTCAAAATTGGCATCACCTGAGATTCCATCTAATCTGTAATCGTAACGCTCCAAGCTTTGTACAATAGGGGTACTGTGCTCTACATTCAACTTTAGCACCATCTTCACCTCAGCAGGAGCATCTGGAGCTACGAGCCACAAACCCAATAGCTTGGCATCGTTTTGCTCCACAGCATTCGCAACGGTAATTAGCGAATATTGACTTTGATCCACGCTCATGGTGAGAATGGCTCCAGGCTGCATCAAGGTCGGTGTCTCGCGGAAAAATTCAACTACGTCACTCAGTAAGTAGGCGCTCTGGTAGGTGCCGTCCTCGGCAACAATGGGCAACGAAGTCAATCGGTACTGAACGACCATTGCTAGCACGTCGAAGTAATGCGCTTCTGGCAGAACAAAGTGGGCGTTGGCAGGGTTGATGACGTTAGTAACCGGTGCGTTATCGTCGCCGTATTCTAACAATGCATCTTCACTAACGAGTCCGAGATAAATGCCCTCAGAATTGACCACAGGGAAATCACTCACCTTCATCTCCTCCATTCGATCGATGGCTTCGATGATGCTGGTTTCAGGACCTAGGGCCGCGAAGGGTTCAAGATGTACGGATTGTTTCATCATTCTATAACAAACATAGGCCTTTTCTTTAGCTTTGCACCCATGAACGAGCACACAAAACTCAGCGTAAACATCAACAAAATTGCCACATTACGCAATGCGCGTGGTGGAGATGTACCTAACGTACTAAAAACCGCACTGGATTGTGAAATATTTGGTGCCGAGGGAATTACTGTACATCCAAGACCGGACCAAAGACACATTCGCTACAGCGATGTGGCGGAATTGGCTCCCGCGGTGACTACCGAATTCAATATAGAAGGCTACCCAAATCCTGAGTTCATCGAGCTCGTTTTAGCCAACAAACCTGCCCAAGTAACACTTGTGCCCGATCCTCCTGGGGTGCTGACTTCAAATGCCGGTTGGGACACCATTGAAAACGAAGCTTTGCTTACTGAGGTCATTGCCACCTTTAAAGCGGCGGGCATTCGCACCAGCATCTTCATCGAGACTAATCTGGACCTTATTGATGGCGCGAAGAAGGTCGGTGCAGACCGCATCGAATTGTATACTGAGGATTACGCAGTGGGTTATGCCAAGGATCCAGAAAACGCTGTGGCTCCTTATGTAGAAGCTGCAAAACATGCGAATTTAATAGGACTAGGTGTGAATGCCGGTCACGACCTCAGTCTTGAAAATTTAGCCTATTTCGGCCAGCAATTACACGGCAACCTTGACGAAGTGAGTATTGGCCATGCCCTTATCGCAGATGCGCTATACCTAGGTTTACACAACACGATACAGCAATACCGCAACTGCCTGAACCCAACCTCATGGAAACAGTAGCACTCTTTTCCAAAGTCTACGGCGAAGGTAGACCCCTAATCATCCTTCACGGCCTATTTGGCATGGGTGATAACTGGACCACTCACGCAAAATTCTTTGCTTCAAAAGGTTGGCAAGTGCATGCTGTGGATGGGCGCAACCACGGTCGCAGCCCGCACCACGACGAGCATAATTATGATGCCATGGCCGCCGATTTGGAAGCATATATCTCTGATCACAACCTAGAAAATGTCGTTCTACTTGGGCATAGCATGGGCGGAAAGACAGTGATGAACTTTGCTGTACGTAAACCTCAGCTTGTAGATGCCATCATTGTGGTAGATATCGCACCGAAGGCCTACCCTGTGCACCATGATGCATATATCGCAGCGATGAAAAGTGTGGACTTCACAGTCGCCAAAGGACGTAAAGATGTTGAGGCCGTTCTCAGCAGAGCGCTCAACAGTCCTGGCATCATCCAATTCTTCATGAAGAGCCTGCATTGGAAAACCAAGGAACAATTGGCGTGGCGCTTTAATCTAGATGCACTCGAGCGTGAACTAAGCAATGTAGGTGAAGCGCTCGAATATGGCTATTTCGACGGACCGACCCTATTTGTTGCCGGGGGAAAAAGCGGCTACATCACCGAAGAGGATGAGGACAAGATTTACGAGCATTTTCCAAATGCAGAATTAAAGACCATTGACAAGGCAGGGCATTGGGTGCATGCAGAGGCACGTGAAGAATTTGCCGAGTGTATCGACCGCTTCTTAAGCGAACTTTAAAAGTCCGTAACAGATTTTAGCGTAAAGTCTATTCTCGTACTATGTCCGGTCCTAGGTACCAACATGCTTTGAAGATCCGGTTTGGCCAATGTCTCCCAGGCATCGTTACTGAAAGCATATTTTTCTAATGGCTGGGTAAACCAACCGCGGTCCATCTTTGAATTCTCATTAGCATCCTCGTAAACCTGCACCGCAAACTTCTCAGTGACCTCTAATGCTACTCGATACGTGGTTTTTGTATTTGCCACCTCGAAAAAACCTTGCTTTAGAATTTCTCCTTGATCATTCTGCACCTCGTAGGCTACCTTCGTTGGATACTTCGAAGCCCCTGCAAAGGTCATCTCAATGACGTGGGATTGAGCAAAGGTGAATTGGACCCCTAGGCAAAACAAGAATGAAAGTAGGACGCGCATTATTTCTCGTAATCAGATTCTACCCCTTTACGAGCAAGTTCCGCGCCATTAATTTTCAAAGAGTCTAATACCTTTTCGTAGATAGGAATGAATAGCGTCGGCTCACTGTTGTAAAACCTAAAACTGCGCTTGAATTCTTCCTCGCTAATACTATGCTTTTGGTAAACCTTAGCGTAGTAATCCTCGATATCGTTCGTATCTCCGAGAATTAGCGAGCCGTTTCGAGCCCCTTCGATGATATGCACATCCACCAAGATGGGCACCATTTCACTGGCCGAGATTACATTATCTGGAACAGATACCTCCTTACTGCTGCATGCAGTTAAAACAAGAATAGGTATCCAAATCCAGTACTTCATTAGTCTCTATTGAATAATAATCGCTCGCCTAATTGGCTCTCGTCAAATTTGCCTTCTTTGTAAGCCAAATGACCGTTCACAAATGTATGCGTCACCTTACTTTTCATAACCGTACCCTCAAACGGCGACCACTGACATTTGTAAAGTATGTTCTCTTTGCTCACCTTCCAAGGTCTATTGGGCTCGAGAAGCACAAGATCAGCATAGTAACCTTCACGTATGTAGCCACGATCTTCCATTCTAAACAAAATAGCTGGGTTGTGACACATTTTTTCTACCATAGTCGCAATGTCCCAAACACCGTCATGAACGCGTTCCATCATTGCAGGAAGTGCGTGCTGAACAAGCGGCCCTCCTGAAGGGGCACTAAGATATTTGTTACTCTTCTCCTCTAAAGTGTGCGGAGCATGATCCGTAGCAACTACGTCCAAGCGACCGTCTAATAGGGCCTTCCACAATCCATCTCTGTCCTCAGCAGTCTTAACAGCAGGGTTCCATTTGATGAGCGACCCTTTTTCGTCGTATTGACTATCATCAAACCACAAGTGGTGTACACAAACCTCAGAGGTAATGCGTTTCTCCTCAAGCGGGATTTTATTGGTAAACAATTCCGTTTCCTTCGCCGTGGAAATGTGGAATACATGAAGTCTAGAATTGTATTTCTTGGCCAATTCCACCGCCGTACTTGAGCTCAAATAACAAGCTTCCTCACTGCGAATCACTGGGTGCATTGCCATCGGGATATCCTCTCCGTATTGCGCCTTTACCTTTTCAAGGTTCGTACGAATGGTCTGCTCATCCTCGCAATGGGTAATAAGCTGATGGTCCAATTGGAAAATACCCTCCAACGTCTTTTGTTGGTCAACCAACATATTTCCAGTAGACGAGCCCATAAAAATCTTGATGGCCGCAACATCGCGTTTACTGACTTTCTTCAGCTCCTCAAGATTGTCATTAGAAGCCCCCATGTTGAAGCTGTAGTTGGCCAAACTCACCTGCGCTGCACGCTGGTACTTTTTCTCAAGCTCCTCGACTGTCGTCGCTGCAGGCTTCGTGTTCGGCTGCTCCATAAAGCTGGTAATTCCACCTGCTACAGCCGCACGGCTTTCTGAATAAATATCTCCTTTGTGCGTTAGACCTGGCTCGCGGAAGTGTACCTGATCGTCGATCACTCCTGGAATCAAGAATTTGCCTTCTGCATCAATTACATTGACATTGGCAGATTTAGGACCGATACTGGTATCGATTTTAGCTATTCTACCATCCTCAATTAATAGGTCACCTTCGAAAACCTCACCCTCATTTACAATGCGGGCATTTTTAATCAAGTAAGACTTACTCATAATTCAATATTAGGGGGTTAAGCCTTTGAGAAAAGACTTCTGAGTTTCAGTTTTATAACGCCAAAAATGGCTTCTTTAATAATGCCGCTAGACATTTTGCTCTCTCCTTCCGTTCGATCGGTAAAAATAACAGGTACCTCAACTACCTCGATGCCTTTGCGCCATGCAGTAAACTTCATTTCTATTTGAAAGGCATATCCAACGAATTGGACTTTATTAAAGTTGATTGCCTCCAAAGTGGAGCGCTTATAACACTTAAATCCTGCTGTTGCGTCTTGGATAGGCATTCCTGTGATGAAGCGAACATATACACTCGCGAAGTAGCTCAACAGCACCCTACTCATGGGCCAATTCACCACATTCACACCAGTCACATATCTTGAACCCACAGATAGACCTGCACCGTTAACACAAGCATCTTCAAGTCGAGATAAATCTTCTGGATTATGCGAGAAATCACAGTCCATCTCAAAGATGTACTCGTAATCACGAGCCAGTGCCCACTTAAAACCATGAATATAGGCTGTACCTAACCCCAACTTTCCCGTACGCTCTTCGAGATGGATTCGACCGTCGTACTTAGACATCTTTTCACGCACTTTATCTGCAGTCCCATCTGGTGAGCCGTCATCGACAATAAGTACGTCAAAAGGACGTTGGAGATTCATGACGGTTTCCAACATCTTTTCGATGTTTTCTATCTCATTGTATGTTGGAATAATTACAAGGCTCCTTGGCATGGCACAAATGTAGCAAAGAAACCACTAGATTAGAGGCATGAAATGGGATGTATATACAGGTAAAACATGGTGGAAGGCTGCCCTTATCGCCTTTGGCGTAGTCATTGGAATCGTGAGTCTATTCTACACTGAAACTTTCCTCAAAGAATTACGCGCTGAAGAAGAGCGAAAGATCGTTCTTTGGGCTAAAGCTGTAGAAGCTGTATTTCTCTCTGAAGACGACAGTAACCTTGCCTTCTATTCGCAGATCATTCAAGACAACAAGACTATTCCTGTTATTCTCGTTAATGACGACGGAGAAATCATTGCCCATAGAAATCTAGATGTACCTGAATCGAACCCAGAACGCTACCTCAATAGAAAACTCGCAGAATTTAAAGAGAGCGGACAAGTTTTGGAAAACCCCTATTTGGATGGAAAAACGAACTACCTCTATTACAAGGGCTCTTCACTCCTGACTAAACTGCGAATCTACCCGTTGCTCCTTCTAGGCGTCATTTCAATTTATATGCTCATCAGCTATATGGCATTTTCGAATGCCCGAAGAAGTGAACAAAACAAGGTTTGGACGGGTATGGCGAAAGAGACTGCCCACCAGATAGGCACGCCGCTTAGCGCCTTGCTAGGCTGGATCGCTTACCTGAAAGAACAATATCCCAGTGAGACGGCTTTTGGGGAAATGGAGCGCGATGTTGATCGCCTTACAGCCATCACGGAGCGCTTTAGTAAAATTGGATCGCAACCAGAACTCACACACACAGCACTGAGTGATACCATCGAAAATAGCCTTGACTACCTCGTAAATCGCATGGGTAAAAACGTCGACCTAGGTTCCGTCATTGAGAAAGATCTTCAAGCACTGCACAATCCTCAGCTCATCTCTTGGGTTTTAGAAAACCTCATCACCAATGCCACTGATGCGCTAGAAGGCAAAGGCCAAATTCACGTTGAGGCTAAACGTATAGGCACTGATATTTCCATTCTTGTGAAAGATACTGGTAAGGGAATTCCAGCAAACATCCAACGAAGCATTTTCCAACCGGGATACAGCACTAAGAGTCGTGGTTGGGGATTAGGACTTAGTCTCGCCAAGCGGATTGTAAAGGAATACCATAACGGCACGATTACTTTGGCAGAAAGTCAGTTAAATCAAGGCTCAACGTTTAAAATTGTCCTACCTTCTATTCTGTAATGAATAGCAGCATCTACCTACATATCCCCTACTGCAAGCAAGCTTGCACCTATTGCGATTTTCATTTTTCTACCAATCTAAAGACTAAGGACAAGGTCATTGAAAAAATGGAGCAAGAACTTCTTCAGCGCAGCATTTCCTATCCATGGAATAGCTCTGAGGTGAAAAGCATTTATTTTGGAGGGGGCACCCCAAGTCTATTGGACGTAAAGCAAATCCAAGAGTTTATTTTTCTCATCTACCAGCATTTCAGAATGGTAGAACACAGTGTGGAAATTACCCTTGAAGCAAACCCAGACGATATCACTCCTGAAAAACTGAATGCATGGCATCAAGCCGGAATCAATAGACTTAGCGTAGGTATACAGAGTTTCAACAACGAGGAATTAAAGGTGAGTAATAGAGCACATACTGCCGAGGAGTCCTTTCAGGTATTAAAGTGGATCAATGAAAGTCCTTTCGAGAATTATTCGATTGACCTCATCTATGGAATGCCCGGCTCTACAGTGCAATCGTGGTACGAAACCCTAATAGCGGCGGCTAAATTCAACCCTCCACATTTAAGCTGTTACAACCTAACTGTTGAAGAAAACACCGTTTTAGACCACCAGATAACCAAGGGTACGATTGAACTACCAGGAGAAGAAGAAATCCTTTCTCAATATTTGTATTTACGAAAGTGGGCACAAGAGCATGGCTATGAGCATTATGAGCTTTCGAATTTTTCTAAATCCGGATACCGAAGCACCCATAACCAGCACTATTGGTCCTATGAACCCTACTTAGGAGTAGGTCCAGGAGCCCACTCTTTCGACGGAAAAAAAAGATTTTGGAACGTCAGTAATAACAATCTATACCTGCAAGGTGCCCAAGTCACAGAGGAAATCTTGTCTATAAGTGAGCAAATTAACGAACGCATCATGGTTCGACTAAGGACCGCTCAAGGCTTTAGGTTTGACAAAGATCTACCAGAAGGTCACATTAACACGGAAGTAAGAAATCAACTTCTCGTAAGTACGGAAGCAGGCTTTAAAAAAGGGGTCATTTACCCGATGCCCGATGGATTCCGTATTTTACCTGAGAATTGGATGACCAGTGACGATATAATCGCAGGATTAATGATTGAGCATCAGGATGAAGATTAAAGTAGAAATAGCCTCGGAAGTCTACACAGTAAATCTAAATACTCCGTTTGCAGACCTAAGCATGGCGGTAACTGATGTCGCGCGTGCTTGGTATATCGATGCCCCTACCTTCAACCCCGTTATATTAGGTGATTGGAAAGGATCAGTCGAACTAGGAGGTGCAGTGAATTTCTTTTCTATTGATTTCAATCCCCATGCGCACGGGACGCATACAGAAACCGCAGGTCATATCACAAAAGAGCGACATTCCGTCAACAAACATTTTAACCAACCGTTCTCCCTAGCACTGGTACTATATCCTGTTGTAGATAACGGAATGGTCAGCATGGACAACTTCTCCAAAGCATGGAAAGAAGCGGAGGAGGCAGGCGGCACTGAAAGAGTTAAATCGGTTATATTAAAAACAGATTGTGGAAACGCAAATCTTACGCGCAATTATAGTAGTACAGATTGGCCCTATTTGGATGCAGAAATAGGCGCTTTTTTACGTGATGCAGGCGTAGACCACTTAATCATAGACCAACCAAGTGTAGACAAGGAAGAAGATGGCGGAGCCCTAGCGTGTCACAAGAGCTTTTGGGGACCCTACCCAGAGAAAAGTTTGCATAGAACGATCACAGAATTGGCACATATTCCAGACCATGTTCACCCCGGAAACTACCTATTAAACCTTCAGGTTGCGCCCATTGACAATGACGCAGCCCCTTCACGTCCCCTACTCTATGAACTTTCACGATAGCTTAAAGCAAATGAGAAGTGCATTGCAGCACTTTGATACCGTCAATCAGAAAATCAGCTCTAAATCTGTAGGCTGGCACCTTCATCACTTATGTCTGACCAACAGCATCGTCATTAAATCGATGCACAAAAGCGATCCTGCAAAGTTCGAATTAGTCGATAACCCTGTTCGGGAAAACGTGATGGGCCGACAAACTATAATGCGCGGAAGGGTTGAGGCTCCCGACCCACTCAATCCAATTGACGATCACAATCAGCCTGCTATTGAAGCTGCGTTTTCAACGATGAATGAGCTTCTAGAATCTTGGGAGCAACTCAATACCAACGCCTACTTCACCCATCCACATATGGGCAAGCTCAATAAGGAGTTAGCACTCAACTTCATGACTATTCACAACATGCATCACCTCAAGATTATTGAGGAAATCTTAGCTGCTTAAGCCTTTCTTGTGCGTGCATCTACGGCCGCTAGAGTTGCCATATTTACAATTTCTCGAACGGATGCTCCTAACTGAAGTACGTGTGCACTTTTCTGAGTACCGATCAACATTGGACCAATGGCCTCAGCAGCTCCAAAGCTCTGCAGCATCTTGTAAGTTATGTTACCCGCTGCAAGGTTAGGGAAGATGAATACATTAGCGCGGTGACCGACAAGGTCAGAGAACGGGAAGCTCTCCTCCAAAAGTTCTGGGTTCAAGGCAAAATTCGCCTGAACCTCCCCATCAACAATTAGCTCAGGGTGGTCTTGACGCAAGATTTTACTAGCCTGAGCCATCTTACGTGCATCAGGACCATTGCTCGAACCAAAGTTTGAATAGCTCAATAACGCCACTTTTGGCTCAATATTGGTGCGACGTACTGTATCCGCAACATTTAGTACCATCTGTATGATTTCCTCTACCGTAGGGTCTAGATTAATGGTAGTATCCGCAAAGAACATAGGACCACGCTTGGTGAGCAAAGTGTACATACCGGCTGCCTTTCTCAATCCAGGTTCAGTACCAATAATTCTAAGAATTGGTCGTAGCGCTGTAGGGTATTTTACGGTCAAACCGCTGATCAAAGAATCTACACGTCCCTCTCGAAGCATCATATTCCCGTAATAATCACGCTGCTTAATCTTACTCTGACACTCCGCCAAAGTCCAACCGCGACGCTTACGCATATCGTAGAGCTTACGAGCATATTCCTCGCGGCCTTCAGCATCTGCCATCACGTCGACAATTTCCGCACCACTGAGCTCCAATTGATACTCTTCAATCAAATTCTCAATCTTAGCTTTTGGACCAAGGAGGACCGGCTTAGCAGTTCCACCGTTAATCAAAATTTCAGCAGCTTTCAAGATGCGGTATTGATCACCTTCCGTAAAGACGATACGTTGTGGCTTCTGAGAAGCGTTTTCATTCAGCAAACGAATGAACTTGTCATCACGTCCTAGTCGGTCACTAAGTACTCGGTTGTATGCTTCCCAATCTGAAATAGGTGCCTTTGCTACACCGCTCTCTATAGCAGCTTTGGCAACAGCAGGAGCCACCGTAGTAATCAATCTTGGATCGAAAGGTTTAGGAATAATATAGGTTGGACCAAAGGTGAGGTTGCTCTCGCCGTAAGCAAGATTCACCAACTCTGGAACAGGTTCTTTCGTTAGTTCCGCAATGGCTCTTACTGCAGCCAATTTCATTTCTTCGTTGATAGTAGTCGCACGAACATCCAGTGCACCACGGAAGATGAATGGGAACCCTAATACGTTATTTACTTGATTCGGATTATCACTGCGACCCGTTGCCATAATGATGTCCTCACGAGCAGCCATGGCATCCTTGTAAGTAATCTCTGGATCCGGATTGGCCAGGGCAAAAACAATAGGGTTAGCTGCCATGGTTTTCACCATGTCTTTGCTCACAATACCTCCCTTAGAAAGGCCGACAAAGACATCCGCACCGCTGATAACTGTCGCCAGATCTGCGGGGTCATGATTTTTCGCGAATATTTCTTTTTCCGGAGTCAAGGAATCACGTGAACTAGTGATCAATCCCTTCGAATCGCACATGTACAGATTCTCAGGAAGCACTCCTAAGCTCAAGTATAATTTTGCACATGAAATGGCCGAAGCACCAGCACCATTAAAGACTACTTTGATCTTCTTGATGTCCTTCTGTGAAATCTCTAAAGCATTCAACAACGCTGCCGCAGTAATAATAGCAGTACCGTGCTGATCATCGTGCATGATTGGAATATTCAGCTCTTCCTTCAATCGCTTTTCAATGTAAAAACAATCGGGCGCCTTGATATCCTCAAGATTGATACCCCCAAAAGTTGGAGCAACAGCTTTTACCGTATCTATGAATTTATCAGGATCTGCTGCGTCCAATTCTAGATCAAACACATCAATATCGGCGAAGATCTTGAACAATACGCCTTTACCCTCCATCACAGGCTTAGATGCCTCAGGTCCGATATCTCCAAGACCCAATACCGCAGTACCGTTTGAAATAACCGCTACTAAGTTTCCTTTGGCAGTGTACTTATATACATCCTCTGGATTCGCAGCAATCTCTTTACATGGCTCTGCAACACCCGGTGAATAGGCAATACTCAAATCTCTTTGAGAATTCGAAGGCTTGGTTGGAATAACCTCAATTTTTCCCGGCTTGGGCTGCTGGTGGTACTTTAACGTATCTGCTTTGCGAATAGGTCTTTGACTCATGTCGTAATAGGTTTAATACAAAAAGGTATTGAATGGGAACCTTGATGCATGTATTTCTGAGGCCACACGGTAAACGGTGCGCCTTAATTCGTCAATATTATTTCTGTCTTGAGCTGAAATGAACACAGCACGCTCGCCTATCTTGTTCATCCAGCTTCTTTTCCAATGGTCAAGATCGTAATTTCTAGGTGTCAATTCTAAATCGAACTCGTCCGCCTCCTCATAGGTAAAGGCATCGATTTTATTGAAGACCATAATGGTCGGCTTATCCTGACTTTCGATCTCCTGTAGAATCCCATTCACACTGTCGATGTGCTCCATGAAATTTGGGTGCGAGATGTCCACAACGTGCATTAACACATCTGCCTCTCTTACCTCGTCCAGCGTACTTTTAAAACTCTCCACCAATTGAGTCGGCAACTTTCTAATAAACCCAACTGTATCGGTCAACAACAGAGGTAAATTATCTATGTTAATCTTACGCACTGTCGTATCCAAAGTGGCAAACAGCTTGTTCTCTGCTAGAACATCGGTCTTACACAGCAAATTCAACAAAGTACTCTTACCCACGTTAGTATACCCAACAAGGGCTACACGAGTAAGCTTACCTCTATTACTGCGCTGGGTACTCATCTGCACATCAATCTTCTGCAACTTCTTCTTCAGCAAAGCAATTTTTTGCTGAATGATTCGCCTATCCGTCTCAATCTGCGTCTCACCCGGACCACGCATACCGATCCCCCCTTTCTGTCTCTCGAGGTGGGTCCACATTCGCGTTAATCGAGGAAGCAAATATTGATACTGGGCCAATTCCACTTGCGTGCGTGCATAGCTCGTCTGTGCCCTTGCTGCAAATATGTCCAAGATGAGATTGGTTCGATCCATGACTTTCACCTCCATCATCGCCTCAATGTTCTTGAGCTGCGACGGGGTCAATTCATCATCAAAAACCACCATATCAATATTCTCGGCTTTAACATACCCGAGAATCTCCTCCATCTTTCCCGTACCCAAGAAGGTCTTAGAGTTTGGCTGCGACAATTTCTGGGTGAACATATGCACCGTATCTGCCCCTGCCGTATCAGCAAGAAAACGTAATTCCTCCAAATATTCGAGCGCCTTCTCTTCGTCCTGCTGCTTATTGACAATAGCAACAAGAACACAGCGCTCCCTTTCGGAAGATCGTTTCT
>JAAXJR010000061.1:0-2142 GCA_012269745.1 Flavobacteriales bacterium | reverse complement strand
TGCTTATTGACAATAGCAACAAGAACACAGCGCTCCCTTTCGGAAGATCGTTTCTTCTTGAGTTCTAACATTTAGACTAAGTAATTACGCGCCTTGTAAGAAGGCTTCCCAAGGAAATCTCAATGCAATTAATGCCAGTCCAATTCCGAACCAAATCACAACTGCTTTTGCCTTCTCCTTACCAGATTCTGCACGCTTGCTTTTCGCATTACCCACGGTAATCAAAACTGCTCCAATCAACATTGTAGTAGGGTGCTCTACATATTTAAAACGAAGTACTGCATCGCCCATCAATGTCCCCATATCCGAGAACATATCCATGTTGAAACCAAAAAGCATGATCAATCCTACAGTCACTTGAATGTGGGTTAAGATCAATGTGATTTTATTCTGACGCTGAAGGCTCGCGTTAAATTCACGATCCGACTTCCAAACCAAAAAATTCTGAACCAAAACCACCAAAATGAGGAGCAACCATAAAAATGGCATCCAGTGGTGCAAGTGTAGTAATCCTGTGTACATCTATTTGTATTTTAAGCAAAGTTACAAACGCTACATCAAGTATACGTATATGAAGAAGATCATCCTCGCAATTATCGCAATTGTTTTAATCGCAGTACTCCCAGTATTCAAACTTCAAAGCATACAAGACAAATACCTCCCTTCGGAGTCTACAACTTCGTACGAATTGCGCGCTGAAGCCACAGACATCTTCGCCAAAGGGCTTAGCTACAAAACCATCAGCCAAGTACCTAGAATGATAGATAGCTCAGCTTTTGAAGGACTCTTCGAGCATCTTCAAGCATCCTTCCCAGCGGTATACGGAAAGCTTCAAATAGACACCCTCAGTACACATACCCTGTGGATGAAGCTCGATGGCGCATCGGAAAACGCAGAAAACATGCTTTTCATCTCCCATTTAGATGTTGTACCTGTAGACCCCAAAACGTTGAAAGACTGGGAAGCCGAACCTTTCGCTGGTGAAATAGTAGACGACTACGTATACGGCCGAGGTGCATTAGACGACAAAGCCTCAGCTTTTGGAATCTTAGAATCTCTCGAAACTTTACTCTCTAATGATTGGCAACCTTCGCACAATTTTTATTTCTGCTTCGGTCAGGACGAAGAGATAGGTGGTCGTAATGGCGCCGGTGTGGCTGCAGCGATGTGCCGAGAAAAAGGCATCACCTTCCGAACCATTTTCGACGAAGCAGGAACTATTTCAGCGGGATCGGTGCCTGGTCTCGAAAACACCCCTGTAGCGCTAATCGGTGTTGCAGAAAAAGGGTACATTAGTGTTGAAGTGAGCTTTGAGCAGCCTGGTGGCCACAGCAGTATGCCCGATACGGAGAATGCCATATTAAGTGCATCAGCCTTTATCACTTCACTCAATGAGGATCCTATCTTCACTCCTGAATTCACAGAGCCATTGCAAGGATTCATGACCCATCTCGCTCCTGAAATGTCTTTTGGATTAAAATGGGCCTTCGGCCTGCGTCCTTTGACTAACTCCCTCATTTTAAGCAACTATCAAGGGTCATCAACAGGTCGTGCTCTTACCACTAATACAGCTGTAGCTACTATGGTTGGCGCAGGTATCAAAGACAACGTAGTCCCCTCATCTTCACGAGTAGTGTGTAATACACGTATACTACCGGGTTACTCTATAGAAGAAATTGTTAATGCATATAGCGAACGGGCCTCTCAATTCGGAGGTACTGTGAAATGGTACAACGACTACGGCTCAGGCCCTACGCCTACTTCATCCTTTGAATCTGAGGAATTCATAACTCTAGGTCAAAGCATTCGAGCGACATTCCCAGAGGCCTTGGTTAGTCCATATCTAACCCTTGGCGGTACAGATTCTAAAAACTTTCAAGGACTATCCGATCAAACCTACCGCTTCCTCCCCATTGCACTAACACCTGAAGATTTACCGCGTATTCACGGCATTAACGAGAGACTAAATGTAGATGCCTATTTAAATCTATGCCGATTCTACCTCGACCTCTTTCAGCGCATTTAACACCTACATTATGCTAAAAAGACCGCCGAAGCGGTCTTTTTCTTGCCTGCAGCCTTACCAAAGTTTCGGGTATAAAAAAAGCCCACTCTATTGCTAGAATGGGCTTTAGAAAAATG
>JAAXJR010000078.1 GCA_012269745.1 Flavobacteriales bacterium | reverse complement strand
AGGCTTCTGTACCTGAAGAGGTGAGTCGTACTTGGTCGACCCAAGGTGCCATTTCTGTGATGAGCGAAGCCATAGTGTGCTCAGCCTCCGTGGGGCAACCGTAGCTAACTCCAGTTTTCAACTGTTGTTGCACGGCTTGGAGGACTGGATCGAATTGGTGCCCCAAAATCATAGGGCCCCAAGAGTTGATAAAGTCTACGTAATCGCGGCCGTCGACATCCATCAATCGGCTGCCTTTGGCGCTTTTGATGAACAGCGGAGTGCCGCCCACACTGCCGAAGGCGCGAACTGGAGAGTTGACTCCGCCTGGGATGATGCGCTTTGAGCGTTCAAAAAGGAGTTGACTTTGCGGGTACATAATTCTAGCTATTTGGGTAGTTCTTAATGAGGTGTTTGCTCGCTTCTTTCGCGAAGTAAGTCAAGATGACTTTTGCTCCTGCACGTTTAAAAGCGATGAGGCTTTCGAGCATGATGTCGTGCTCGTTCAGCCAGCCTTTTTCTGCGGCGGCTTTGATCATGGCGTATTCGCCGGAGACTTGGTAAACGGCAACCGGGAGGTTGGAGGCTTCACTCATATCACGGACCACATCTAGGTAAAAGCTGCCTGGCTTCACCATGAGCATATCCGCACCTTCCGATTCGTCAAGGTAGGCTTCGTCCAAACCCTCCTTGCGGTTGCGCGGGTCCATTTGGTAGGTCTTTTTATCGCCGAATCCGGGGGCGCTATCTAGCGCATCACGGAAGGGACCGTACAGTGCTGAGGCGTATTTTGCGCTGTAGGCGAGGATGCCTTTATGCGTGTAGCCGTGCTCGTTGAACGCCTGTCTTAATGCGCCGATACGACCGTCCATCATGTCGGAAGGAGCGACCCAATCGGCTCCTGCTTCTACATGGCTGAGGGCCATCTTGACGAGGGCTTCCACAGTTTCGTCGTTCACAATCTCACCTTTTTCGACATCTACAATCCCGTCGTGTCCGTAGCTCGAATAGGGGTCTAGGGCCACATCTGTCATGACGAGTAAGTCCGGAAATTTTGCCTTGATGGCACGAATGGAACGCTGCATCAAACCTTCTGGATTCGATGCGTAGGCACCAGTATTATCCTTCTTATCGTCGCCTTCTTTGACAAAGAGCAATACGCTTTGGATCCCGACTGCGACCAATTCTTCAACCTCCCCCATCACTGTATCTAGCGAATAGCGGAAATAGCCTGGCATCGAAGGGATTTCACTTTTGATGCCTTCGCCGTCCTCGATGAATAGGGGAGCGATGAAATCGTGCGGATGAAGAGCAGTTTCAGCGACTAAATTTCGCACTGCGCTGCTTGCTCTGTTGATGCGTTTTCTTTGATTCGGGAATGACATAATTAAGCCCAATTTTTAGGTGTAGTCAATGCCGCCACCAATGCTGCTTCAGGGGTGCCTTCTTCCGGATGGTGGTTGTATTCCCAACGCACAGTTGGGGGCAATGACATGAAAATACTTTCTATACGACCGCCGGTTTTTAGTCCGAACAGAGTTCCTCGGTCGTGGATGAGGTTAAATTCTACGTAGCGCCCACGGCGAATCTCCTGCCATTCTTTTTGTTTAGGGGTGTAGTTCTGTTCCAAACGTTTTTTCACAATAGGAATGTAGGCCTCAATAAAACTCGAGGCGATTTCTCTTTGAAACGCTTCCAATGCACCACCACTCAGTCTCTCGTTCGGACGTTGGTGGTCGTAGAAAACTCCGCCTATGCCACGGTGCTCGCCTCTGTGGCTGTTGAAGAAATAACGGTCGCACCACGGCTTGAATTCGCTGTAGAAATCTTCATGATGGTGGTCACACGCTTTTTTCAAAACGCTGTGGAAATGCTCAGCATCTTCTTCAACGAGGTAGTACGGGGTGAGGTCGGCGCCGCCGCCAAACCACTGATCGACAATTTTCCCCTCTTCATCAGTGACTTCAAAATAGCGGAAATTTGCATGGGTGGTCGGGACCATTGGGTTTCTTGGGTGAATGACCAGGCTAATTCCCGTAGCGTAAAAGTCTTTGGCGCTTTCTGGAATGGTGCCTTTTAAGACCTCTGGTACTGGGCCGTGGACTTCGCTGACATTGACCCCGGCTTTCTCAAAGGTTTGCCCGGTCAGTACGCGGGACCAACCGCCACCTCCCGCTTCGCGTTCCCATCGGTCTTCGATGAATATGTCCATGGGCTCAAACGCTTCTAGGGCTTGGCAAATCTCGTTTTGCAAGTCACGGATGAACGTGAAAAAGCGCTTTTTAGGGGTGAATTCCATTAGTAACGGTAGGCTTTAGCGGTTTCAACAAAGGCTTTTGCACTATCGACTGAAGTGGTTGGAAGGACTCCGTGGCCTAGGTTAACGATGTGGTTGCTGCCGCCAAAGGAATCGATCATCTTTTTGGTTGCTTTTGCGACTACTTCTGGAGAGGCGAGAAGTGTTGTTGGATCTAGGTTGCCTTGGAATACCGCATTCGGGCCACACACTTTGCGCGCGTATTCTGGTGAGGTGGTCCAGCTCAAACCAAGGGCTGAAGCCCCGGTAGCGTGCAGTTTGTCAAGGGCGTACCATGCGCCTTTTGCGAAGAGGATCACAGGCACTCTATCTTTTACAGCTTTGGTGATACGCTCCATGTAGGGCAAGGAGAATTCGTCGTACATCGCTGGGCTGAGCATGCCGCCCCAACTGTCGAAAATTTGTACCGCATTGCATCCCGCATCGATCTGAATGTGCAGGTATCGAATGGTCGCTTCAGTGATTTTCTCAAGCATCACTTTGGCACGCTCTGGCTCGTTGAGGATGAAGCGTTTTGCCTCTCCAAAATCTTTAGAGCCTTGACCTTGAACCATGTAGCAGAGTAGGGTCCACGGAGAGCCTGCGAAGCCGATGAGTGGGACACGATTGTCAAGACCTTGTTTTACCGCTTGGATAGCCGGGGCAGCGTAACGGAAAAATTCTTCCGTGTTTTCGACGTTCAATGCCGCTACTTCGGCTTCCGTAGTGGCCGTTTCTAGAACGGGACCTTTGCCCGGAACCATGTCCACTTTCAAGCCGAGGCTTTGAGCGATGACAAGGATATCGGAAAAGAGGATGGCAGCATCTACGCCCACTTGGTCGATAGGCATAACCGTGATTTCTCTCGCGAGGTCCGGATTCTGTACGCGTTCAAAGAAGGAGTATTTTTCCTTAAGTACCATGTAATCTGGCAAATAACGGCCCGCTTGGCGCATGAACCATACTGGAGGACGCTCGGTCGTTTCGCCGTTGAGCGTGCGAAGAAAGAGGTCGTTTTTTATCATGATAATTCGTTTTTCAAGGTTTGAAGTAGGGTGGTGAAATCGGGTTTAGGAGCAGCGATGACATTAGAAAAGTCATGAGTTTTTACGGCTTCTGCTGTGCGTTCGCCAATGCAAACCACAGGCGTGTTTTTCGGGAAGTCGTTCTCCTGAAGAGCACTTTGTACTCCGAGTGGTGAGAAGGCGAGAATAGCATCCCATTGTTGCCTTGCTAAGCGCGGTGGTTTTGCGCTGTTGCGGTAGGTGATGACGTGGGTGATGCCATGCTCCGCCCAATCTTGACTGGTACGCTCGGCTCCATAGTACACAGCACTTCCAGGTCGCTCTTTTTGATAGGTATCTACCAATTCACCGCTATTGCGGAAGGTTTTGATTTCTCCGGTATAGTTGTTCTCTCGAAGAAAATCGGTTGCCTTTTGACCTACGACCCATGTACTCTCCGGCAAATCGTTCATGTGATTTTTCAGTTGCTCTGCACCGAAGGAACTGGCTACTATGGCGATGTCGGCTGTTTTGATTTTAAAGGGAGTCGGAACCAGATTGAGTACTTCGATATCGTGTAGTTTTAAACCTATATCAAGGGCCAATTCACGCTGCTTTTTATCAATTTCTTTCAAGCACAACACATCTTTAGGCTGCTGTGATCTAATCTCTTCCATTAGTTGGGCGCCTCCTTTGTCTAGGAGCTCTTGTGCTGCAAGTAATCCTGCCTTTTGCCAGTCGGTGGTTGTCACTGTTCGACTTGCAGTGAGTTTCGTCTTGCCGTCTATACTCAACAGAGCGCCCTCAAAGCTGAAACCACCTTTGGTAGGCTGACACAAGGCACCTAGGGGAGAGGCACACCCGGCTTCAACGGAGGCCATAAAGTCGCGCTCGACAGTGGCACAGATGTATGTCTCCGAGTGATTTATTTGTCCAACGAATTCCTCCAGAAAAGGGTCTCCATCGCGTCCAACGATTGCCATTACGCCCTGTGCGGGAGCGGGTAGCATCCAATCCAAGAGTTCCGCATTTTCAGGGAGAAGATTGATGCGTTCTAGGCCTGGCGCACTTACAATACCACCATCAGAATCGAGGATTTTTTCAACGCGTGTGTGCATATTGCCGCGCAGGTCTTTGAAACTGTGGTGCGGGTATTTGTTAAGCCAGAATGCGCGACGGCGCGGTGAACCGCTGAGAATGGTAAGGGATTGTTCTTTAGATTTTCCGTTGTTGCCCGGGATGAAGGCGTCGAGATAGCCGTCACGCGGCAATACTGCGAGCAGTTTCAGTCCTTTGGGCACGTTCGTGGGATAATCCTTGAGGCTGTGCACGCCAATGTCCGCCTTGCCTTCGAGGATGGCATCGTCCAATGCTTTGGTGAAGATGCCAGTTTGTCCCAGATTTTGCAGCGAGGTGCTTTGGTCTTTATCTCCTTTTGTAGATACGGGCACGATGGAAAACGACCAAGTTTCGTGCTTTTCCTCCAGTCTATCCATGACTTCATGGGTTTGAAACAGCGCGAGGGGACTGGTTCTCGAGGCTATTCGCAGTTTACGATCTTCCATAAAGTTGTTTTTCTAATTCTTTTAGCTCTTTCGGATTTTTCCGGATTCTTTCGAAAAGGCGTGCTTCAATTTTGGCACTAACGCGCTCTATTTTCTCGGCGTCGAGATTTTTCTCCTGCCACTGTTTTTCCAATCGCTGCTGCAAGGCTTTGATCACAGGAACAGCATCCACAGCGAGCTCCCATTCTTTGTATTTGTCCAATTCCTCTCTAATGATGTCGTGCGCTTTGGGCACCCAATGCTTGCGAGCTTCCATCTGCTTTGCAATAGACTGGCTGAGCACATCAACGTTGGCAATAACCAGGTTTGGCTGAGATTGTAGTTCAGTAGAAACGCTAAAGGGGATACTCAGGTCTACAATGCACGAAATGTTGGTTCCGAGAATGTTTGTAGTCGTGAATACAGGTTGGGGTGCGGAGACTGCGCTGACTATAGCGTCGAATTCAGAGAGTTTTTCGAAAGCTTCGTCCCAGGTAAGTGCTTGGACTCCGTGAAGCTTTCCTTGGCGTTCAGATTTTGCGAAGCTGCGGTTCGCGATAAAAAGGTTTTCGCGGCCGTGTTCGGCGACCAAATTATCTAGGGTACGCTTGCCAATTTGCCCCATTCCCAGCACCAAAATTTTTGCGTTGTTGAAATGCGGGAGAGTGTTTCTTAGGAATTGGACCGCGGCGTAGCTGGTGGAAGACGTGCCTTGTGATAGGCCCGTCTCGTTTTTGATTCTTCTCGAGCTGTGGATGGCTTGGTTGACCAATTTTTCAACTATTCCCAGCGTAGCGCCATGGTTTTTCGAAGCGTCAAATGCCGCCTTGATTTGCCCAACGATCTCAAAATCGCCTATGATTTGGCTGTCTAATCCGGCAATGACCTCAAACAGGTGGTTTAACGCTTTGCGTCCAATATAGCGCTCGCCTATTTCGAGAATGTCGCTTTGGTTACGGCTCTGCAAAAAATGCTGCTCGATGTGTTCAGGGTGCTTTCCGAAAAGGAAGAAACTGGTTCTGTTGCAAGTATTCGTGATGAATCCAGCACATTCGTTTTCAGGGAAAATGTGCTCGTAATACTGAGTCAATTCCTCCGATGACAACGCAAATAATTGGCGGTCTTCAGCCGACGCATGCTGGTGCGTTATCCCAAATGTGTACCAGTTGTAACCCGTTACTTGCATCTTTTTGATTGGAAAGAAAGCAAAATTAGACGCGAGCTGAACAAAAAAATACCGCTAAACGTTAAATAACCTTCGGAGGCAGTATGACTGGGTTTTCAGTCTGAAATTGCGTCCTATATTTGACCTTAATAGCGAAAAAATGACGGTAAACGACATACAATTAACGGAAAATACCGCTGAACGTAGTTTCATGCACCTTTTTGCCGAGAATGGACTTTCCATGTACCAGGGATTCGGTGATGTGGATGACGAACAACCGGTTATCGCTTGCAAGGTCCCTTCGCGCATTATCCAATTCTATTTTTCGCTCGAAGGCTCGTTGACTTTTCAGTTTAGCCCACATTACCAAAAAGAGCTTGCTGCCGGTCAATATTTCTTCATGTACAACCCGCAAAAGGAATTGGCCTTTAACCTAATGCCAACGTCAGGTTCAAAGTGGGTAGCGTGTTATACGACTGTCGACAAATTGCACGCCATGTTCGTGGAGGGTTCTAGTGTTTTGAGCTTTTTGAACGGTGAAAATGCGGCGAAACCTTTGTACGACGAGCGCGAATGTGCGCCAGCGGTGAAATGGGCTTTCGCCAGCTTATATAATAATGATCTAAGCCCTGCTTCGCAGAAGATTTTTGCCAAAGGGAAATTGCTCGAGGTACTCGCTTTGCACTTTGATCAGCGCAGTGAGGATGTAGAAGCTTGCCCGTTTTTGCGTGACGAGACTATCAGGACGCAGATCAAGAGTGCGAAAAATATGCTAATCGAGCGCTTGGCTGCGCCGCCGAGTATTGCGGAATTGGCCCTAGAGATTGGGATTAGTGAATACAAATTGAAATCGGGTTTTAAGGAAATGTACGGGAACACTGTAGGCGGCTTTGTGCTTGATTATAAGATGAATAGCGCAAAAGCTATGCTCGATTCCCGTAAATACCAAGTCAGCGAGGTAGCCTATTCGCTCGGCTATGGGAACCCCTCTCACTTTATAACCGCCTTTAAAAAGAAGTATCAGATCACTCCAAAGAAGTATTTACAGCAGCTATGAAAAAAGCAGCAGTTTTGATCAACCTGGGCTCCCCGAAGAGTACAGAGGTTAAGGATGTTAAAGAGTATTTAGGTGAATTTTTAATGGACGATCACGTGATCGATTTTCCCAAATGGGCACGCACCCTTTTGGTCAAAGGAATCATCTTGAACACGCGTCCGAAAAAGAGTGCAGAGGCCTACAAAACCATTTGGTGGGACGAAGGCTCTCCGCTCATTGTGTTGTCTGAACGCCTCATAGCGAAGGTGCGTCAGCATACTCAAATCCCGACTTATTTGGCGATGCGCTACGCCCAGCCAAGCATTTATAACACCTTGAAAACCATGACCGAAGAGCACCCAGATTTGGAGGAGCTCTATGTGGTGCCTCTCTACCCGCACTTTGCCATGAGCTCTTACGAGACGGTTGTGGACCGTGTAAAGGAAGTGGCTGCGAAGGATTTTCCGGGGTTGAAATTGACCTTTAAAGAGCCGTGGTACGACGATGCCGACTACATTAAGGTGCTGAGCAACAGCATTAAAGAGACCTTGCTAGAGGACCATCACTTGTTATTCAGCTACCACGGCATTCCAGTGCGTCACGTGAAAAAAAGCGATTGCACCGGTGAGCATTGCTACAAAGTGGAGAACTGTTGTAACGTGGCCTCTCAGGCGCACACCGTGTGTTACAAACATCAAACGGCAGTGACAACGAAATTGGTGGCGGCGGAATTGGGCCTTGAGGAAGGCACGTATGAAACTTCGTACCAGAGCCGATTAGGTCGCGATCCTTGGATTCAGCCGTACACGGCGCAGCGCTTTGAGGAATTGGCCGGTGAGGGAAAGAAGAAATTGGCCGTAGTTTGTCCAGCATTTGTCAGCGATTGTTTGGAGACGCTTGAGGAGATCAATGAAGAGGGTAAGGAGGATTTCTTGCACAATGGCGGCGAGCATTTTCAGCCTATCGCTTGTTTGAACGACCGGGACGATTGGTCGCAATTGCTCGGGAATTGGATCAACGAATGGAAGGCGTAAAACACGTTCCCTTGCTCATCTTGGGCGGCGGCATCTCAGCAATGGGTGCCGCGTTTAAGGCATATGAACAAGGTGAAAAATTCCTGTTGTTGGAAGCTCGGCCACAGCTAGGCGGTTGCTTGCGCTCTTTTGAAAAGGACGGTCACACCCTTGATATTGGTGCCAACAGCTGTGCCGTTTCCGAAGATTTTGAAAATTTCCTAGAGGCTTTGGGCCTTGGCGATCAAGTGTTGAGGGCCACCGCCCTCAGCAAAAAGCGCTACCTCTTTCACGATGGAAAAGTTGTGTCCGTTGGCGGGATTAAAGACATCTTCGGAGCCTCATGGCTGAGCTTAAAAGGCAAGTGGCGATTTGCCACCGAGGCCTTTCGCAAAAAAGGGACCCCTTCAGATGAAAGTGTCGCAAGTTTCTTGAGCAGACGAATAGGTACCGAGGCTACCGAAAAGCTGGTCGACCCTGTGTTAGGCGGAATTTATGCTGGAAATATCCACTATTTGAGTGCTGCTACCGTGCTTGAAAAATTCAAGAGGGGTGAGCAAGAAAATGGCTCCATGCTTCGAACGGTTTTCAAGGACCCGCCGAAGCCGCGAAAAATTGTAAGTATACAAGGCGGGTTTGGCGCTATCGCCACCGCTTTTGAAAAGATGTATTCAACAAGGGTACAGTGCAGCACTGAAATCTTGAAAATTGAAAAGACGGAAGGTGGATTCGAAATCGCCACGAATAACGGGAATTTCAGCTGTGACCAATTGGTCAGTACATTGCCTGCACATGTTGTTGCTAATCTTTTAGACGGCCCATTGCAGAAACATCTGCAACAGCTGAATTATGAACCGCTCACCGTGAGCCATTTTTCAGAAGAGCGAAGAGCCGAAGCGCCGGATGGTTTCGGGATTTTAGTGCCTTCGTCTTCCAATATGAAGGTGAAAGGAGTGCTGTTTACCAGCTCGGTTTTCGAAGG
>JAAXJR010000036.1:73225-84683 GCA_012269745.1 Flavobacteriales bacterium | reverse complement strand
GGAAGGATAAGGTGCGCTTTACGTGAGATTTTTAATCTCGAAAGCACATCTGGTTCTTGAGCGATGAGTTTATCTAATTCTCCCTTAAAGATTACTGGGTCGATAACAACACCATTGCCGACTACATTACAAACGTTCTCATGAAACACTCCAGAAGGAATAGTGTGCAACACGTGTTTCTTGCCTTCAAATTCAAGTGTGTGTCCTGCGTTTGGACCTCCTTGAAATCGTGCAATGATATCGTACTTACGAGTTAGTACGTCTACAATTTTCCCCTTTCCTTCATCTCCCCATTGGAGACCTAAAAGTACATCTACTGCCATGGCTTCAGTAATTAGGATTCCTTCTTCTTAGCGTAGAAATACAGACTATGACTGTTGACATCTACGTTGAAGACTTCCTCAATAGTTTTCTTAATGTTTTCAATTCTAGGATCACAGAACTCATACACTTCACCAGAATCTAAAATGACGTGATCGTGCTGCTTGTTGAAATACGATTTCTCGTAAAAGCTTTGGTTTTGACCAAATTGGTGCTTTCTAATGAGACCACAGCTCAACAAAAGTTCGATGGTGTTGTAAAGAGTTGCTCGCGATACGCGATAGTTCTTGGCCTTCATGTTTAGGTACAGGGTCTCAACATCAAAGTGGTCGTTACTTTCATAGACCTCTTTAAGTATGGCGAAGCGTTCGGGAGTTTTACGTTGCTTGTTTTCCTCCAGAAAAGTGCTGAATACCTTTTTTACTTGTTCCTGTGCGTCTAATTGGCTCATGTGAGAACTAAAGCGCTAAAATACTTCGACTAATTGAATTTACCCACTCTATTTACTGAGCTAATTCCTTCAAGTGCCTTGATATTGTTAATAGTATCCGTTAAGCCCACTTTATCCGCGACTTCTATGGTTAATTGACCTGTGAATAACCCGTCATCAACTGAGAAGGAGATGGCTTTAATGTTAATATTTAGATCGCCAGATACAATCTTAGTCACATCGTTTACAATGCCCACTCGATCCGCTCCGGTAATCTCGATATTCACCGTGACCTTGGCACGTTCAGTAGCAATCCAATGTGCTTTCATCACTCGATTGGCAAACCTACTCTGCAACATAACCGCATTTGGACAATCGTGTCTGTGGACTTTGATGCCCTCAGCCGTTGTGATAAAGCCGAAAACTCGTTCTCCAGGTAAGGGTGAACAACATTTTGCTAGAGTATAGTCGAGCTGTTGTTCGTCGTTTCCGAAAACTAGTTCAACATGTTCATTACCAGTATCTTTTGATTTTTGTCCCTTCGGATTCAGCTTCGCTTTTTGATAAGAGCTTTTGACAATTCTTGAACGGAAGTAATTGACAAAGCCAGAGGTCTCACGCGCATATTGACGAAGCTTCTTATTGTCAATCACACCCAAGCCGACCTTGTAATAAAGCTCTTCGGGATTCTTTAATCCAAAATAATTGACAAGTTTTTGGATGTTACTGGATGTAGCTTTGAGCTTCAATACTCTCAGCTTACGTTCAAGCATCATATAGCCTTGGCCAGAGATAATCTGCTTCTCTTGTTTAAGCGAACGTTTAATACGTTGCTTAGCCTTTCCTGTCTTAACAAAGCTGAGCCAATCCTCCTTAGGCTCTTGCTTCATAGATGTCAGAATTTCAATCTGATCCCCTGATTTAACTGGAGTAGACATCGGAACCAATTTTCCATTCACCTTGGTCCCTAAACATCGTGCACCAACTTCACTATGAATTTCAAATGCGAAATCTAGAGCAGTAGCACCTTTAGGCAAGGTAAGCATATCTCCTTTGGGTGTAAAGACAAATATTTCAGAGGCGAAGAGATTCATCTGGAAACTCTCAATGAAATCTTCGTTGTCGTTATCTGGGTCTTCTAAAAACTCTCGGATTCTCATCAACCATGAGTCCAGCGAGTTCGATCCTGAGCTATCCTCTTTGTACTTCCAATGCGCCGCGAAACCATTTTCCGCAACGTCGTCCATTCTGGCTGTTCGAATTTGAACTTCGACCCATCTGCCGTCTGGTCCCATCACTGTGGTATGCAAACTTTCATAACCGTTGCTCTTTGGGGATGAGATCCAATCTCTTAATCTCAAAGGGTTCGGGCTGTAGTTTTCAGTAACTAATGAGTAGGCCTTCCAACAATCGGCTTTTTCTTGCTCTAAACTTGAATCTAAGATGATACGTATAGCATACTTATCATAGACTTCGTCAAAGCTCACACCTTGGTTCTTCATCTTTCTACGGATGGAGAAAATACTCTTTGTGCGCTTTTTGATCTTGTATTTTAAACTGGCAGCATTGAGCTCTTTTTCAATGGTAGCAACGAATTTATTTAGATAGGTGAAATCAGCCTTCTGCAGGGCTTCCATTTTATCATTAATATCGTTGTAAACCTCAGGCTCTGTGTATTTTAAACTTTGATCTTCAAGTTCTGTTTTTATACGGTACAGACCTAACCTATGTGCTAGTGGAGCATAAATAAAGAGGGTTTCCGAAGCCTTGGTCAATTGTTTGTGTGAAGGCATGCCGTGCATTGTCCGCATGTTGTGCATACGGTCGGCAATCTTGATGAGAATAACGCGAACATCGTCACTAATGGTGAGCAACATTTTACGATAATTCTCCAACTGCATGTTATTATCCACAGTCGTTACTCCGCTAATCTTGGTCAGACCATCGATAAGTTTAGCGATACTCTTACCAAACATGCTTTCAATATCCTCAAGGGTGTAGTCGCTATCTTCAACCACATCGTGCATTAAGGCAGTCGCAATACTCGTAGGCCCAAGACCTATCTCCGTCGCTACAATCTGAGCCACTTCAATAGGATGGGTGATATATGGTTCTCCCGTTTTACGACGAATACCATTGTGTGCATCATTCGCTAAACGAAAGGCCCGTTTAATTAAGTCAACATCATCCTTATCTGTCTTGTATTCAATACTATTCAACAGATCTTTAAAAGCGTTGTCTATGAGCTTTTTGTCTTTTGGATCCCAATCGGTCATTTAGTCTAAAAGGAAAATGGTTGGTCTTTTGTGTAGATTCGGCAAATTCCTTGCCCAATCTGCGATTGTCTTGGTTTGAATGTACTCATTTTCAAGAGTAATGTCACAGGCTATGCACAATTTCGTCTCAGGATGTAAAACCTTCAATAACTCTTCTACGAGCTTATTGTTTCTATAAGGAGTCTCCATGAAAATCTGTGTGATTCCGTCTTTCAGATCTTTATTCATTGCTTGAAACACCCTTTTGCGAATAGCAGAGTCAAAAGGCAAATACCCTCTAAATGTGAACTGCTGCCCATTGAACCCGCTGCCCATGAGTGCTAGGAGAATAGAGGAGGGGCCAACTAAAGGCTTGACTTGCAGTCCCTTTCTATGCGCAATGCTTACAATCTCTGCTCCCGGATCAGCAACACAGGGCACACCGGCCTCGGAAATTATTCCAACGTTCGCCCCATTCTCTACCGGACGAAGGAAGAGTGGGAGATCTAATGGATCCGTGTGTTTATCAAGAATTTCCATGTTGATATCCCGTTGTGCTTTCTCTGGGAGAAGACGCTTGATGTAGGCCCGAGCTGTTTTCTCGTTCTCTACAATAAAGTAATCAAGTGACTCAACGATTTTAATAACATCCGGTGGTAATACATTGCTGAAGTTATCTTCACCTAAGGTGTTTGGTATTAAGTAGATGTTTCCCTTTGTCATTGCTGTTCTAAGAATTTATCAATGGCTAACTCAAGCATATCATAAACGTCTTCGAAACCACTTTGTCCACCAGTATATGGGTCAGGGACCTGCATATTTTGTCCTGGATAGGCTTCATTCATGATCAAACGAACCTTAGATTTAGCCTCTTCACTTGGGGCCATTTGGGTGATGTTCGAGAAATTTGAGGAATCCATGGCGAAGATGATGTCAAATTCTTCGAAATCCTCAATAGAGAATGGCCTGGATCGTTGTCCGTCAATATTTAATCCACGTCCTTTTGCAGTTAAAATAGAGCGTGTGTCGGGGCGCTCACCTTCGTGCCAGCCAGAAGTTCCAGCACTGTCTACCAACCAGTTATCTGGAGCTTTAGCTTCAAGTATACCGTGTGCCAATGGGGAACGACAAATGTTGCCCAAACAAACCATGAGTACTTTCATAATAAAAAGAGTCAGTACCCGAAGATACTGACTCTTTCATGCATTCGTACTATTTAATTATGCGAGTGTAAGTCGTTTCTGAAGATCTTCAACGTAAGTCTTAAAGCGCTTATCCGTTTCTTTCAGGTTATTCACCGTCCGACAAGCATGTAAAACCGTTGCGTGATCTTTATTCCCACATTGCTGACCAATGGAAGCGAGGCTATTTTTAGTCAGTTGCTTTGAGAAATACATACTGAGCTGACGCGCTTGCACGATCTCTCTCTTTCTCGTTTTAGACTTCAATAATTCTAGGGGCATGTCGAAATAATCACAAACCACTTTCTGGATGAAGTCTATAGATATTTCTCTCGTAGTGCTCTTGACAAATTTATCTACCATTGACTTCACGAGCTCCATGGTAATTTGTTTCTTGTTTAATGAGCTTTGCGCTAGAATGCTAATAAGTGCACCTTCTAATTCTCTGACATTGGAGTTAATAGAGTAGGCGATGAACTCAACAATTTCGTGATCTACCTCAATACCGTCATTATAAAGCTTCTTTCCTAGGATAGCCACTCTTGTTTCTAATCCCGGTTTCTGTAAATCTGCACTTAAACCCCATTTGAAGCGGCTTAATAGACGTTGCTCCATTCCTTGTAATTCAACAGGGGCACGGTCAGAAGTCAAAATAATTTGCTTGCCGTTTTGATGTAGGTGGTTGAAAATCTCGAAGAAGACATCTTGTGTTTTCTCTTTCCCTGAGAAGCTCTGTACATCATCGATAATTAGCACATCTATCATTTGATAGAAATGCACAAAGTCGTTTTTCGAGTTGTTACGGATGCTATCAATGAACTGTTGAGTGAACTTTTCAGCACTCACGTATAGCACAGTTTTTTCTGGATAGTTGTCCTTAATTTCAACACCAATAGCATGAGCAAGGTGTGTTTTTCCCAAACCTACACCTCCATAGAGCATAAGTGGATTAAAAGAAGTTCCGCCTGGACTTTTACCTACTGCCATGCCCGCAGATCTTGCTAATCTGTTACAATCACCTTCAATGAAATTGTCAAAAGTGTAATTAGGATTGAGCTGGCTATCAATATTCAGTTTCTGCAGACCTGGAATGACAAAAGGATTTTTAATGCTTTTCTCGTTGGTAAGTGCCACGGGCATATTTACGCTTTGCGGGCGGTGCTTTTTTCTACCTGAACTCGGTAGCTTCATAGTTGGAGGTGTACTGTTATCGTATGAGTTCTCCATAACTATACTATATACCAGTTTGGCACCTTCACCGAGGCCTTTCGTGATAGCAGCCTTCAGCAATGAGATGTAGTTCTCTTCCAAATACTCGTAAAAGAACTTTGAGGGTACCTGTACAGTGAGAACGCTGCCTTGAATTTTAATAGGTTTAATAGGAGTGAACCAGGTGTCATAACACTGTTCGTCTACGTTATCCTTGATAAATTCTAAAGCTTCATTCCAAATGGTCCCAACGGTTTTACTCATGGCTCAAAAAAGTCCTATCTCGAGGTTGTTCAGGTCTCGAGAACGTGTTTGTGTGTCTCTTAAATTTTAGGGGGCGCTTGAAAGGAATAATCTTCCTGTTTCATTGCATTACAAATCTGTTGATAAAATCCCTATCAACAAAATTTTTTTAGGGTTGTGTTAATAAAAAGTTTTTGCTAAGGGAGTTGTAACTCCCTGAAAATCAATTGGTATATAAAACTACCAAATATTTTCAGTATAAAATACCACTAAAGAACCAATGTGTTGAAAATTCGGGCTTTAGAGGCGAAGAGGCCTCTTGAATTGAGATAAAGAGAGTGTACTTTTAAGGCATGAATGATTTTAAATTAAAAGGAATTTTCCGTTTTCGCCCCAGATATTCTGAGACTGATCAGATGGGAGTAGTTTATTACGGCAACTATGCCACCTATTTTGAGGTTGGTCGAGTAGAATTACTTCGAGAATTGGGTATGAGTTACGCAGAGATGGAAAAGGCCGGCACAATGCTTCCAGTTGTGCATCTTTCCACTGACTTTAAAGCAGGTGCTAAGTACGATGAAGAACTTACTTTAGAGACAAGCATTCTTGAGTTGCCAACAAGAAAGATATCATTTTACCACGAGCTCATAAATAAAGAAGGTAAAACACTAGTAACCGGTACTGTTGTGCTTGTTTTTGTGGATACTAAGACCTTCAAGCCTAAACAATGTCCTGAAGATTTTAAGCAGTTACTAGTTAAGGCTTCTTTAGGACAATAGTTTCGCCATGTTCATTTGTGAGATGAATAAGCTGTTCATTGGGCTCCAACAGTATAGTTCTGCTTGTTGAGCCTTCTCTCAATATTCTACCGGTTAGATCGTAAATGCTGTAGATATAAGATTGTCCAGAAGGCAATATGACCTTCGATTCGTTTTCTACACTTACAAATGGTGATGAGCCCTCATGTAAAAGCTCTTCTTGACCTAATGGAGCGAGAATGTTCTTAGGTGAACCAAACGCACTATAAATGGCTGAATTATAAGCTGCTCCATTAACTAAAGAATCTGCGCTAAGCATGTTTTCTGCTATTTCTCTTAAACTTTGAAAGGACACGAGCTGAAATAAGCTTTCTAAAACTATTCTATCCGCTATGGAATCGTTCACCGTTGGATCTGCAGAAAATTCTAGCATTGCACTCACCATGAGGTCAGTGTGTTCGTAGATATTCCAATAACTTGTGATGGTGTTGTAATCCTTAATACCGTCGTAAGACGCACTTCGGCCGTTCCAAAACGTATTGTTGCCATCCCAATCAAAGATTCTAGAACTTTGAACACCGATCATTCTACCGTAGCGTTCTGCAAAGTAATCACCTAATGCCTCGTCAAAGGTTCTGCGTTCATCACCATTGGTAGATGCAGGTGCAGCACCATGACTAATGGCGTGGCCTAGTTCATGAATAATCACATCGGCATCCTCTGCGTCATCTACACCGCCTTCTCCAAAGAACAACCGAGGAGGGGTAGTACCCCAGTTAAACATTGAATTATCTTGTCCATTGAGAGCCTGTGGATCTACATGAATAGCATAGTTTAGAATAGTACCATATCCCAAAGCATCTAGGTATTCATTCTGCTTAGTAATGTGATAAGCTACCATAACTTGTTCAAATTCATCTGTAGCTCTCCCGGAAATCCAGTTATTAGGGTCTGTACTGATAGCAATATAAGGAGCATCAAAATCCAACACCTTTATGTACGAATTCTCTAAACGGACGGTATCATTGAAAACATTGACAGTAACTGAATCAAGAATGGTCAAACTATCTAGCACACTTGCATTACCGTCATTCATATCGACATATGAGCCACCATAACTAAGGTTATAAGGTGTTAAAGGGTCTGGGTTAAATACCCGTACCTGAATAGTCGTGTCGTTAAAATGTAAGTTTAAATCAATTTCTTCAACAAGCTCATTATTAGCATTGTATAGGCTTACGAAATGATCTACTCCATTGTTGGTGGTATCTGGCCTTACCGACATCCAACTGTTATTTCTCCAAACTAAATAAGGTCCTGTTAAACTTAAATTAAGTGCAGATAAAGCATCCTCATTCAGCGAAGATTTAGTCTTGAGGTGTTGACCATCCAAAGTCTTCATCTCTAACCTTTGGTGCTCAAGAATGGGTAGCCCATTATAGGTATAAGTATATCTAATGTATTGGGCATGAGGACTTACTCTTGTAGCGAAATGCTCAAATTCCAAGCCCTCGACATTCTGGGCAAATGATATACTACTCAGGACTGTGCAGAGTAATGTGATGATTCTTTTTGACATAATTCATAGCTTCGCCAATCAGGGACCGACGTATGTGTAAAGTATAAGTTACGGATTCTTGTTGATCTCTTGCAGCAACATTTGCGCCATAGATTTTGATCATCCTCTCCACCAAGGCCATGTGCTGATAGCTGGTACTTAGAGTTAGTTCCTCAGAAATAATTCGCTTAATTCTAGTAGCATTACCTACAGCTAATTCTGCACTTCCCCCATAAGCGGCAATTAAACCTGGCACGCCGAGTTTCGTGCCTCCAAAATAACGGACCACCACACAGGCTAAATTCGTCATTCCTGAGCTCACAAGCGAACGAAGTATAGGAGCTCCGGCAGTGTTTCTTGGTTCTCCGTCGTCGTTGGATTTATGAAAATCAGCCTCTTCGCCTAAAATGAATGCCCAGCAGTGATGACGTGCATTAGGCTCTTGTTCCTTGATGAAATTGAGCTGGTTTTTGAAGCTTTCTTCATTTTTCACCGGAAAAAGGTAAGCTTTGAACTTGCTGCCCTTATCCTTTAATTCACCTAAAGCGGGCTCATCAATGGTAAAGAAGAAATCAACTGCGTTCATATCGGTCGTTGCCTAATTCAGCGGTTGTAGTAAGTATAGGTGCATTTGGAGCACTTACGCCATCCTCCAATCGATCACTTGAAATGTACCTATGAATGCTATCAGCAAGCCCGCCATCGATAAAGGACTGTAAAATTCTTGTGCCACCTTCAACCAAAATGTGATTTAGACCAAAATCGAACAGCTTGGGCACCCATTGTTCTAGATTTCTGGGGTTACAATTGATTCCGGAATACCCATGAGGTATTTTATTGCCAATGATTATTGGCTGAACTTCTAAGCTTGAGAGCCATTCTCGTTTCAAGGGAAAGTCTTGGCTAAGTAAAATGATAGGGGTTGGACTTTGACCGAACCACTTTCTCGTAGTTAGGCTCGGCAGATCGAAATGGGCTGTCTTAGAACTAATCAAAATGCCGTCGACTGAGCCACGAAGCTGGTGCGTTCGCAATGCGGCTAATGGGCCGCTTATTCTCATAGCCTTTTCTTCTGCGGTTCTGGTTCTATCAATATAGCCAGAAGCATTCTCTGCCCACTTCAAAGTGAATTGAGGCCTATTTTTGGTCATATTGGTCCAAAAGACTTCGTTTAGCCTCTGAAACTTATGAGGGGAAGGAGCAAATTCTACTTTGATTCCATGACTTCTAAGATGAGCCACGCCCTTACCGTCCACCTTACTATGTGGATCTCCTGTACCAATAACTACATGAGGAATACTTTGTGACGAAATCAATTCACAACAAGGCGGCGTCTTGCCGTAGTGGGCACAAGGTTCTAGAGAGCAATATAAAGTGCTTTGTTTCAGTAAATCACGGTTTTCAACGCTTCTAATTGCCATGACCTCGGCATGAGGTTCTCCAGCTTTTCTATGGTAACCTTCTCCTATAATTAGACCATTGTGAACCACGACTGCACCTACCATAGGATTGGGAGATGTAGTGCCTCTGCCATAGTTGGCGAGTTGTAGGCAACGTGTGAGAAACTTACTGTGGTCCATAGCTCAAAGGTAGGAGGCTGTGATGTAATTTCAAGCCAAATGTTCACACTCTCTCATTATCAACAAAAGGCCCAAGATGTACTCGTTCCTCTATATGGGGATAGAGAAGCTTCAGCAATCGTTAAACTTTGGTTTGGGTCAAGGTTGGATATGTCTCCCATTGACCTGATAATGAGGAGAGAAGAGGATATCTCATTTCCTTTATTCGAAGCCGATTTAGCTCAACTGCGAAAGAATACTCCCGTGCAATTGGTGCTCGGTGAAGCATTTTTCTTCGATCAATCATATCGCGTTAATGAGCATACGTTAATTCCACGGCCAGAGACAGAAGAGTTAGTAGCGGGAGTTCTTGATAGGTTTTCAAATAAAGCATTGAAGGTCATTGATGTAGGTACTGGCAGCGGCTGTATTGCCATTTCGTTGCAATTAGCGAGACCGAATTGGAGTATTATGGGTGTTGATATTCATCGACAGACCATTGATGCGGCAAAGGCCAATGCAGAGAAGCTGGGCGCAAATGTTGATTTCAGGGTCCTAGATGTGCTTGAAGAAGGGTTTTCTGGGTTTGACCTATTGGTTTCAAATCCGCCTTATATCCCACAGAGTGAAGCACAAGCAATGGATGGCAACGTGGTTGACTATGAACCAGATAGAGCACTTTTTGTACCAGACAGCGACGCGCTGCTGTTCTACCGAAGATTGCTTGAATTGGCCAAGGAGAACCAAAAGAATAGCCCTGTTTATGTGGCCTTTGAGATCCATGAGGATTTTGGTGAACAAATGATTGAACTATGTGCCTCTTTTGGGTTTAAAGAGGTTAACTTATTGCAAGATTTGCAAGGGAAAGACAGAATGATTTTTGCGCAATATGGGGATTAAGGAAAAGATAGAAACACTACGTAATCAGCTGCATGAGCACAACCGCAGGTACTATATCGACGATGCTCCTGTGATTTCTGATTTCGAATTCGATATGCTCTTAAAGGAATTAGAATCCCTTGAGGCTGCACACCCTGAATATAATGACCCCAATAGCCCAAGTGTTCGAGTAGGAGGGGGCATTACCAAAAGCTTCAATACGGTTCAGCACCGCTATTCTATGCTGTCTTTGAGTAATTCCTATTCGCTCGAAGAAATCCAGGAATGGATTACCAGAGTACAAAAAAGTGCACAAGAGGCCACCTTTGTGTGTGAATTAAAATACGATGGTGTTGCTATCGGTATACGCTACCAGAACGGTGTTTTGGTCCAAGCAGTAACTCGTGGAGACGGCACTCAAGGTGATGACATTACTGCTAACGTAAGAACCATTCGAAGCATCCCGTTGAAGTTAACCGGTGAATGCCCAGAAGATTTTGAGATACGCGGTGAAATTGTAATGCCGCACGCAGCATTCAATAGCCTCAATGATAAAAGAACGGCTGCCGGTTTGCCTACGTTTGCCAATCCTCGTAATTGTGCTTCAGGTACGCTTAAACTGCAGGACAGCAGCCAGGTCGCTTCACGGGGGCTAGATGCGTATCTGTATTACGTCTTACCGGAAGGAGTCGTAAATCCATCTCATGCCGGTGCTATCCGTGCTGCTGGTGATATGGGCTTCAAAGTTCCTTTAGAAAAGAATCGATTCATTGAAGAATGCGAAAGTATCGATCAAATCATGGACTTTATTCACCATTGGGATACTGCGCGAAAAGATTTGCCGTTCGATATTGACGGTATTGTCATCAAGGTGGATAGCTACGCTGCGCAACAAGAACTAGGATATACTGCTAAATCACCACGATGGGCGACCGCCTATAAATTCAAGGCCGAACGAGTCAGCACTGTCTTAAACGAGGTGACTTACCAGGTCGGTAGAACTGGTGCGATTACACCTGTGGCAAACCTAGAGCCCGTTTGGCTAGGCGGTACAACTGTAAAACG
>JAAXJR010000036.1:36752-73125 GCA_012269745.1 Flavobacteriales bacterium | reverse complement strand
AGAGTTGTCCGCCGCAGGTAAGTGGAAGAATTGAACACTACATAAGTAGAAAGGCCATGGATATTGCTGGCATGGGTAGTGAAACTGTTCAACTCTTCGTTGAGAAAGACCTAATTAGACATCCTGGAGATCTGTATTCACTGACTTTCGATCAATTGATAGAATTGGAAGGATTTAAGGAGAAGAGCGTTCAAAACATTCTCGAAGGTATTGCTGAAAGTAAAAAGGTTCCGTTTGAGCGCGTGCTGTTCGGATTAGGAATTAGACACGTTGGGGCCACTGTGGCTAAAAAGCTTGCTAAACATTTTGGTTCGATGTACGCGCTGGCAGAGGCCTCTATAGAAGATGTCACTGCCGTAGATTCTATGGGAGAGGTTATTGCCCGTGAAGTCCACAGTTATTTCAGATCGGAGAACAATGCTTTAGTTCTTGATGCTCTCATAGAAGCTGGTGTACAATTAGAAATAGTTCAATCTGAGGATAGCATTACTGAAAGTCCAATAACTGGAGCGAAGATTGTTGTTTCTGGTGTTTTCGAACGGTTCTCTCGCAATGAATTGAAGGACACAATCGAGAAATATGGTGGTCAAAATGTTGGTTCCATTAGTGGTAAAACAACTTATGTGGTCGCTGGTGAAGGTATGGGACCATCTAAATTGAAGAAAGCAGAATCATTAGGGGTGCCGATTTTAAGTGAGCAAGATTTTATTGAGTTACTCGGCCTATGAAATTCCTGAAAAACTTTTATCGAAAACAACTGATCAAGGCTTCACCGACAAGCACTAATGTTGCGCTCGATGAGAATTCTTCTGTGACTGTTATTCATAACACCGAAGCAGAATTGGCCGTAGTGAAGCAATATTTTAAACGTGCTCAAGGCGTGCGTTTGATCAAAGAAAAACGACATAAGGATCAAGAGGTAACTAGCAGTGTACTCTATCAAAATGACTTGAATCTCAAAGGTGAACCTGCTGTTGCACTACCCATGATGACTGAAAACAAACATTTTGTCTTGAATTTGTGCAATGATGAAACCTTAGGATGGTATTGGTATGCGAGGAAATATGCGCTTCGCGTAGATTTGCAGGGAACCTATAATAATGCAGATTTCACAGTCGATGGCGACCACTCCTTGGAAGAAAAGCTTGAGACCTTAGTGGAATACCTAAAGATGATTAACCATGAATAATGCCGTGCCTAGTGGTGTAGGAGTTGCTCTAATCACCCCGTTTAATAAAGATCTATCTGTAGATTTTACAGGATTAGAACGCTTATTGGAACTATGTATCAAGGGGGGCGTGGATTACTTTGTAGTGAATGGAACTACTGCAGAGAATCCGACTCTAACTAAAGAAGAGCGCTACGGAATACTAGATTTTGTCCTAAAGAAAAATGCAGGTCGTTTGCCTGTTGTTTTTGGAATTGGTGGTAACAACACCACGGCAGTTGCTGAGGAAATGGCCTCTTTTAATGTTGACGGTGTGAGCGCATTACTCAGTGCTAGCCCGTATTACAACAAGCCAACTCAAGAGGGGATTTACCAGCATTACAAGGCATTGAGTGAAGCATCGAAGCTGCCTATTATTTTGTACAATGTGCCGGGCAGAACAAGCTCAAATATCTCCGCTGAAACTACTTTGCGTCTAGCAGCTGATTTTGAGAATATAGTAGCTATCAAAGAGGCTAGTGGAAATTTAGATCAGATTACCGAGCTTGTTTTAGGGCGACCAGAAGGTTTTAAAATCATCTCGGGCGATGATAATCTGACCTTTGCCATGTTAGGTTTAGGTTGCGACGGAGTGATTTCAGTCAGCGGTCAAGGGGTGCCAGAAGTTTTCTGTAAGGTTTACGATGAAGCTGCATTAGGCAATTGGACGGCATCGAAAGAAGCACATCTTTCTCTATTCAATCTAACGAACCTTTTGTTCGCAGAGGGCAATCCTGCTGGGATTAAAGCTACCTTGCAGCTTAGAGGTATCTGTGGCGATACGGTCAGGCTACCGTTGGTCGCTGCGAGCGATTCACTCAAAGCATCTTTAAAAGAGGAACTAAACCTACTCAAACTTTAGGGTAAGGATGCCCCAAAAAATTCTCTATGCATTCCAAGGAACAGGCAATGGCCATGTTGCTCGAGCTCGAGATCTTGTGCCTCGCTTCAATAGGTACGCCAATGTGGATGTCTTAGTTGCAGGAACTCAAAGTGATCTTGATTTAGGATTTGACATCAAATACCGGTTTCATGGACTTACCATGGTCTATGATTCAAAAGGAGCAGTCAGTTATTGGCGCAGTCTTTTTAAAAACAAGCCTTTAAGATTTATAAAGGATGTGTTTAGTTTGCCTGTCAAGGATTATGATGCCGTATTCATAGATTTTGAAGCAGTAGCCTCATATGCGTGCTTGTTGAGAGGGATTCCATCTCTGCAACTCAGTCATCAGGCAGCCTATTGGTCGAAAGATACTCCTCGACCTAAGCGGCGTATCTGGCATTGGGAGTGGGTCATTGCGAAATTGTCTCCTTCAAGATATGCGATTGGTTTCCACTTCGAGCCCTACGATTCATTCATTTTACCACCTATTATCAGGAAGGATATTCTCGATCTGGATTTAGAGGATAAGGGACATTATACCATTTACTTGCCTTCCTATTCAGCAGAAGAGATTGTTGCTTTTACAGCCCAATTTCCAAACCACTGCTTTGAACTCTTCTCCCGTGCAGAAAAGGAGTATGTCTCCGGCAACACTACGGTTAAGCCCGTAGGGGTAAAGGCCTATCTTGAGAGTTTCAGAACTTGCAAAGGCCTTATTTGTGGTGCTGGTTTTGAGGCGCCTTCTGAGGCACTGCATTGTGGTAAAAAGCTATTAATCAGTCCTATTAAAGGGCAATATGAACAAGCGTCGAATGCAGTAGGCGCAGAGCGTCTCGGCGTTTCTGTATTCTATTCCTTGGATGAGGAGGGAGCGCTCATTTGGCTGCACTTTTTGACTTCATCTAAGCCAATTAAAATTGAATTTCCTGACTACGCAGAAGAATTGGTTCAAAGGCTTGTTAATAATGTAAATAACGGGAGGGATTATGATGATATTTCCTCTTTACAAGTTTGGTAAATAGCTTACCTTTGCCCGTCAATGATGGGAAAGAAAATCTTTACATATTTACTGCTTGCAGTTTTTGCGACTTCATGTGGGGAATACCAAGAAGTACTAAAGAGCAAGGATTTAGATTTTAAATTCAGCAAGGCAGTCGAGTACTATGAGGCAGGAGAATACAATAAAGCGTATCCAATTTTTGACGAATTGATTACGTTGTATCGCGGAACAGAAAAGGCGCAAGAGGTCTATTTCTACTACGCAAACACGCTCTACTTGCAGAAAGACTACATTCTTGCGGGATATCATTTCAAGAATTTTTATAAGACGTTTCCTCAGAACGAGCAAGCAGATGAAGCGGCATATCTCACAGCGTACTGTTACTATCTAGAGGCCCCAACGCACAGTTTAGATCAGGCCTACACCTATAAAGCCATCAACGAACTACAGCTTTTCATTAATACTCATCCTGGCTCAGAACGCATAGAACAGTGCAATGAGTACATGGAAGATCTTCGTGGCCGATTAGAGCTAAAGAGCTATGAAATTGCAAAGCAGTATTATAAAACTAGAAAGTATAAGGCTGCCATGACAGCTTTTACCACCACGTTAAGTGAATATCCAGATACTCCTTTCAGAGAAGAGGCAATGTATTTGAAAGCGAAGGCTGCGTTTAAATTGGCCGAGAACAGCGTGGAAGAATTACAGAAAGAGCGCTTTATTGAAGCGAATACAGCATTAAATGACCTTGAAGAGATATTCCCGGAAAGTGAATACCTCCCAGAATTACGTAAATTGACTAAATAAATACATCCCGAAGCACATGGATTACAAGAAAATGCCAGCGGATAAAACCACAAGAACGCACGACACCAACAAGATTGACGCGCCTACAGAAAACATCTACGAAGCGTTGACTATCATTGCGAAACGTGCTGAGCAGATTAATGATGACACACGTGAAGAATTGCACGCAAAGCTGCAAGAATTTGCTTCATCAACTGAATCTCTTGAAGAAATCTTCGAAAACAAGGAGCAGATCGAGGTAAGCCGTTTCTACGAGAGCCTACCAAAGCCAACTGCACTTGCTATGCAAGAGTGGCTAGACGATAACATCTACTTCAGAAGAGAAGGAGAGGAGAAATAGGTCCTGCAAGATGAGTCTTTTGCACAATCGCAAAGTTCTGCTCGGAGTTTCGGGTAGTATTGCTGCTTACAAAAGCGCTCATTTAGTTAGGGAACTCATAAAAAGGGGTGCCGAAGTCCAGGTGGTTATCACAGATGCTGCTAAGGATTTTGTCACCCCTTTGACGCTTTCTACGCTAAGCACTCGACCGGTATACAGTGCTTTCATTGAAAATGACCAAAAAGCCTATGGTGTTTGGAATAACCATGTGGAGATGGGTTTATGGGCCGATTTGATGGTCATTGCTCCCGCTTCGTCAAATACCTTGTCCAAAATGGCTACAGGGGCATGTGACAACTTACTTACTGCAGTGTATCTCAGTGCGAAATGTCCTGTTTTTGTTGCTCCAGCCATGGATTTAGACATGTACGCTAACGGCGCTACCACCGATAATCTAAAGTTGTTAGAGGAGCGTGGCATAGGTGTAATCGATTCTGATTTCGGCGAACTGGCATCTGGTTTAGTAGGAAAAGGGCGGATGGCAGAGCCTGAAGCGATCGCTGATCATTTGGAAGGGTATTTAAAGGCATCTCTGCCACTATCAGGTAAAAAGGTCCTCATTAATGCCGGCCCTACACATGAACATATTGACCCCGTCCGTTTCTTAGGAAACAACAGTTCGGGCAAAATGGGAGCAGCATTAGCAGCAGCTGCTCGTGATTTAGGTGCAGATGTGCACCTCATTTTAGGTCCTACTCAGGCTGCTTTGGACCTTCAAGGTATACAGGTTAAACGAGTAACCAGCGCTGATGAGATGCTTGAAGCAATGCTCTTTGATTTTACACAAAGTGATCTTACCATTTGTACGGCTGCAGTAAGTGATTACAGGCCAGCTACGCGCGCAGAACACAAGATCAAAAAGTCTGATGAAGGGGAAACTTTAACAATTTCACTAGAAAAGACGCCTGATATACTCCAAACACTGGGCACACAGCCAGAGCGAAAAGGCTACTTAATAGGATTTGCACTTGAAACCCGTGATGGGGAAGTCTATGCCAAAGCTAAATTGGCCCGTAAAAATGCCGATGCCATCGTTTTAAATACGCTAGGTAAAAAAGGCGTGGGTTTTGAGGGAGATACCAATGAAGTCATGGTATTCACTGCGGAGGGTAAAACTTTTTCTTTTCCACTAACGAGCAAGATTACGCTTGGAAAATCGTTACTTGAACTGTTCATGAATGAATTCGATCTATCCAATGCGTAAGCTAATTCTCTTCATACTATTCTCAGTTAGCACATTACCTGCTACGGCTCAAGAACTTCGTGCCACGGTGAAAGTTCTTAGCCCTGAGATCCAAGCGACGAATAAAGATGTGTTTGTTTCTTTGGAGAATACCCTGCAAAGCTTTTTGAATGGATATACATTCACCGAGCATAAGTATGCAGATGAAGAACGCATAGCGTGTAGTTTCATTTTGACTATTGAAGCTATGAATGGTGCCCGCTTTGATGGCAATCTGCAGGTTCAGTATTCCAGGCCAATTTATGGTTCGCAGTACAACAGTCCCGTTCTGAATGTTTTGGATAAAGATGTAGTCTTCAGTTACCGCGAAAACGAACCTATTGAATTTCAACAAAATACGTTTACTACCAACCTGAGTAGCATCTTGGCCTTTTACGCCTACACCATCATCGGCATGGACCGAAGTACCTATAAATCTAACGGTGGAGATGCTGAATTTGCCATTGCTCAGAGCATTGTTACCACTGCTCAGAGTAGCGGAGGAGCTAGTGGTTGGAAGAGTTTCGACGGCAATAAAAACAGGTTTTGGATATCAGATGCACTGAATTCCCCAGCTTTTGATCCAGTGAAAGAGTGCTTGTACCTCTATCATCGTCAAGGATTGGATTTAATGCACATGAGCAATAATCATAAGCAAGCGCTCACGACTATAACTACTGCCTTGCGCAAACTGGAGGAACCCAACCAAAAGCGACCGAACAGCTATTTGATGAATCTCTTTTTTGATGCCAAAAATCCTGAGATCATAAGTCTGTATTCTGAGGCAGAGAGCTTAGGTGTGGATATCAAGGGCTTACAAGCAATGTTGGAGTCTATCGATAGAACACACGCTAGTTCGTATTCTAAATTTGGCAGATAAAATGTTGAGAAGCATTTACATCAAGAACTTTATCTTAATAGATGAACTCCATTTAGATGTAAGTCAGGGACTTACAGTGTTAACTGGAGAGACGGGTGCAGGGAAGAGTATCCTTTTAGGGGCGCTTAATGCAGGACTTGGTAAGCGAGTATCCTCAAAGGGACTCCTTAAGCAAGACGATCAGAAAGCAGTAGTGGAGATTGTTCTCGACATTGACGCTTCGTTGAAGGAGGCTTTCGAAGCACTAGAAGTAGATTTTGAGCCTAAATCGTCCTTTAGAAGAGAAATTCTCCCTAGCGGAAAGACGCGTTGCTTTGTGAACGATACTCCCACAAAAGCTTCAGCACTTCAGGAGATCACAGCACATTTAGTAGATATTAACTCTCAAAAAGACGAAGGTCTCATTCATCGTCCTGTAGAGCAGCTTGGTCTCATTGATAGTTTTGTATCGTTTACTAACGAAAAAGAGCGATATCAAGAGAAGTTCATTGAATACAGAAGGGTTATTCTTACAATTAATGAACTAGAAAGTATCGGTCCTTCAGAAGACCTCGATTACTTAAAATTCGTTTACGAAGAACTGAGCAAGAATCCGGTTTCCCAAGAGCAATACCTCGAATTAGAAGAAGAAATTCTTAGAGCTAAATCTATACGAAACGAACAATCTTCCTATGAAAAGGCGAGTGCCATTTTAAATAATGAGAACGGCCTTTTAGACCAACTGTACTCGTTGGAATCTGCTTTAATGAGCGCTTCAAATGACAAAGCCTTAGTGACTCAATTAGAATTAGTTAGGAATTCAATAGCTGAAATAAAGGGAGTAGAGAGAGCCATTTCTTCAGGACTTAATGATAGCATAACTGAGAGCGAGTTTAATAGCTTGTTGCAAGAGAAGTCGGCCATTGATGCACTGGTTAAAAAACATCGAGTACTTACTGTTGAAGAGCTGCAGCACAAACGTGAATCTATAGGCGATCGCATCGCTGTTTTAGAGAACAAGGACCAAGAATTAGTCCGTTTGAGCAACTTAAAGAAAGAGTTGGAAAGCGAGTTGCTAGAGCTGGGAGAACAAATACAATCGCTGAGATTAGCAGCCTCTCAAGATATTGAGGGAACCCTCAATGAATATCTGGAGCGTGTGGATCTACCCAAAGCAAGACTTGAATTAGCTTGGAATAAGGGGAGTATTGGTGCGCATGGTTTATATCTACCTAACTTATTGTTTGCGGCTAATCCTGGCTCAACCATGCAGCCTCTAAGCAAGGTAGCCTCTGGTGGTGAGCAAAGTCGTGTGAAACTTGCGCTAAAAGCAGTTTTAGGACAAGATTCCGGGCTAAGCACGCAGATTTTTGATGAGATCGACACCGGTATTAGCGGCTCTACAGCAGAAAAAGTAGGTGTTTTGATGAAGCAAATGTCTGTTAATCAGCAGATTATTACAATTACCCATCTACCACAAGTAGCTGCTTTAGGAGATGTACACTTGTTGGTATCAAAATCACAGGAGGTAAATTCTACAACATCTAATGTCGTTCCTTTGACTCTTAAGGAAAGAGAGCAAGAAATCGCGAGAATGCTCAGTGGCGAGAACATTACTGAAGCTGCTAAGAATCAGGCGAAAACATTGCTCAAAGCACAGTAAGTGCTATTTTTGAATTACGAAAAAACACAAAACGTATGTCAAACGGATTACTAGAAGGCAAATGCGGTATCGTATTTGGCGCGCTTAATTCAGATTCAATCGCTTGGAAAGCAGCAGAAGCCATCCATGCTCAAGGCGGTAAAGTAGTATTGACCAATGCTCCAATCGCAATGCGTATGGGAGAGTTGAATAATTTGTCGGAGGCTATCGATGCTCCTATTATTCCAGCAGATGCTACAAATTTGGATGATTTGAATGCTCTAATCGACGGTGCCATGGAGCACTTCGGCGGTAAAATAGACTTCATTCTTCACTCTATCGGTATGAGTGTGAATGTTCGTAAAGGAAAGCACTACACGGAATTAAACTACGACTGGTTGCAGAAAGGCTGGGACGTAAGTGCAGTAAGCTTCCACAAGGTCATGCAATGTGCTTGGAACAAGGATGCCATGAATGAATGGGGTTCGATTTTAGGTCTAACTTACATGGCAGCTCAGCGTACGTTCCCTGATTACAACGACATGGCTGATAACAAGAGTTACCTTGAGAGTATCGCTCGCAGCTTCGGTTACCACTGGGGTGTTAAGAACAACGTTCGCGTAAACACCATTTCTCAAAGCCCTACGCCAACCACAGCTGGTTCGGGTGTAAAAGGTTTTGACGGTTTCATCGCATATGCAGAGAAGATGTCTCCATTAGGTAACGCTACTGCTGAGGATTGTGCCAACTACATTGTTACTATGTTCTCTGATCTAACACGTCGTGTCACCATGCAGAACCTTTACAACGATGGTGGATTTAGCAACATGGGCGTAAGTAACATGGTAATGCAACAATTCATGGAAGGAGAGGAGTAATCCTTTGTCACCACAAACTATTGGGGAGCCGCTTATCTTTAGATTAGCGGCTCTTTTTATATAGATACAATTCTGTTTTGGGGTATGTCTCGACAAATTCAAAACCTGCTATGTCACCAGATTCAGTGCGAAGTAAATACTCTGAATCACCTTCTGTCAAATGGTAATTAGTATACCTTTCAGCTATAGCCACTAAACGCCAATTATCAGGCAGCGCATCAACTTGAATCGATTCTGGATGATAAGTACTTTCGATAGTCTCAAGGGCCTTTATAAGGTGCTTATCCCTTGAGGGACTCTTTGAAAAATAGATACTCAAGCCTATGGCCACGATCCAACTAAACAAGTTTGAAAGAGAAATGAATTTCACCCACTTCTTGCGTTGAATAGTCCATGGATACTCGTGTTGGGCGAGATGAATAGCAAAACCCATCATCCAGAAAGCCATCGCTGGCATAAAGTAATAATGGTGCTGACGATCCATGAACAAGAAGGGTAGTGTTCCACACAAAGCGAGCAAAAAGAAGAATACGCTTCCACGTTGCAATGAATAGGAATCCTTTTTACGGATTCGGAAAATTACCGTTACCAGTATAGGCAATGCTAATTGCTTCAAAACTTCAAGGGTACTTTGAATGGCTCCGCCAGCTTGTTCTCGGTTCCCTAAAAGCGTTGGCATCAGTTGTCTATCGAGATACGAGGAGAAAAAGCTTTCAAACGCGGGTTGGTATAAATAGAAGTAGCTAAAAAGACTACTAAATACCACGATCATAATGAGCATGGATAGTAAAGCAGCCTTTCTGTGCTCGCTGTAAAGCGTAGCCAAAATGGGTAACGTCATCAATGGAAATAGAGCCACAGGCCCTTTAATACCAAGGCTGAAGAAGAATACTATACCCGCCAAAACGCTCCACCAATAATTCTTCTTTATAGTTCCTTCGAATAATAACCAAACTACACAGAGAACAGCTGCAGCTAATGGTGCTTCAAGCATGTTGTTTTGATGTACCCAAATGACAGTAGGGGTCAAGGTCCACAAAAGCTGCGGTATCCAAGCACGATGCCCAGCGGGTACAAACAATACCCAAATCCTACGGAGCATCAGGACACTAAGGCCATACATTGTGTATGGGTAAATACGATCAACCCACGGTTGGTCCCCAAATAATCGATAGAAAACGCTGTGTAATCCGAAAGAGAACGGAGGATGCTCGTAAAACACAGGATGCACTGTCGGTGTATACGACGGTACCCAGAATGAACCAATTCCTTCGTTCAGGTTTCGAGCTATTGAAGCATAGGTCAAACCATCAAAGAACATCCCTTTGGTGAATAATAAAGGCAAAAACAACAATGCTGCAATTGCCCAAGAAAATTGGTTCAGGCGGTAGTTAATGATGTGACTCATTAGAATTCACTCTTCATGTGGAACGTAATCTTGTCGAACTTATCCTGAGCCATTTGTAGGGAGAACTGTGAATCTGCTAGAAACACGAGTCGTCCATATTTATCCTCAGCTAGATAGCGCTGCTTAAGCGTTGAAAATTCTTTCAATTGACCTTCATCGTTACTCTCTATCCAACAAGCCTTGAAAGCAGGGAAATTTTCATAAGAACATTTCGCATTGTATTCATGCTCCAATCGGTACTGAATAACCTCATATTGAAGTGCTCCAACGGTCCCAATAATCTTACGGTTGTTCTGCTTAAGCGTAAATAGCTGCGCTACACCTTCATCCATCAACTGGTCAATACCCTTATTCAACTGCTTAGCCTTCAGTGGATCTGCGTTATTTATGAATCGGAAATGTTCTGGAGAGAATGATGGAATTCCCTTGTAGTGAAGTACTTCTTTAGAGGTCAAGGTATCACCAATTCTAAACGTGCCATTGTCAGGAATACCAATAATATCGCCAGGGAACGCTTCGTCAATGGTACTCTTCTTTGAGGCCATAAAGGCTGTTGGTGCACTCACACGGAACGATTTTCCGCTTCTGGTGTGGATGTAATTTTTGTTACGTTCAAACTTTCCGCTAACGACCTTTAAGAAGGCTATTCTATTTCTGTGGTTGGGATCAATATTGGCATGTATTTTAAAAACAAAGCCGGAAAATTCTTTTTCGTTGGGTTGAACCAAACGTTGCTCAGACTCTTTTGGCTGTGGCTCAGGTGCAATTTCCTGGAAACAATCTAAGAGCTCACGAACACCAAAATTATTCAAGGCGGATCCAAAGAAAACAGGACATAGATCGCCTTTCAAATATGCTTCTCTATCAAAAGAAGGATAAACAGCTTCCAATAGCTCTAAATCGTTTCTCAATTCACTTGCAGCTTCCTCTCCCACAAATTCGTCCAATTCCGGTGAACTCACATCCTCGAAAGCAGTTCCTTCAGAAATCTTCTGCTTGTTATCTGCACTGTAGAGGTTTAAGTTTTTCTCCCACATATTGTACACTCCTTGAAAGCGCTGACCCATCCCAATAGGCCAGGAGAGTGGACAAAGTGTCAAGCCTAATTTCTGTTCAACTTCGTCGATGAGATCAAAACCGTCCTTTCCTTCACGGTCGAGTTTGTTGATGAACACGATAATTGGAGTGGCTCGCATACGACATACTTGGACCAGCTTTTCTGTCTGTGGCTCAACACCTTTTGCTACATCGATCACTACGATAACACTATCACATGCCGTAAGAGTTCTATAGGTATCTTCCGCAAAGTCTTGGTGACCTGGGGTATCGAGGATGTTGATTTTTTTATCCTTGTAATAAAACCCCATAACGGAAGTAGCCACGGATATACCACGCTGCTTTTCTATTTCCATGAAGTCGGAAGTTGCAGCCTTTTTAACCTTGTTGCTTTTAACTGCACCAGCCTCTTGAATAGCACCTCCAAAAAGAAGTAGCTTTTCTGTGAGCGTAGTCTTCCCTGCATCTGGGTGAGAGATAATACCGAAGGTTCTTCTAATGCTGATTTCCTGCTCGATGGTCATGAATAAATTTTTAAAGCGCAAATATACTAAAGCAACATTCTTCAGTTAGTGGTAATTACTTATACTTGCGGTGAACAAAACATTTTCCCGTACAAATAGTTAGTTTTTTGTGAAGTCTCGGTATTCCATAAAAGATCTTGAACAGCTAAGTGGTATCAAAGCGCATACAATACGCGCTTGGGAACAGCGTCATAAGCTCATCACTCCAAAGCGCACTAGTACGAATATTCGCTACTATAGTGATGATGACCTTAGAGTGATCCTGAACGTTAGCATTCTGATGGAACACGATTGGAAGATTGGCCAAGTAGCTAAACTAAGCTCAGAAGAGATTGCAAAACAAGCTCACGATTGCGATCCATATGAAGGGAATTTCACTTATGAGCTCAATGAATTAAAGCTGAGTACTCTCAACTTTGATATCGAGCGCTTCCAAGCGATCATGGATAAGTGTGTTGAGAAACATGGTATTCACGACACATTTCAAAAGGTAATTGGTGATTATATCCAAGAGCTAGGTAAGCTATGGCTAAGTGGTTCGGTAAGTATCTCACAGGAACATTTTATGTCTTCCATGATCCGTCAGAAGCTTTACTCTGCCTTAGATGCCTTGGAAGCTAAAGAAGACGGGAAGACCTTCGCGCTGTTTTTACCAGCAAATGAACTTCATGAAATAGGCTTGCTTTACCTAGCCTATGTATTGAAAGAAAGAGGAGATAAGGTCTTTTATTTAGGTCAAAGTCTACCAAAAGAATATTTGACAGATCTTCTGGATAATCAGAATGTTGATGCCTTGATTTCTGTCTTTACGACTAATCCAGATTTCGAATACTTGTCGGAATATCTTCAAGATTTAGACGATTTAATCCAAGACAGGTCGGTTCAAGTACACCTTACAGGCTACCAATTCAACGAGTTTGGTAAGGACTCTTACGGGAGTAACATACACATTTACAACAGTTTAAAGGACCTTTCCGCGGCTGTGTAACCACTAAAATCGTTTGTTTAATAAAATTTATTCATCGTTAGACAAATTGTTTGAACATATTGTTTAACTTTGGATAAGCAACCTTAAACAATGTGTTATGTCGACCGCAGAATTTGGAGAATTAATCGATCGTGAATACGATTTCTTGCAACAGCTAGCTATGAAATTGACCAAACGTCACGATGATGCGCAGGATCTCATTCAAGATACCTATTTCAAAGCACTAAAAAACAAGGATAAGTTTGCTACGGGAACTAATCTGAAGGGGTGGTTGTACACCATCATGAAAAACACGTTCATCAACAACTACCGTCGGAAAAAGCAACAGAATACTTTTGTTGATGAGACGGAGAGTCAGTATTTCTTAAATAGTAAAGAGGCGAGCAAGACGACTTTGACAGATGCCAATGTAGATAATGACTACATCATGGAGCAGATTAACTCTATTGAGCCGCATTACACTGAAGCCTTCTTCATGCACTACGAAGGTTATAAATATGAGGAGATTGCCGAGCACTTCAACATTCCTCTCGGAACTGTTAAATCAAGAATCTTCTTGGCTCGAAAGAAGATGATGGAAAAATTAGCAGACCAGCGTTATTAACTCTTTACCTACCGCCTAATCACATGAAATCAGTAATAGTAATCGGCTCCGGATTCGCCGGACTTAGCGCAGCTTCCTTTTTAGCGAAAGAGGGCTATGATGTAACCGTTTTAGAAAAGAACGACCAATTGGGAGGTAGAGCAAGGTCTTGGAAAAAAGACGGCTTCACTTTTGATATGGGACCATCTTGGTATTGGATGCCAGATGTGTTCGAGCGCTACTTCGCAGAATTCGGTGAGGAAATAAAAGATCATTACCATCTCGTCAGACTTGACCCTTCCTACAGAGTTGTTTTTGGCCCGAATGATCATGAAGATCAAAGCGCTAGCATGGAAGAACTCGAAGCGATGTTCGATCGTCTCGATCCGGGATCAGGCCTAAGACTTCGAAAATTCTTGAAGCAAGGGGCTTATAAGTACGAAGTTGGTATCAAGGATCTTGTATTTAGACCTGGACGTTCTTTAACTGAGTTCATGGATTTTCGTATAGTTAAAGGGCTATTTCAGCTCGATATGCTAAAGGATATTCGTAAACATGTTTCCGAAGTAAGCTCGCATCCAAAACTGAAAGCAATTCTAGAATTCCCCGTACTGTTCTTAGGTGCACTTCCTCAAAATACTCCTGCATTGTACAGCTTAATGAATTATGCAGATATGTCTCTGGGAACTTGGTATCCTATGAACGGAATGAATGAAATCATTCAGGCCATGATAAGGGTGGCTAAGAATCAAGGCGTAAAATTTAGAACCTCTACTGAGGTAACTGGATTTAAATATTCAGACGGCCGTATAGTGAGTGTATTGACAAAAGGAGGGTCCTTCACAGCTGACATCGTAGTAGGAGGTGCAGATTATCATCATATTGACCAAGTTATTAGTTCTCCTGAATACCGGGAGTACACCCCAGAATACTGGGACAAAAGAAAAATGGCTCCATCGTCACTTTTATTTTATCTAGGTATTGAAGGTGAGGTACCAAACGTGTTGCACCACAACCTCTTCTTTGATCACGAGCTCGATCAACATGCACATGAGATATACACAGACCCAAAGTGGCCAACTAAGCCCTTGTTTTATGCAAGCGCACCTTCGAAGACAGACAGCACAGTTGCACCGAAAGGCTGTGAAAATATGTTCTTATTAATGCCTACAGCTCCAGGCATGGACGGGGATACAGAGGAAGTACGTGAAAAGTACTATAACCTTATGATGGATAGGCTGGAAGAATTTACAGGATCGTCTATTCGTGATAGAGTAGTGGTAAAGCGCAGCTTTGCCTACCAAGATTTCAAATCTGAATACAACAGTTTCAAAGGCAACGCATATGGGCTTGCCAATACACTGGATCAAACCGCTATACTTAAACCAAGACTTAAGAGTAAAAAAGTAAGTAACTTATATTTCGCAGGCCAGCTTACTACACCAGGACCTGGTGTCCCACCATGTTTGATTAGTGGGGAAGTAGTAAGTAAAGAGATTGCGAAGGACTACAATATAAAGAAGGCGGTATGAAAGCACTATTTGACAGCGTAAGTATTCGCACCTCACGAATGACCACTAAAGCTTATAGTACGTCATTCTCTCTTGGTATTCTAGGGCTTGATAAAAAGTATCACGACCCTATCTATGCCATTTATGGGTTTGTTCGATTCGCAGATGAAATCGTGGATAGTTTCGAAGGCTATCCTCAGAAAGAGTTATTAGAGCGCTTTTGGAAAGACACCTATTTGGCCTTGGACGAAAAAATTAGTCTCAACCCCATACTCAACAGCTTTCAACAAGTAGTAAATGCTTTTGAGATAGATCGTGATTTAATTGAGACCTTCTTGAAGTCCATGGAGATGGATCTATACAAGAACGACTACGACGAAGAAGGCTATAAAGCCTACATTCTAGGTAGTGCAGAAGTTGTTGGTCTTATGTGCTTGAAGGTTTTCGTTGATGGAGACGAGAAGCGATACCAAGAATTAAAGCAGCCTGCAATGCAATTAGGCTCAGCTTTCCAGAAAATCAACTTTTTACGTGACCTACACGCGGATTACCACGCATTAGGCAGGACCTATTTCCCAGGAGTAGACCTTAATGAATTCAACGAGCGCGTAAAGGCTGAAATTGAAGCTGATATTGACATAGACTTCAAGGCAGGATACGAAGGAATCAAACAGCTTCCTAAAGGAGCAAGGTTTGGTGTCTACATAGCCTATGTATACTACTACAGCCTCTTTAAGAAAATCTGTAGTACACATGCAGATATTATTCTTAATGAACGAGTGCGTATTTCGAACAAAAGGAAGTATGGTTTGTTTTTAAGTTCGTACGTTAGACACACCATAAACTGGATATAACATATTACAATGCTTGAACAAGTTATCCTGGTCGATTCGGACGATAATCCGATTGGACTGATGGAGAAAATGGAAGCGCACCGAAAGGCGAAACTGCACCGTGCATTCTCTGTTTTCGCCATGAACGACGACAACGAAATTTTACTTCAAAGACGTGCTCTGCATAAGTACCACAGTGGTGGACTTTGGACGAATACGTGCTGTTCTCATCCTAGGGACGGTGAAACTGTGGAAGAAGCCGCCACAAGAAGATTGATGGAGGAAATGGGGTTTACCTGCACGGTCAAACGTATTTTCTCATTCATCTACAAAGCAGAATTGGACAATGATTTAACAGAGCATGAGCTGGACCATGTCCTCATTGCTCGTTATAACGAAGATCCAAATATTAACCCTGAAGAAGTCGATAGTTTTGACTGGAAATCAGTGGATTGGGTGGCTGAAGACATGAAAGCTCATCCTGAGAAGTACACTGAATGGTTCAAAATCATCTATGACCGATTCTTAAAGTATTGGCATAATGAGAATCACGGTATGTAGACGAGCACATTTTAACGCTGCACATAGGTTACATAATCCGGAATTGAGTCCTGCTGAAAATGCAGCAACTTTCGGGAAGTGTAATAATGAATACTATCACGGTCACAACTATGAACTCATTGTTCATGTGACGGGGGATGTAGATCCTAAGACGGGATATTTAATAGATATGAAAGTATTGCGCGACCATATCAAGTCGGAGGTTGAAGAGTATCTAGATCACAAGAACCTGAATATTCAGGTCGAGGAGTTCCAAGCGCTCAATCCTACTGCGGAGCATATTGCCTACGTAATATGGAATAGGCTGCGTAAAGTTTTGGATAGTGAATTAGAATTAAAAGTGACGCTTTACGAGACGCCACGTAATTACGTTGAATACAGCGGTAAATAGAAAGAATAATGACACATCATGAAAATGGATATACTGCTGAACAGCTAGAACATCTAGTTGAAGCGCACCTTGGAACGAGCATAGATACTCCAATGCGTGAGGATGCTTTTGATTTAACCGAAGATGAAAAGGTAGCCCTAATTGCCGATAAATTTCGAGACATCATGGAGATTCTCGGGCTAGATCTTACTGACGACAGTTTGAATGGCACACCATTGAGGGTTGCAAAAATGTATGTGAAAGAGGCTTTTGCTGGATTAAATCCTGAGAATAAGCCTGAAATGAAATTGTTCTCAAACAAATTCCAGTATAGCGAAATGCTCATTGAGAAAGACATTAAGGTCCACTCTCATTGCGAGCACCACTTTGTTCCAATTATAGGCAAATGTCATGTAGCCTACATCCCAAACGGCAATGTGGTTGGCCTAAGTAAACTGAACCGCATAGTTCGCCATTACGCTAAACGTCCGCAAGTTCAAGAACGATTGACACGACAAATAGCAGAGGCCCTTATGGAGGGTTTGGGCACCAAAGATGTTGCAGTATACCTAGAAGCAGATCACATGTGTGTTAAGACTCGAGGAATCGAAGACGATGGTAGCTCTACCATTACAATGTCTTTCCATGGAGAATTTGAAAAAGACATGAACAAAAAAGCATTTCTGGAGTCTTTTAGATGATGAAAGAAGTAAGTATTTTTTGGTTCAGACGCGACCTTAGGCTGGAAGACAATGCTGGCCTATGGAAAGCACTAAAAAGTGGGTATCCAGTGGTACCCATTTTTATTTTTGATAAAAACATTCTCAACAAACTACAGGATAAGAAAGATGCACGTGTTTCCTTCTTGCACAACAAACTGACGGAAATACAAGGTCGGTTAAAATTGCTTGGCTCTTCACTCCAAGTTGTACATGGCACTCCTTTAGAAACAATGAAAGAGCTTGCTAAGCAATACGAAGTGAAGCAAGTCTTTTTAAATAGAGACTATGAACCTTATGCTCGAGAAAGGGACAAGCAGGTCTTCAATTTCTGGAAGGATAAGGGGGTAGAGGTTATCGGCGCTAAAGACCATGTGGTTTTTGAAAAGAATGAGGTCGTCAAGGCAGACGGCACTCCTTATCTTGTGTTTAGCCCATATGGAAAGGCTTGGCGCAAGAAGCTTACTGAATACCATTCTAAGGCTTATCCTACAGAAGCTTACTTTAAAAACTTCTACAAACAAGAGCAACGTAACATACCTTCTTTACAGGAAATGGGGTTTGAGCCTACTTCCATAGAATTGCCTTCATCAGCTGTGGACGAGAGCATCATTAAGACGTACGATGCAACCCGAAATTTTCCCGCTAATGAAAAGGGTACCACGCGTTTGGGTATACACTTGAGATTTGGTTCTATTTCTGTGAGACACCTTCTCAGAAAGGGATTAGCAGGCAATGACACCTTCGTAAATGAGCTTATTTGGAGAGACTTCTTCCAAATGGCACTATACTATTTCCCAAATAGTCGTGAGAAGGCCATTAAGCCTAAATATGATTTTATCCCTTGGGAGACCAATGTGGATCATTTCCGGGCCTGGTGTGAGGGGAAAACGGGTTATCCGATTGTTGATGCAGGCATGCGGGAATTGAACGCTACTGGATATATGCATAACAGAGTGCGTATGATAGTCGCTAGTTTCCTCACGAAACACCTTTTGATAGATTGGCGATTAGGTGAACGTTATTTCGCAGATAAGCTACTTGATTTCGATTTAGCTAGTAACATTGGTGGATGGCAATGGGCGAGTGGCTCCGGATTAGATGCAGCGCCATATTTCAGAGTGTTCAACCCGACTTCTCAGCTCGAGAAGTTTGACAAGCAATTGAAATACGTTAAACGCTGGGTCCCAGAATACGGTACGTCGAAATACCCGAATCCTATAGTTGACCACAAATGGGCGAGAGAACGATGTTTAGATAGGTTTAAGACGGCCTTAGCAAATGTTTAGGCCTCCAGGGCCTCACCGGTATACCCGAACAATTTCTTGTCTCTAATTACATGATGTACATACTCAGGTAGGCACTCGTCCCAACCTTCATCGCCACAGCGAATCTGGTTGAGGACTTCTCGTGAGAAGATGTTGGTAATCTCATGGTCGAAATCTTCTATATCCAAGATTCTATTATGGAAGATAAGATAGTCGATAATTGGCCTGAAGCGTGGGTGTACTTCTGCGTCCTCTTTACGCATGATCTTTTCATTGTTATCATGATCAATGAAAGGATAGACGAGAATCTTCAAGTCTTTTGAGAATATGCGTCCGAAAGCTTCTAGGATACCTCCTTGAAGTCCGCGGTAATATTTGTCTTTAAACAATTCGGTGAGGTTATTTACCCCCATCACCAATCCTTGACGTTTCTTAGAGAATCGTCCAAAGTAGTCGACAAGTTTGTAATACTCCTGATAGTTAGAAATCAACACAGTTTGTCCCAGGGCACAGAGAATTTCTGCTCTATCTAAGAAATCCTGCTCATCTAGTTCACCGTCAGCTAAAAGGTTATTTAGTGTGATTTCCCATAACACAACAGTACGATCGGGATCTACCTTTTTATCGCTTGTAAACATATCATAACCACACTTGATCATGTCCATGTTTACTTTGGTCACTGGTCTGAAGGAGCCACGCATAGCTAGAACATGCTTTTTGTACAAAAGCTCAGCCGGAAGTAAGTTATTTCCTTCTGGCCCAAAAATTACGGCATCAGTGTAGCCGTTTTTAATCAATTGCAACGACATCAGACGATTGTCTACTTCTTGGAAATCTGGCCCGTTGAAGTTGATCAAGTCAATCTCAATGGCGTCTTTATCAATGTTGTCGTAGAGGCTTTGCAAAAACAACTTTGGATCCTCGTAATACTTATATGCACCAAAAATGAGGTTCGTGCCTAAACGACCAACGGTCTCTTGCTGATGTTTGGCTTCATTTTCATGTAATCTGAAATGAAGTATGATATCATTAGTACCACGTTCAGGAGCTGTTTGAAAACGAATACCCATCCATCCATGTCCCTTGAACGTCTTTGCAAAGTTGATAGTGGCTACGGTATTGGCATAGGCAAAATAGGTCTTGCTAGGGTGCTTTGCGCGATCCAGTCGTTTCTCAATGAGCCCATATTCATGGCGGAGCATTTTCTGTAATCGACTTTGGGTAACGTACCTGTTGTCCTCTTCAATACCATAAATATCATCGGAAAAAGCCTTGTCATAAGCACTCATTGCCTTTGCAATAGTTCCAGAGGCAGCGCCTGCTCTAAAGAATTCACGTACTGTTTCTTGACCTGCTCCGATTTCTGCAAAAGTTCCGTAGATATCAGAGTTCAAGTTAATCTTGAGCGCCTTCTGTGCGGTGGTAAGTATGGTTCTTGGAGTCATTAATCCTGTTAAGATTCGTTCTTGTCGCTAATTTAAAACTTCCTAACTTCGGAAGGTCCGTTTTCACTAGGAAAATGAGCAAAAAGTAGACCAAATGAGCAAGAAAAAAGGAACGTTACATTTCTTGGGTACCGGCACCTCACAAGGAGTGCCTATTATCGGCTGTGAATGTGAAGTATGTCAGAGTTCTGACCCTAAAGACATTCGCTCAAGAAGTTCTGTTCATGTTGAATACAACGGTGTTCATCTTCAGATTGATACCGGGCCCGATTTTCGTTCTCAAATGCTCCGTGAGAAACTTAGCAGGGTAGATGCAGTATTATTCACACATGAGCATCAAGATCACATTGCAGGGCTTGATGATACACGGCCAATAATCTTTCGCACTGGCAGAAACATGCAGGTTTACGGTCAGTCGCGTGTGATTGATAGGATAAAGAAAGTCTATGATTATGCTTTCGAAGAACAGCCTTACCCCGGTGCGCCAAAAATTGATGCGCATATCATAGAAGAGGGTGAATCATTTCATATTAATGGCGTAGAAATCACACCGCTGCCCATTATTCACGGCAGATTACCTATTCTCGGTTTTAGAATTGGGAATATGGCATATTTAACGGATACGAACCAAATTCCCGAAACGACCATGGCGTTGCTTAAAGATTTAGACATTTTAATATTGGATGCTCTTCATCATCGAAATCATTTTAGTCATTACACTCTAGAGCAAGCAGTAGAAAAGGCAAAGGAAATAGGTGCAAAACAAACCTACTTCATTCACATGAGCCATTACATGGGGCTTCACGAAGATGTCGAAAAGACTTTGAGAGAAGGACAGAATTTAGCTTACGACGGACTAAAAGTTCAATTCGATTAATCGTCAAGAGACAAGTAAGAGCCTTTAACATAAACACCTTTTACATAGTTGTTTACATCTAATCCTTTGAATGGATTATTGAAGGCTTTTGAACCCATTGCTGTGATTTGTTGAGCGCCTTTTGAAAAGATGGTAAACTCAGCGGTAGCACCTTCCGTAATTTTGAGCTCCGGTAAGTTTAAGATAGACCTAGGTTTCGTACTCATTCTCTCTTGAAGAAGCTCTGGTGCAATTTCATATCGATCAAGGAGTGCGCTTATAGCTCCCTCTAAACCTGCCATACCGAATTCTGCATTATCAAACTCACATTGCTTTTGCTCGATATCTTTAGGAAGATGATCTACTGTAATACAATCGATAGTACCGTCTTGTACAGCTTCCCAGAGAATACTTCGCTCGACATCTGTTCTAATAGGAGGGCTTACTTTAAAAGAGGTATCGTATCCTTCTAAATCTTCGTCAGTGAACACCAAATGGTGAATGTTGACACTCGCTGTGAGATTTAGGCCCTTAGCTTTTGCTTCACGAATAGCCTGTACGCCTTCCACAGTGCTTACAGAAGCTATGTGCATGGCACCCTCAGTATACTCTAAAATAGCAAGATCTCGTTGAATTTGGGTGCTTTCTGAAATGATTGGAATACCCTTCAAACCGATGTAGGTACTGGTAGCACCCTCGTGCATTTTTCCATTTGCACTGAGCTCGTGGTTTTCAGGATGCACCATGATACGACCAAACGGCTTGGTGTACAAGAGTCCTAATTTCAGCAAGTTAGCGTTTGATACGCCTTGTTTATAATCACCAAAAAGTTGTACGCCTAATTGGTTCATTTCAAACATCTCACTAAGCTCTTCACCGTTGCGTCCTTTCGAAAGTGTGCTAACTGGGACTAGGTGTACTGGTACCGATTCTGATTTATTGAGGATAAACTCTACACCAGTTTTGTTCTCGTAGTGAGGGTGACCGTTGCTAACTACACCAACTGCAGTAAATCCTCCAGCCGCTGCTGCAGCTGAACCACTTTGTAAATCTTCGCTTTCCTCATTGCCGGGCTCCCCTAGGTCGGAGTGCAGCTCAGCCAATCCAGTAGTGATCCATCCACCTTCCAGGTCTACACAACCTTCGGCTAAAGTGGGATCAAGGTTTCCAATAGCTTCTATTGTTTCGTCATTGACAAGGATATCGAGTTTCTGCCCATGGTAAGGACTATTAACGTCAATGATTAATGCGTTTTGAAAGAGAAGCTTCATCGAGATTAGATTTTGACAAAAATAAGTGCAATTAAGGCGCAAAGCAATGCTAAAAGCAAGTACATTTTCTCTGAATGAAAATGAAGGCTTTCCACTGGCAATTGCCTGTTATTATTGACATTGAGAATAGAAACACTCTCTTTTCCCTTCAGGGTATAATAACTATCCTGACCTAAAAACGGTAAATAGTCAGTGCTTGTTTTGTTCTTTAGTGACCATAATTTTAGCGCCGAATAATAGGGGTGGTCCCAAGAAACAGGTATAAATCCTTGGCGATATTGATCACCTTCTACGGTTGCGACAGGGACGTTGTTCACGGATAGAAGCGGTGCGCCAAAATCGATTCTATTGAAGCCAAGAGTTATGGGCCATTTGTTTTGAATAGATGGCCCAATAAAGTAGTTGCTGAAGAAGGGATGATCTAAAGAAGGCCGAGTCAAATCGGCATTTGATAGAGATGAAGACTTCTGAAACTCAAGAATCTTCCCACGGTAGTCTTTTAGTTTCTCTGGTAAAAATTCAAACCCTACGACGATGACTGCGTCAAACAATGCATAGTTAATATTCAAGTCACTCGAGTAGGAAAGAGAGCTATCTGATGGGCTTGAAAAACACCCTAGGTTTGTAATAGTATCTGCATAAAGCAGCAATCTGGACAGCGAGGGGCTGTTTGACCAGGCGATGCGATTATCTTCTGGAACTTCATCCAAATCGATTTCAACAGTCATAAAGGTTGCCCGATTTAATTCAACCGAGCTCACCTTGTACAAAGAGTCTAACCCCCTGTCCAATATATCGTTAGAATCGCTTAATATAATCTCATGCAACCCCGTCCACTTCATGGTATAATCACCCAGCGCATCGACGTCGATCGAGATTTCTTTATTTGACAGTTCTTTTCGCGAAGGCAGTAATGCAGTGCCCACTAAATCTGAGGCATATCCAAATGACAGCGTGATGGCTTCACTCACTTGCTGAAAGGGAAGGGTAGAGGATGACATTGAAGCACATATACTCCAAAGACTCTCTTTTTCAAATTGGCCGTAGAAGTTTCCCTCTCTATCGTACACTTTGTAATTGCGTTCTTCGAGACTTTCAATTAAGGGTTTAATCCAACTTTCTTTTGTCGTCCAACCTGCCGGATAATTATCAATCTGAATTACCGAAGAAGTCATACTGTCACGAGGGCCAGAGATCGCGAGTACAACAAAAACAATAGTGAGCACTCTTAAGAGCAAAACAACAAGGTCCTTTAGCTTGCTTTTACTTCGCTGAGAGGGATTTAATGAGTTTAAGAATACAAGACTTGGAATAACCTTGGTCTTTCTAGGTCGGATACCGAAAAAGTGTATCCAAATAGGCACTAAAGTTAGTGCTAGACCCCAAAGAAGAATTGGTCTTGAAAAGTCCATTAATGTACTAAATCATCTAAGAATTCAAAGGTGTGGCGATACACATTGGAAAGGTCGGAAGAGAGAAGATGATTTAACACAACATGCTCTCTTGCAGCAGTTTCTACCCAATGTTTTTCACCGGCCAATTGTTCATGCATCATGCGAGCCTTTGCTACATCAATGACATAATCCTGATTATTTTCATCTTCAAACCAAACCATATTGAGTGTTGGTGTGGTAATAGAAGCTAGAAGTTCGGGCTTTGCTACAGTTTCTACCAAATGCTGCATTTCCACGACGCTTTCCCATGAATAGGACATGGGTTTACACGGTGGATGAATGCCGTCTTCTCTTTCGGGGACAATTCTATAATCTGAATCGGTAATTGCCTTTATGATTTGCAGACCCCATGGTCCGTTAAGCAAAGCTGAATTAGGATCCGGCAGTCCCATATTAGGACTGTAATTGATCAACACAGCAATATCCTCTGGGTATTTAGCTGCCAATCTTAGAGCTAGCAGAGAACCGGTAGAACATGAGCCAATAATGACTTTCTTACCCAATCTTTTCGCTAATGCAAAATCGTAAAGTGCTTTGTTCCATGCTCCCTCAGCTGTGAACCCAGACATGCGCAGTGCATCTTCTTCATCCAATCCGTGTCCAGCCATTCTATTGTAGAGAGCATTCATGCCGTATCGCTTAGGCAGCATGTAGCGCAAAGTATCACCTTCGTGTTTCGTGGCGCTAAAGCCGTGTAAGTACATGAAGACATATTCAGTCTGACGAACGGAATCCGCCCAGAGAATTTCAGTGTAAGCACATTCCAAAGCACCAGCATTTAGCTCGAAGGCATGGATAGAATCTTCTAGCTCGTCAAGTGCCAATGTGCTGGTCGGTAACTCTTCACTGTATGTTGGAGGATGAGGCTTAGGGCCTAAAAAGAAAGCTGCAACCATTGTGACCATTACCGAGACAACTATGTAAAAGGCTCTTTTCATCAGTCTTTTGCTTTTGCGTTATCTAATGAAAGTGGAAAGATTCCCGTGCCGTCATTAAGTCGTAAAGTGCCGACAAAGGCGTGCACCTCGTCGGTTAAGAATTTTTGTTTTTCTCCAAGGTTCAATTCCATCACGCTTTCCGGTCCGCTCGCCCCACAGAAGAAGCAACTCGCAAAGGGAAAAGCGCTCAGCGCATATTCGTCGCCTATGACATCCAAAGCAATGGTATACCCTGTGATTTGCACCAACTTACCGTCTAATTCTTTTAACTCATCGGTCCAAATAGGTGCTACAAGCCAGGTGGCGGACTGTTCGTCATAAACCTCTTCGAACTGAAGACGTTCGAAAGTGCTCCATTTAATGCGAACTTGGCTGTACAGCGAGTTGGCTGCTAAAAGGCAAAAAAGTAGAGTTAGTTTTTTCATCCGGCAAATTCAGCTTGTTGAAGAATGAAGAACAATCGGAACGGGTCGTCAGCGTTGAAAACCAGGATGCCTTTGACCACTACAAATTGGTCCGTAATCAAACTATCCGGTCGGTCTTTAAAAACCAATTCAACCACCGTATTTGGTGCCGCATTACCACAGAAAAAGCAAGAAGAAAAGGCGTACCTAGAGAGGGCATATTGATTTCCTTCTACATCCACCGGTACCAGGTAGCCCTGAATGACTACCTCCTGATTCTTGTATTTGTCTAACCATGAAGGAAACTGCGGCTCGTACAATCCATCAGGCGTTGTAGAATAGGGGACAGCAAGCATTTCCCAAGGAAGCACCTGTTGCGCTTTGACCTGAAGCCCTACCAGCACTAGAAATATGAGTATTAATTTTTTCACGAACGACGAGATTGAATGGCGCCTACTAAGGCAGTTAATAGCAACGGTATCAAGACCATTCCTTCCTCCTTGTGCAAGTAGAACCCTTCAAAAAGGCTCAATAGCATTAGTGAGGACACAGTTCCAATACATACAGCAACTAAACTGAGACCTTGAGACATCATAAAGACATTCATACCAGTGTGTCTCTGTAGCCTTAAAAAGGATCTGGCTGGACGTTCAGTGCCGCCTAAATAGCTAAGTATGAATGTAAACATAAGCAGTAAAACCAAAGGGATCGCTATGCTGTACTGTTTCATCTTCTCCAAAGCAGGGGTCCATTGCTTTTGCAATTGCGCAAAGATGAACACTGGAAAAGCACCTTGTTCATTCATCCTCTTTTCAAACAAACGAGGCAGCATCACCAAAGCAGATTTACTTTTTAATCGTAGCATTAACGCCGTTATCTCGCCTTGACCCTTTCCTTCATGCATCCCATAGTATGCCCCGGTAGTGGTAAAAAATGCTTTTTCATCTGAAGTACGCTCAGGACGTATGAGACCTACAATGTTCAAGTGGTGATGATTGTGACTTTCACCTGTGCTTTCACTCCCGTGTGAAGAATGCAAATGGCTGCCTATTTTCAATCCCAGTTCTTTTGCTAGAGCTTCGCTAACCACGACATCTTCATCGCTTTGAGGCAATCTCCCTTTCACTAATGCAATGTTCATCCAATCAAAATAGGCCTTAGAGGTTCCTATCAGCGGATATCCATTAATGTTATCTCCCATGGAAACTGGGCACGAACTGGCCACTAAAGGGTGCTTTTGCCAAAAGGCAACTGTCGAACTATCAATGTTACCGGTAGGATTTTCTATTCTAAATAGCGTGCTGGCTACGATCTGAAGGGGAGAACCTTTATAACCAACTATAACGTCCGTGTACTGGGCACTCTCGGTCCATTTTTTAAAGATATACGATTCGGTAATCTTTGCCGCATAGAAACCAGTGCTCACCAAAACAGTGAGCAAAGCCAGAAGCACATATTGTATTCCTTTCGAACGTAATTGGCCCCGCCAAAAGACTAAAATCTTACTCATAGCGTCCAGTTTGCCGCATTTGAAAAGTATTCCTTCATCCTAGTATCGTGAGTAACCGCAATCATTGAAGCCTCCGGGAACTTTTCTAAATAATGGTCGACCAATTCAAATGCGATTTTCGCCAAATCGTCGTCTAATGCGCTAGTTGGTTCGTCCAGCAAAACGAGGGGTTGCTTTTGGCTCAACGTGAGCGCTAGCGAAAATCGCTGAAGTTGCCCAACGCTGAGCTGATGTGGACTTTTCTTTAGATGAGCTTGAAGTTGTAATAGAGCCGCCAATTCCAGTGCACTTTCACCACCAAAATGAACGAGGTGTTCGCCCATGGATAAATAGGGGACCCAAGTATTCTGTTGAGGCATGAGCGCTGAAGGGGTGTTGCCCACCAAAGCTTTAGCTCCTTTGCTCTCCAAATCTCCATGAAGTGCCCGAAGCAGGGTAGTCTTACCGGAACCTGAAGGACCAGTAAATAAGGTCAAGCCTTTGTCTAAAGTCAAGGCAGGGTATTCTATTTTATGTGTACCTACGGTTACAATCATGCGTAAACTATGCTTAGATAGTAAGGGATGACTCCAACGGTGTAAATCAATTTAATAACGATACCACTAAAGACTCCCAATACTGCATACAAGCTAGCCTTAGCACTTTTAGACGCGTCTGAGGTTAGGGTGTATTCGCCAATAAATGCACCGATGAAAGCACCTAAGATGAGCCCCGGTCCTGTAAATAAGGAGAGGATCATGCCGATGAGAGCTCCATTAGATGCCCGCTTGGATGCACCCGATTTTTTAGTCAGATACGCAGGCATTAGAAAGTCGATTAGGAAAATGATGAACCCTCCAATAATTAACAACCAGGCAGTGGTTCCTTCCAATTGGCCCGATAAAAGGGCTACAAGGAGGCCGATGGCTGAAAGAATTGGCCCCGGAATCATAGGAAGAACGGCACCTACGATGCCAGCAATCAATAAAATCCAAATAAGTACTTCCATGAGGATAAATATAGGGCAAAGCGTATAGGTTAAGGCCTTGTAATGGCTAATTTGCTACTCGTGAAATATGTAGTTGTAGATATTGAAACCACAGGGGGACGTCCTTCGGGAAACGACATCACTGAGATTGGTGTAGTTCACGTCGAGAATAAGAGGATTACCCATACTTGGTCATCATTGGTTAAACCCGATAGGTCCATTCCCTACAACATCCAATTGCTCACAGGTATCGACGATAGTATGGTGGCCGACGCCCCAACATTCGAGGAACTAATACCCACGCTTTTAGACGAGCTAAAAGGTGATGTGTTCGTGGCCCACAGCGTAAATTTTGACTACAGTTTTATTGACCGTGCTTTTCGTGAAGCAGGGCATTCCTGGCGCATGGACAAGCTCTGCACCGTGAAGTATTCCCGTGCCATGTTTCCAGAGTTTGGCCGCTATTCACTAGCCAATTTAGCACGCCAGCTCGAAGTCGAGAATGACAACCCGCACCGAGCACTTAGCGATGCCCTTTGTGCCGCAGAGGTTCTGATCCATTGCCAACATGCAGATTATGACCAAAAGGTGCTCACCGACCCTAAAATCGGGCTGCTGAAACGCATTCAGATGCCAGACCACCTGCCTTCAGAGCAATACGACAACCTCCCTAAGAATTTCGGTGTTTATGAATTTAAAGATGCCTTTGGAATGCCCTTGTACATAGGCAAAGCGAACAACATCAAGCAGCGTATTACTCAGCATTTTTCTACGCAGCAAGAGACCACCAAGTACCAGCGATTAATGAAAGAGTGCCACTCGCTGGATTACACACTATTGCCAAACGAAACCTTGGCCCTTATCTACGAGGATCATCTTATTCGATTGCATTGGCCACCCTTGAATAAGGCACAGAAAAAGCAATCTCTCAAATTTGGTCTGTACGCTTACGAAAATGGTAAAGGAGAGATCAAATGGGTGGTACAAAAGGCCATAGGGAGTGGGGCTTTACGCAAATTCGGATCCTATGTAAGCGGTCAAACATGGCTCGCAAATTTCCTTGAAGAAGCCAAGCGCAACGACATGGACGATAGAGCAGCACTTGACTTATTGACGAATTCCAACCAAAAATCTTGGCTTATCGAATTGAAAGAGGGGGGAGCCGTATTCATGGAAAAGGGCAACCTAGTTGGAATCTACCTTGATGATGATTACTTGCACCAAAAAGAATGGGTGAGGGAGCACTTTATCACAGTACATCCATCACCCATGCTAAATGCCATCGGGCACAAGCTCACTGAAGAGCGTCCCGATGCTATCGTCGAAGTCTAAGCCTCGTCTTCTTTCGAATCTTCTTGTGCTTCTGGCAACGCCTCAGGCTCGCGAGGCGCCTCTAGTTGGCCCTTCACGATATCAAAGGTCAATTCCTTATCCTTAAGCTCAATTATTACTTCATCACCTTCTTGAAGTTGCTTGCCAATGATGCGCTCAGCCAATGGATCTTCTATTAGTTTTTGCAAAGCACGAGCTAGTGGTCGAGCACCAAAGGCCTCATCAAAACCTTCATTTGCAACAAAATCCTTCGCTTCTTCACTCAAAGAAATCTGGTATCCAAGATCAGCCACACGACTGAACAATCCCTTTAGCTCAATATCTATAATCTGGTGAATATCCTCGCGCTTCAAAGAATTAAAAAGGACTACGTCGTCAATTCTATTCAAGAATTCCGGCGCAAAGGCCTTCTTCAATGCGCTTTGAATCACACCTTTCTCCAAGTCTTGTTTGCTCTGATCTCTTGCAGTGGTACCAAAACCGACACCTGTCCCAAAGTCCTTCAACTGACGCGAACCTAGGTTGGAGGTCATAATAATGATAGTATTCTTGAAATCTACCTTACGACCCAAACTGTCTGTGATTTGACCGTCGTCCAACGCTTGGAGCAAGAGGTTAAATACATCCGGATGTGCTTTCTCGATCTCGTCCAATAGAATGACAGAATATGGCTTGCGACGCACTCGCTCTGTTAATTGGCCACCTTCCTCATATCCAACGTACCCTGGAGGCGCACCCACAAGACGTGAGATTGCAAATTTCTCCATGTATTCGCTCATGTCGATACGAATCATATTGTCTTCATTGTCAAACAACAATTCCGTCAACTTCTTCGCTAATTGAGTCTTACCAACACCCGTAGGACCTAGAAAAATAAACGAACCTATTGGCTTCTTCGGATCTTTCAAGCCCGCTCTATTGCGCTGAATGGCACGAACAATCTTTTTAACAGCCTCGTCTTGACCGATCACGCTACCTTTCAAGGTATCTTCCATCTCCGCCAAACGGTCCATTTCCTGTGCTGCCACACGTTGAACAGGAACACCAGTCATCATAGCAACGACTTCAGCAACCTGCTCTTCATCCACGGTCTTCTTGTTCAGCTTGATGCTGTCCTCCCATGAATTCTTCGCAGTTTCAAGCTCTGCCTGGATTTTCTTCTCATCGTCACGAAGCTTCGCAGCCTCCTCATAGCGCTGAGATTTTACCACGCGGACCTTTTCCTCTTTAATATGCTCTAATTGTTGTTCCAGTGCTTTAATGTTCTCAGGAACTTCAATATTAGTAATGTGCACACGAGAACCGGCCTCGTCTAGTGCATCAATAGCTTTATCTGGTAGGAATCTATCGGCAATGTAGCGTTGCGTTAACTTCACACATGCTTCTATGGCTTCGTCCGTGTAAAGCACATTGTGGTGCTCTTCATATTTGTCCTTGATGTTATTGAGGATCTGAACTGTTTCCTCTGGTGAGGTAGGATCTACAGTCACCTTTTGGAACCTGCGCTCCAAAGCACCGTCTTTTTCAATAAACTGTCTGTATTCGTCCAGGGTAGTAGCACCAATACATTGAATCTCCCCACGTGCCAAGGCGGGTTTGAACATGTTTGAGGCATCCAACGAACCCGTAGCGCCACCGGCGCCAACGATAGTGTGAAGCTCATCAATGAACAGGATGATATCGTCGTTCTTCTCCAGCTCATTCATAAGCGCCTTCATGCGCTCCTCAAACTGACCGCGATACTTCGTACCAGCGACTAACGAAGCTAGATCAAGGCTCACGACTCTTTTGTCAAAAAGTACTCGGCTTACTTCTTTATTGACGATACGTAATGCTAATCCTTCAGCAATAGCGCTTTTACCAACACCTGGCTCACCAATAAGCAGTGGATTGTTCTTTTTACGGCGGCTGAGGATTTGACTCACGCGCTCAATCTCTTTCGATCGTCCAACCACCGGATCTAACCTGTTTTGCTCAGCAGCCTTGGTCAAATCTTTACCAAAGTTGTCTAGCACTGGCGTCTTTGACTTTTCTTTTCTGCCCTGACTCGAAGATGAACTTCCAGAGGAACCTCTTCTTGAAGCACCACTATCTTCTAATTCTCCACCATCATCATAACTCATCGAAGGAGCAGAGGATGAAGAGGAAGATGGTAATTCATTTTCTAAATGATTGTTTTGGTATTCTCCTTTAACCGCATCGTACGAAGCCCCCATTTGCGACATTACTGCGCTAATAGGATCATTGTCATTTCTCAAAATACACAACAGTAGGTGCGGCGTGCGAATTACTGGACTCTGAAAAAGCTTCGCCTCCAAGAAAGTGGTCTTAAGCGCTTTTTCAGCCTGACGTGTCAACGGCAGGTTTTTCCCTGTGCCAGGCGCATTTGTCGCATATGGTGCGGCAATTCCTTCAACTTTGTTGCGAACGTTGCTTAAATCAAGCCCCAGTTCTCTCAAGATGGCCACTGCCGTTCCTTCACCGTCTCTTAGGATGCCCAAAAGCAGGTGTTCAGTACCTATATAATCGTGCCCTAAACGCAATGCTTCCTCCTTACTGTAAGTGATTACGTCGCGTACGCGTGGGCTAAAATTTTCTTCCATAGTTCGAGGTCTTTATGGGTATATGATGAACACAAAACGTGCCATCGAGATAATTACTAAGCTAATCACATTTACTATGACAACATTACTTACCAAGGTAAGGTTTTGTTAACATCTGTATGTGGATAAATGAACCAATTCTACATGGGTCTAACCTCTGTAACCAAGGGGCGAAAAGCTATATTTGAAAATTACGTAAAAACCGGGGGCAACCCCATCTAAATACTGACAATATGGCGCAGGGAGAAAGAATTATTCCCGTAAATATTGAGGAGCAAATGAAAAGCTCCTACATCGATTATTCGATGTCGGTCATCGTTTCACGTGCACTTCCAGATGTTCGTGACGGATTGAAACCTGTACACAGACGTGTACTCTACGGCATGCACGACATGGGTGTGACCAGCACCAAAGCATATAAGAAATCGGCAAGGATTGTCGGGGATGTACTCGGTAAGTATCACCCGCATGGTGATAGCTCAGTATACGACACTATGGTTCGTATGGCCCAAGATTGGTCTTTGAGATACATGCTCATCGATGGGCAAGGTAACTTCGGGTCGATCGATGGTGATTCTCCTGCGGCAATGCGTTACACTGAGGTTCGCATGCGCAAGATTGCTGAGGAAATGCTCTCGGACATCGATAAAGACACAGTAGACTGGCAACTTAACTTTGACGACTCTCTTAAGGAGCCTACAGTGTTGCCAACACGTATTCCTGGGTTGCTTGTGAACGGTGCTTCTGGTATCGCGGTAGGTATGGCAACGAACATGCCGCCTCACAACATCACTGAGAGTATCAACGCCATCAATGCTTATATCGATGATGATTCTATCGAAGTAGATGGATTGATGCAACACATTACGGCTCCAGATTTCCCAACTGGAGGAACTATCTACGGCTACGAAGGTGTACGTGATGCATTCCACACCGGACGTGGACGTATCGTTTTACGCGGTAAAGCCACTATTGAGGAGGTAAAAGGACGTGAATGTATCATCGTTACAGAGATCCCTTACCAAGTCAACAAGGCAGATATGATTAAGAAAACTGCCGATTTGGTCAATGACAAGAAAATCGAAGGCATTTCTGATATCCGCGATGAAAGTGACCGTAAAGGGATGCGTATTGTTTACGTACTCAAGCGCGATGCTGTACCTAACGTTGTATTAAATAAACTATACAAGTACACCCAGCTACAAAGCTCATTCTCAGTAAACAACATTGCACTTGTCAATGGCCGTCCTGAGTTGTTGAACTTGAAAGACATGATCAAACACTTCGTGGCTCATCGTCATGAAGTAGTAGTACGTCGTACTGAATACGAACTTCGTCAAGCAGAAAAAAGAGCACATGTTTTAGAAGGTTTGCTCATTGCTATTGATAACCTTGATGCAGTCATCAAGCTTATCCGTGGCTCTGCAACTCCAGAAGAAGCTCGTAACGGATTGATGACCGAATTCAAGTTGTCAGAAATTCAAGCGAAGGCTATCCTCGATATGCGTCTTCAAAAATTGACTGGTCTTGAAAGAGACAAGATCAAGGCAGAATACGAGGAATTGATGAAGACTATCGATTACTTAAAGAGCATCCTTGCCGACAAAGGCCTTCGTATGCAAATCATTAAGGATGAATTGATCGAGGTTAAGGATAAATATGGAGATGATCGCCGCACAGATATTGAATTTGCCGGTGGTGATGTAAGTATCGAGGATATGATCCCAGATACTGAGGTTGTTATTACTATTTCTCACGCAGGTTATATCAAGCGTACACCGTTGACGGAGTACAAAACACAAAACAGAGGTGGAGTAGGTGCTAAAGCTGCATCGACAAGAGATAAAGACTTTATTGAAAATGTCTTTGTTGCAACAAACCACCAATACATGCTCTTCTTCACAGAACAAGGGCGTTGTTTCTGGATGCGTGTTTACGAAATTCCTGAAGGAACTAGACAAAGTAAGGGTAGGGCAATCCAAAACTTGATTAACATCCCTCAAGACGACAAAGTATTGGCCTTTATTAATGTACTCAACCTCAAAGACGAGGACTACATTAATAACCATTACATCGTAATGTGTACCAAGCAAGGAATCATTAAGAAAACACCGCTTGAAGCATACAGCCGTCCACGTGTTAATGGTATCAATGCGATCACTATCCGTGAAGGGGACACGCTATTAGAAGCGAAACTTACCAACGGCGAGCAAGATATCATGATGGCGGTCCGTAGTGGTAAAGCTATCCGTTTCCCTGAAGACAAAGTTCGTTCAATGGGACGTAATGCGTCTGGTGTTCGTGCGATTACCGTAGATTCTGAAAACGACGAAGTTGTAGGAATGGTCGTGGTAAAAGAAGGTGACGGTTTCGATGTCATGGTAGTCAGCGAACAAGGGTACGGTAAACGTTCATCTCTAGAAGATTACCGCATCACCAACAGAGGTGGTAAGGGTGTTAAAACCATCACTGTAACCGATAAAACTGGTGAATTGGTAAGCTTGAAAGCTGTAAATGACGAAAACGACCTCATGATTATCACCAAGAAAGGTACGATGATTCGCATGAGTATCGATTCCTTACGTGTGATGGGTCGTGCTACCCAAGGTGTTCGTTTGATCAGCCTGAGAAAAGGTGACGAGATTGCGTCTATTGCTAAGGTTCCTGCTTCTGAAGAGGAAGAAGAAATCGAAGGAGTAGAAGGGGTAGAGGCGACTGAAGGAACTTCTGAAGGGCCTGCAGCTGAAACCACAGATGAAACACCTAATTCTGAAGAGTAAATTAATTATGGCAGAGTGTTTGCAAAAGTTCTCATGAATTACATTTGCAACACTTAATTAAGAAGTATCAAGAATGAAAAAACTACTATTTGCAGTATTGACTTTTGCTACGTTGGCTGTTCAAGCTCAAGAGGCTCCGAAGGTAACTAGCGCAATCATTGCATTGAGAGGAAACGAGATTGTAGAAGCTAAAGGCTTTATTGACGAGGCAACTACGATCATTGAAGGCAAGAATCAAAGTGAGATCAAGGAGAAGATCATGACAAAGTACTACTACAACCGTGCTTTGATCTACTCTAAAATCGCAGGTTCGCCAGATGCAGAAGTAAAAGCATTGGCAGATAACGCCAACCAAGTTGCTGCTGAGAGCATCCTAGATCTATTGAAGTACGAGAGCACTTTGAAGAAGCCTCGTTATTCTGAAGACGCTATCCGTGAGGTACCTACTATCGCTTACAACTATTTGGTTGAAGCTGGTGCAGCTTATGAAGCGGGAGATTACGCTGGTTCTTACAACGGTTATATGGCTGCCTTCGATTTCAAGAAAAATGAATTGTTAGGCGAGTTTGCTCAATTAGACACAGGTCTTTTGTTCAACGCAGGTATCATTGCTGGTATGGCGGGTGACCAAGAGGGTAGTGTAAACGCTTTCCGCACATGTTTGGATTTGGGTTACACAGGTATTACTTACACTGCAACATATGCAGCAACTGGCCAGCCTAAGCAGTACCCGAACAAAGCTGCTATGGAGCAAGAAATCGAGCTAGGTTTAGCTTCTGATCCAGTGGTTGGTGATGATGTTCGTCCAAGTGTTTACATCAGCTTGATCAACGCATACAAGAAGATGGAAAATGCTGAGATGTACGATGCTACATTGACTGAAGCACGTGGTCTATACCCAGAAAACAAAGATCTTTTGGACATCCAGTTGCAAGCTTTCTTGGATAAGAAAGACTACGAAGGTGCATTGGCCAATCTTGACGAGGCAATCTCAAAGAATCCGGGAAAAGGTATTTACCACTTCGTAAAAGGAAACATCCTTCAAACTGAGTTGAAAGATTTAGACGCAGCATTAGCTGAGTACAAAGCAGCTTTAGAAGTTGATTCGACAAACTCAGACGCTATGTACATGTGTGGTCTTGTATACATTGACCGTGCAAACAAGATTACTGAAGAGATGAACTCTTTGAGTTTGAGCGAAAGCCGTAAGTATGATGCTTTAAAGAAAAAGCAAAAGACTGTATTCGAAGAAAGCTTGACTTACTTTGAAGGTGCTCGTGAGATGAACAAGGAAGATTTGGATATCGTTCGTGCTTTGGCTGAAGTTTACCGTAAAGTTGGTAACTACGAGAAGTCAATGGAAATGAGCGAATTGTTGAAATAACATTCCGTTACGATTTAGAGAAACCCTGGAGCAAAGCTCTGGGGTTTTTTATTGGTGGTTGTTTTCTACCGCAATGTTTACCTCTATGTATGTTTGAATTATAATATACATTATGTTAAATAATGTTTTTACATAAGAGAACTACCCAATTAACTAATCGCTGTAGAGTTCTTCCCCTTTTTCATCGTACGACGCGTTTTACTGTAATTATCCTTCGGACGTGCCATCTCATCTTCATAACGCGGATCATGTATCATGGCCACCTTGTATAATGCGGACGCTTCAATACTGAAGAAACCAAATTCTTCCGTCACGCGACCTTGCACTTTATACAGGCCTTTTCCTCGAAACGGAAATTGCTTGGCAATATTGGGAAAATGCACACTGTCGAGATAATCGCCGTTTTCGTCTAAAAATGTCGCGAAATTCATACGATCGCCCTTTGCCGTCTTTGTGTCCTTTACTGTTACCAGGTAACCGTAGGCAATAACAAAGTGTCCAAGCTTAGATGATAGTTCCTGTGCTGTAGTTCCGTTTTCTAGAGGCTCATCGGCCAATTCAAACGGGTTACACAGCGGAAATCCAAGGAGTTCTATTTGATCAAAGGCCTCCTCTAGCTTTGATTGTGTCAACAGTGGCACCTTATAATCGTGTGATTGCTGCGCTGCGCCCTTGAAAAGACTAGGCACCGCGGTGATTACATCCTTGGTTGTACGCCCTTTGAGCATGTG
>JAAXJR010000036.1:2555-36652 GCA_012269745.1 Flavobacteriales bacterium | reverse complement strand
GTTGGATAATCGCCGTGTTGCACGCAAGGAGGCTCTATCCTACCGCCGTTTTTACGTGCTTCATGAACATAAAATTCAGTGCGGTAAAATCCACCAAAATTATTGATGGTAGCCACCATGTATTCTAAAGGATAATGTGCCTTCAAATACAAGCTTTGGTAACTCTCCACTGCATAGGATGCGCTGTGTCCCTTAGCAAAGGCATAGCCCGCAAAGCTCTCAATCTGCCGCCATATCTCTCGGGCCAAATCATCTGAATAGCCGCGCTCCTTACAGTTCTTAAAGTACTGCTGTTCAACGCGTTTAAACTCATCTCTTGACCTGAATTTACCAGACATACCACGGCGTAAAACATCGGCTTCTCCCAAGGTTAAACCAGCGAAATAGTGTGCTACTTTGATGACATCTTCCTGGTAGACCATCACCCCAAAGGTATCCGGCATGATCTCCAACATCACTGGATGTGCATCTTTGCGCTTTGAAGGATCGGTAAAGCGAAGAATATACTCTCGCATCATACCGCTGTTACTCACACCTGGCCGGATAATAGAACTTGCAGCAACGAGTCCTAAATAGGTATCTACCCGAAGCTTGGTCAACAACATGCGCATGGCTGGAGATTCTACGTAGAAGCACCCAGTGGCCTTGCCGTTTCTCAATAAATCCTTCACTTTTTCATCTTCCTTAAACCGCTGCAGGTCTCTGATATCGAAAGGTTCGGCGTTTTTATGGTTTCTGCGTACCAGCGCCAATGCATCTTGAATTTTACTCAGTCCCCTCTGGCTCAAGATGTCAAATTTATGAAGGCCTATATCTTCTGCAACGACCATATCAAACTGGGCCGTTGGAAAGCCTTTGGGCGGCATGAAGGTCGCTGTGCGGTAGTGTATGCTATCATTGGCAATAAGAATCCCTCCTGCATGTATGCTCAAATGACTTGGAAAACCCTGTATATAAGTGCTGTATCGCAATACAAGGTGCGCGAGATGGTCCAGGTCTCCGCTATTGAATTTTCCTATGCTAAGCTTGTCAATCTCGTGTTTTGGGAGACCGAACACCTTTCCTAGTTCTCGTACTACCGCTTTGTACTGAAAGGTGTTATAGGTTGCCAGCAAGGCGGTATTGGGGAAACGCTTGAAGATGTATTGGGTGATATCATCACGGTCGCGCCAAGAGAAATCGAGGTCGAAATCTGGAGGTGACGTTCGATAAAGGTTGATGAAGCGTTCAAAATATAAGTCGAGCTCAATGGGGTCGACATCCGTTATTTTGAGCAGGTAGGCTACGATAGAATTAGCTCCACTCCCCCGCCCTACGTAGAAATAGCCGCGCTTTTGGGCATAGTTCACGATGTCCCAATTGATCAAAAAGTAGGATACAAAGTTCTTTTGCTCAATGAGTTGCAATTCCTTTTCTATCCTTTCACGTACCTTGAAATCGGCCTGTGGATAACGGTAGGTCAACCCATCGTAGCACAGCTTCTTCAAAAGTTTGACGTCTTTTTCACGGGACCCTGTGTAGGTCTGAAGGTTTAACGCGGGATCTTCTGGCAGCTCAACCTGGCAAGATTCCAACACTTGTTCAGCATTGCGCAGCAGCCACGGGTACTCTTTGTAGGTAGACCTTAAATCTTCGTCGTTTAGGTATAAATCTGTCGGCGGTGCTTGCTTGTCCTTCTCGAGCTTGCTCAGCAAGGTGTTTTCATCGATAGCACGCAACAGACGGTGCGCGTTGAAGTCGCGCTTGCCGCGGAATGTAGCTGTTGGCAAAGCGATGAGTTTGTGCTGGTGAGCATGCAACTTATGAATGTGTAACGAGCTGATAAGCTCCGGCACAACGCCGATGAGCTCGTTGTTCTTTAAGGATTGGACATCAACGGCTTCGTAGTTCTTGTAAATGATCCAGGTGTCCGGCAAATCGGTCACAGGGGCGCGGTCGGGAAACTTTACCTTGTGGGCCAAATGCCACGACAGGTGGTCGTTGATCTGTTTAAACCCTTCCCAATTACGCGCCAAGACAACATATTTCTGCTGTGTGCCGTTTCTGAAATCGACACCGATGACGGGGTGTTTGGCAGCATTGTCTTTTAGCAGGTACAATGCGGTCATACACGCCGATGTATTGTTGATATCGGTTAGGGCCATGTGTGTCCAGGGCTGTGCCTCAAAGAAGCTAACCCAATCTTTAGGGGACACGGCCCCATAACGCAAACTGTAGTAACTGTGCGTATTTACGAGCATTGTAGAAAATTAAGTGCTGTTTAGAAACCGAAATCTAGCTTGCGTTGCCGTGCCTGAGTCATTCCCATTCCCTGTAGACTGAGGTGGGAATAGATCTCATAATCGTATTCAGGGATAATGCGCTGACCTATGGGTTTGAGTAGCTCTGGACCGTTGCTCCTAGGATTCTTTATCGCCGCTGAAATAGGATATGCATTGAGCTCCTCTGCTGGATAAGGCTGAAGCACATCTGTTACCTCTGCCAAGGGTGTAGTTGGGTCTAGCCAAATACTCTCGTCTTCTTCATGAAGGATCACTGGGGAGCGGTGGTGAGAAATGGCTGCTGTGATCTTGTTGCTCACCGTAGTGATGATGGCAAAAGAGTCGATCATTTCACCGGTATCTGGGTTCACCCAAGTATCGTAGATGCCCGCAAAAGCAAAGGGACTGCCGTCTCTCTTGTACATCACATAGGGCTTTGACAAGCGCTCAACCTTAGGACCTTCAATAAAAGCATCTGCCAAGACTAAGCAACGCTTCGAGCGTATGCTTTGACGAAAAGCAGGCTTAGTAGTAATACCCTTAGCACCGCGGTAGGAAGTATCGTTTTCCTTGTTGTGGTCGCCTTCCGAGCGGGCATTGAACAGGTGGAACGGTTTCTTTGCCCAATAGGGCGTAAAGCCGAACTGGTAGTGTTTGATCACATCCGGACGTTCCTGAGTAATGACTGGCGCCACGGTCCCAATGCCTATGTTGGTATTGGGTGCATAGAGGTCTGGGCGCTCTACAATAGCGCTAAAGCGTTTTTCAACGGCCTTAATCTTACTGATATTTACGTATCTACCACACATATGCGGAGTATTAAGTTAGTTCTTTTATCGATGTCTATTGGCCAATAACGGCGGTGGTTCTCCATTGAACGGGTTAGTACGCCCTATGGTCTTGGCGCCTAGGCTCACAGCACGCAGCACCGAGCGATCGCCAAAGCGCTGACGGATGTGGTCCATGGCACCGTATAGACGGCTCAACTCTTCACTTTCTTCAAAGAGGTTCATCTGGTAGCCACCGCCCACAAGATGCGAGAAGCGGACGCCCACTAATCGTACTAGAAGACGACGCTCGAAGAGGCGTTTGAAGAGCTCTTTTACCTTAGGAATGAGTACATGGTCGGCAGCTGTGTAAGGAATACGGGCCTGAAGGGTGTGCGTATTGAAATCTGAATAGCGGATTTTCACAGTAATGCACGAGGTGAGTTTATCTCCTCTGCGAAGCTGGTAAGCTAGGTTTTCGGCCATGGCTACAATGATGCCCTCGAGTTTGACCACATCAATGGTGTCCTTAGCAAAAGTGCGTTCCGTAGAGATGCTCTTGCGTTCCTGGTATGGGATCACGGCACTTTGGTCTACGCCCTGAGCCTTGTGCCAAATGACCGAGCCGTGCTTTCCCATAACACTTTGCATCATCTCTAGTGGCATTTCCTGCAAAGTTTGGATGCGCCGTACACCAAGGTTACGCAGGGTCTGGTAGGTCTTCTCTCCTACCATTGGGATTTTACGCACTGATAAGGGCGCTAAGAAAGGACGCTCGAGACCTTTTTCTACATAGATCTTGTTGTTGGGCTTGGCTTCACCTGTAGCAACCTTGCTCACTGTCTTGTTTATGGAAAGACCAAAGCTGATGGGGAGTCCTGTTTCGCGAATAACACGGTCTCGAAGCTCACTTGAGAATTTGAAGGTACCGAAGAAGCGGTCCATGCCTGTGAGGTCGGCATAAAATTCGTCGACAGAGGTTTTCTCATAGACGGGAACCTGCTCTTTGATTACGTCCGTAACTAGGTTGGAATATTTGGAGTAGTTCGCGGAATTCCCCCGGATAATAATGGCTTCTGGGCAGAGTTCACGAGCCATGCGAACGGGCATGGCGGAGTGGACACCAAACTTACGGGTCTCGTAACTACAGGCGGCAACCACGCCTCTATCTCCGGTTCCACCGATAATGATGGGACGGTTATTCAGCCTTGAATCCATCAATCTTTCGACAGAAACAAAGAAGGTGTCGAGGTCCATATGTAGGATTGAACGTTCCATTTGGGCAGGGTTTGGACAGTCCTCAGGCAAGTCGAGCGGCCCAAGAGCCGCTCAATTTGAAGGAGAAAATCCAGTAAAATAGGGTATTAATTAGTTGTCTTTCAGCTGATTCATTTCCTTTTTCAAATCTGCCATCATGTGCATAATCTGCGACATGTCTTGGTTACTTCCTGCGGCAGGTAATTCGAAACTGGTGTACCCCACAGCGCGCCACACTTCAACCAGGCGGTCTACAGGAACGGTATATGGTGCGAACTGAGGATTGTCCGACTTTAGCATGAGTTCACCGATGTGTAAGTTGTTGATGACACGCTTGTATACTACGCCTTCATCCTTAGTAATAAGGACATAACATTCGTCATTGCGAATGGACTTCCAATCCTGGATGTATTCAGTAATGACATAAGATCCGGGTTTAATGGGAAGCATGCTCTCGCCGCGAATTTGGAAAACGCGGTATGTACGGTCCTGTGGGAGTTCAGGGAACGGCATAGAAAAACGAGGTAGGGCGCCGATGTAATCTGCGTCGCCATAGCCCGACAGATAGCCTGCAGAAGCTTTAACAGGTACTAGCGTGCCCAGCTCTTTCTCCTCTGTACCGTCTACGATAACAGGAAGGATACGCAGTTGTGCACCGCTTACATCCGCCTTAGGGATAGAGCCAGAACCGCTAAGGTCTTTGTTTACGAAATCGTCCAAGCGCACCTGAAAATACGCCGCTAAATGCTGCAACGTATGCAATCTAGGTTCCGCCCTTCCCTCTTCATATGCACCAATCATGGCGCGTTTAACGCCAATCTTCGTTGCCAACTGCTCTTGTGTAAGCGCCTCCTTCTTGCGAAGAAATTTGAGGTTGTTTTTTACGTAATTCATAAGACCTATCTTTAATCGGTAGTTTTACAATGCTAATTTAATTAGATTTCTAATATTTTCATCATTATAAGTCTTCTTTTTTCTAAAAATGGACCTAAAAACCGCTCTAAACCAGTTCACTATTGACAAAGACCATGTGTATCAAGGATGGATACAATGGGCGGCCGAAGACAGAAATAAGCTTAGCGAAGTCATGGAACGCGCTTTTAATGGAAGTGAGAAAGAGCGCAAAAGGGCGAATTGGATCCTACATCACGTCAGTGATCGACGTCCAGAGGTGTTTTATGTTAAGGAGGAAATGATGATAGAACAGCTACAGCATACCATTACAGATGCAGAAGTAAGATTCATACTTCGCTATTATTCGAAATACAGATTACCTAGACACGAGGAACGCGAAGGCGAATTATTGGATTATTGCTTCAAAGTGTTGCTTACACCCAGCGAGGCAGTAGCACCAAGAGTGTACAGCATGAGCATCATTCATAAACTGGTACTGCGGTACCCAGAATTGGCCCACGAACTTGCAGAAAGTATTGATATGGTATTAGAAAATGGGAGCGCTGGAATGAAGAATCGGGGTCAAAAGATCTTGAAAGACCTTCAAAAGCGGGGTTTAATCTAGTGGAAAACCTGCCATAGCATTGCCTGCAAGGAAACCTCCCGTCCAAGCCGCTTGGAAGTTGAATCCGCCTGTAATGCCGTCTATATCTAGGATTTCACCAGCAAAGTATAAATTCGAAACCACCTTAGAAGAGAACGTCTTGAAGTTCACATCCTTGAGGTCTACTCCACCGGCAGTGACAAATTCTTCCTTAAAAGTACTCTTGCCCGCGACTTGGAAAACTGCACTACAAAGTTCGCTCGCCAAGGCTTTAACCTGTTTAGTAGAAATATCGCCCCAAGTCGCTGTATTCGCTATTCCTGAAGCAGCTACCATAGATTTCCACAAACGCAAAGGGACTTCATAGTGGGCGTGGTTACCTATTCTCTTTTTACCGCTCTCCTTCTTCTCCTGCATAAAATCTGCAACAACCATTTCTTCGTCTCTGCCTATCCAATTCACCAGGATGGGAAAACGGTAAAATCTATCATTGAGCTCACGCGCGCCCCATGCACTTAAACGCAACACTGCGGGTCCACTCATTCCCCAATGTGTGATCAGTAGCGGCCCAGAGGCCTCTAGATCCGAGCTCGCGACCTGGACAGTTGCGTGCGGTAGGCTAATACCACTCAGACCTTTGATACGAGGATCCTTGATATTGAACGTGAATAAAGAAGGTACTGGAGGTACAATCTTGTGTCCAATTTTCTTCAATTGGTCCCAAATAGCCTTTGAAGAACCTGGAGCGACCATGATTTTATCAGCTTCGAGCGCTTCTCCTTTGGTGGTTAGAATGTGCCAAGAACCGTCCTCTATTTGTGTGAACGCCTTTACACCACTACCGGTACGCACCTCTACCCCTACAGCTTCAGCCATTTCAATGAGGCAATCTGCAATGGTTGATGAGGAATCGGTCACCGGAAACACGCGGTTATCCGCTTCAATCTTTAATTCAACGCCTCGGTCAGCGAACCATTCCATAGTATCGCCTGGTTGGAATTTATGGAAGGGACCCAAGAGTTCTTTTGAACCGCGGGGATAAAACGTAGCCAATTCTTTCGGGTCAAAGCAGGCATGCGTTACGTTACAGCGCCCACCACCACTGATAAGAACCTTGCCCAAAACATCCTTGCCTTTTTCAAGCAGCAAGACATTCATGTCCGGATTGGCCTCGGCGCAAGCAATAGCTGCAAAGAATCCGGCGGCACCGCCTCCTATGACTACAACGTTATTCATGCGCCAAATTTACGCATTAGAAAAAGATGGAGTTTGATTAAAAAAGAATTGGTTTGTGTAAAAATAAACAAGGTGATAAATTTGCCACAAACGCAACAGGCATGAATTTACGTGAAGCACTAGAAGAAGCATTGAGAAAGCGCCCATTTTTGGAGGAAGCCCTTCAGGAAGAGTTGATTAACCTCAGTTCATTGGCACGACTACTTCAACCAGAGATTGCTAAGCTAACTGGAAAAGAGGTAAAAGAAAGTGCACTCGTGATGGCCATTCGCCGCCGTGAGCCTAGACTTCAGCTAAAAATGCAACACAAACTGCAACAGTTCATTGCTTCGCTTGGAGATATCATAGTTCGTTCAAACTTGGTCACCTATACCTACGTCAAAACCAGTGGGCTACCGGCAAAACAAGCCGCCTTTCTAGCCTCTATCAAAGGTGATACCGATGGATTCCACAGCTTTACTGGAGGAATGGAAGAAACTACCATTATCGTAAGTGAGAAATACCGCTTATACCTTGAAGATGCTATGAAAGGCGAAGAAATACTCAGCACAGAGAAAGACCTAAGTTCGATCACGCTTCGCCTGCCTTCAAGTAGTTCCGAGGTTATTGGTCTTTACTATTTCTTTTTCAAGCATATCGCTTCAGCTGGAGTGCCTATCAAGGAGATCATTTCAACGACGAATGAAGCCACTTTCATCGTCCACAGCGAGGATGTAAACTCTGCATTTACCACAATCAATACGATCAAACGACCCGTGTAAAAGCTTTAGTTTTCCACAATACTTGGTGTTTAAAATCACGCTAGCCAATTTGATTAGAGTAACATTTTAAACCCTAAACAATGGAAAATCAAGTCCAGCTTATCGGACGTCTGGGAATGGACCCGGATGCGAAACAAATCAACCAAACGGTTAAAACCACCTTCACCTTGGCCACAAATACGGTGTACAAGGATTCGGATGGCAATAAGAAGACCATGACCGACTGGCACAATATCATTGCCTGGGGCGGCCTGGCCCAAACCATGGAGCAATACCTTAAGAAAGGTGATAAAATTGGCATTTCAGGCCGATTGGTTACCCGTTCCTATGAGAACGCAGACGGCGTTAAGAAATACTTCACCGAAGTCATTGCCAAAGACATGCTAATGCTTGGTGGAAAGAAGCCGGAATAAGAACCAAGGCCTCTCTGCTTGCAGAGGGGCCTACTCTTCTAGACTGCCGCTGATAATGATCCCGTCCTCAAACACGACACTGCCGAAATCACCGGTAATTGGGCGATCAACGATCAATGCTTCTGCCAATCCAACCGCAGTTGCATCAATCTCATAAAGTCTAGGTCTAGATGCGAGATCACCAAGATCATCAACCGTATAAATAACGGCCTTATGATGACCGTTCATCGCCACTACGCGCTTCACAGCAACATCTACTCGCATGTGTGCGTATAATACGTTAGTGAACACCCATTCTAACTGCCCTTGTTGATTTACGGGCAGCTCACCGTATACGTGACACTCTTCTGTGTCCGATTTCAAGGTGTTTATAATCACTTGAACACCAAATTCTCGCGCTTGTGACCTATTGAGATCACCTTTGGCGACACCACTCTCAATGAGAATATTAGGAATACCTTGAGACATAAGGTAATCACCTACCGCCGTTGGATAAAACTCATCTGTATATCTGCCGACACCGGATAAATTATGCTCCATTGCTGCAAGTGCGTTGCCAAGCCTGTTCATTACTGCTCTTCTTTGCGGTGTAATCTCTCTTGTAACCTCAGAAGAAGGCACTAACAAAGAGGTAAATGCACTCGTGCCACCTACATGGAATATGGTGCGTTGATCGTGCAGATTGAAACAAAGCTCAGGTTCATTCATTCGAATCCAACCTATGAGCTTGGCGCTTTCCACCGTTTGAAAGGCTCTGAAGTCTCTATTTAAATCAACTCCCATTCCGTTTCTACGGGTATACCTGACATAAGCATCTGGATTGATAACAGGAATAATGTGCAAGGTGAAGTCGGTTAAATCAATTTGTTTCGATTGTAACAACTCGATAAGCTCCAGAATTATGTGAATACCCGTGGTCTCATTACCGTGCATTCCTGCCCAGATGCATATTTTTCGTGCACCTGTACCTATGGAAGTGCTTAATATGGGACGCTCCTCAGAAGAATACCCCAAGATCTCCCAGTTATACAAGCCAATGAGCTCGTTGTATGGCAGGTATTGATTGTTACTATAGGTGTATGACATGGTTCCTTTTATCTGCCCCAAATTTAACGTGATATTTAAGAATCATTGCCGAAATTGAGATTCAAATACCCAGTACAAATGAAACCACACTATTTACTCGCTTTGTTTCTTTTGAATCAATCATGTGATACAAATGAAACATCTCTAACTATTGCCTTTGGCAGTTGTAATGATCCCGAATACAGCCTTGACCTTCTACCGCATGTTTCAAGCGCTTTAGACACTGCAGATTACATGATTTGGCTTGGTGATAACGTCTACCTTAAAAATGAGCAGTGGAAGTACGAGGACAGTATTAAAGCTAAGTATGACGAGGTATTCGAGCGTGATGAGTTCAAGGAATTACTGGGCAAGTCCAACCATCTTGCTATTTGGGACGATCACGACGCAGGGCCTAATGATTGCAGTAGCTTGAGTGAGGGCCTAGATTTAACTATGAAGCATTTTAAGGCCTTCTGGAAACCCTCCTACCCCATGCCGAACTCAAAGAGCTACTACGGTTCCAAGACTAGCCATGAAGGCCTCCTAGAGTTCTTTTTCCTAGACAACAGAACATTTAAGATACCCGTTGATATGGAAGGTGCCACGCTCTATGGCGCGGAACAACTGGCGTGGCTTGAAGATGCTTACATGAAATCTGAAGCCGCTGTGAAGATTGTATTGATGGGCGGCCAATTCCTCAACTCTGCGCAAACCTTTGAGAATGTGAGCATTTACCCGGAAGAAAGACAAAGCCTTATTGATCTGTTTACAAATGGTTCGGGTGTTCCTATTGTCCTCACAGGGGACCGCCACCATGGAGAAATCAGTAAGCTAGTTGCTGATAACGGTAAAGTTATTTATGATGCAACTGCCTCTCCTTTAACCGCAAAGAGCTTTCCGCACCATGAAGAAAACAATATTTACCGCACTCATTCGAATACAACTGAAACAAATCACTTTGGGCTATTACAGGTGAACTTTACGGGAACTTCAGCGACCTCTATTGACATCAGGCTAATTGGCACCAGCAACGAAGTGTTGTTTGAGCTACGTGAAACACTTTAATTTTGAAACATTAAATCCTGTACCTCAGTGATTTAATTTATACTATATAAACTAAGAGTTTAGGATATGAGAGACTAATGAACTACTCATCTAAAACTGTTCATTTCTTCCAAAATTCAACTACAGAAGCTTGTTTCATTTGAACTAATTTAGTTCTATGGATGAAGTAGTAGCACGAATTGAGCAATGGATGCAGCAAAAAGGTATGGCTGCTCCAGATTTAGCAAAAGCCTTAGATATGAATCGATCGACCGTTGTACACATCATGAATGGTCGCAATAAGCCTTCTCTGCAGTTTATAATCAACCTAGCTAATCACGATCCTGAAATAGACCTTCGATTTTTACTTACCGGTAGGCGCTCACCCACTCTATCAGAATCCAGTGGGCCTAGTGAGGTAATGGTGGAGACTAAAATCGTTGAAAGAATAAAAGAGGTCAATACAGGTAAGAACACTATGATTGTACTCAATGGTGATGGAACGTATAAATCTTTCGTAGAGCAATAATAGCGTAGTATATTTGTGAGGCAAACGATAGCACAATGAATTCAAAAGCAACCGTATTTACCGTTTTAGTTTTAGTAGCTGCACTAAGCCGCTTATTCCCTCATTACCCTAACTTCACAGCGATGGGGGCCTTGGCCTTTTATACTGCTTTTTCAGGAAAAAAGGTTGGGCAGTCTTTAGCATTAATGGCTGGAACGATGATGGTGACAGATTTGATCCTGAACAACATCGTCTACCCTTCGGGCGAATTTGTCTTCATGTACGCAGGTAGCATCTTCACCTACTTAGGTTTCGCTGCTTACAGCATCACTGGATATTTCAGTAAATCCCGTAAAACTGCAGCCCTAGGTCTTATTGTTGGTAGCCTTGCATTTTTCGCTATTTCCAACTTTGGTGTTTGGGCGAGCGCTTTAAGTCCTTATCCAAAAACAGGAACGGGACTACTAGCAGCTTACACTGCAGCAATCCCGTTCTATGCTCCTGAGCTTCTTTCTAGCTTCTTGTTCTCTGCTCTTGCCGGTTACGCAGAAACTAGAGTTGAAGCAACTGTGAAAGCTTAATTCACTACTGCTTGACGTGGAATGATTCCCGCGTCTAAGCTATCTATTAAGGCACCATTAAGGTCGTACTGATAGATTTTTCCAGCACTTGCATAGTCCTTTGCGTCATGTACGTATAGTACGTCATTAATCAAATCAAGGTTATAGCCTCCGGCATTAGTAATTGGCGACATTGGCCATGCAGTAGGGCTCAATGAAGTTTTGACAACCGCTCCTGAGTAAGAAGCATTAAGGAAAAATAAATCTGTACCGTCCGTTTTCAAGGCAATGGCATGATCTGCACTCGTTGGAGCAGCAAGCACTTCTGTCGCTATGCCGTTCTCTATCTTCCATAGACTGGCTGGTGTAGAAGCAGATCCCGCCCAATCTTCGTACCCTGCACAAAGGACATATACGACCGAACCGACCTGAACAAATGAGTTGGGTTTGTCTCCGACTACTAAAGTATCCACACTTTTGGTATTCAAATCGACCACAGCTACCCTATTATCGTTCCCGAATCCACCGTTGAGTCCAACATAGACCATATCTCCATCTGCATGGACTTGTTCGCTCACACCGAATACGTCAATACTGTCTAAGAGCTGACCAGAGTATTTATCTAAAATCTTAATATAATCTGAAGACCAGGTGGTGACTATTAGGCTATTCCCAGAATTGGCCAAATACCTCGGACCTGCCACCAAAGTTGACCAACGCTCAAGCAAAGACTTTCTACTAATTCCACGCACCACTCCGGCGTTATTTACGGAAACCACAAGGAGTGAATCTGCCAACACCATGTGCTGACCAATATTTCCTAAGGCAAATCCATTCTCAGTACTAAAGGCTGACTGAACTACTGTATCAATAGTACCACCTACTGCGTCCAAGGTTGCTGTGCCTCCTGTAAATGCACCTTCATTTAAAATGATCAAGGCATCCTCATACACGGTAGGTTCGCCAGGAAGTGGAGTTTTAGTGCACGCAGCTAAGGATAGTGCCGCGATAGCTAGGGTGAGTTTCTTCATGATTTAGAGTTTAATTGAAGCGTTAAAGAAAGATACCTACCCGGCATCGGATAGTTTAAAAAGAAGTTTCGCTTTGCGTCTGTGATGTTGTGCACCGTTGCTAATAGTCGGACTTTATTGAGCACCTTGGTGGTCAAACTTACATCCATCCATAATTCACTCGGCATGGTTCCAAGCGGAGAATTATCACGTAATGTCTGCCGCTTTCCCAGGTAATGTGTCCGAATCTGGGCATTGAATCTACCTGCATCGTAAGTAACGGTATACACTGCATTAAAATCAGGGCGATACAACAAGGATTTCCCTTCATTACCTGGCACTACAGAGGAAATTACTCTACTGTACTGATGCGTTAATGAGAATTCGTTAAACCAATTGCCATTAGAATAACTGCCAATCAACGAAGATGTTGAGGTATAAGCCTGCTCTATATTCTCTGGACTCCAGAACCCATTTGTTCCCGGTGTCCACTGTATAAGGTTTGAGAAGTACAATTGATCTGAACTCACATAAAGTGATAGTGCATTCCATTTTTTAAGAACACTGTACTTAGCACCGTAAGAACGTTCAGAAAGCAAATCAGGATTTCCCCCGGGCGTCCAAAACAGCTCATTAATTGTTGGTAAACGGTAGAATGTCCCCGCCGTGATGTGGTGTTTCCCTGCGGTGTTTTTACCGGCCCAATTCAACTGCGCGCCTCCCACTACAATATTGTTCCAATAAGACAACTTACCGGTAACCGAAAAAGCCTTTCCTAATTTATGCAAGTGGCTTGCATTCAGCTGAGCCATTGATACGTTTCTAGAGGTTCCTGCGCCCTGCACATATGCAGCCACTAAGCTAGTTGTGTAGTTTTTAGCGTCCTTAGCCAAGCGCAAAGACAATTGATCGTATGTATTCGTATCTCTTAGATTCAAGAAAGAAGCCGTATCCGTATACGATTGCCATTCTTTACCATAGAACAAAGTAGCCTTCAGGTCTCTTTTTTGAGCGCTCATAAGACCACGCACAATTCTGTCCTCCAGATGATTACGATTTCCAGCGGTCAAGACTGATCCACGACTATTTTTGTTCCCTTCGGTGTACCAGATATTGGTATTCCAACGAACCCTACCGACTTTTCCTTGGTAGCGTTGCAGCAATGTCAAAGTAGAATACTCCATTCCGCTCATGGTAAACTCATTATTGCCCAAAGAGTACGGGTATGCATTATCGCTTTGCTCGGTTTTGATAAAAGACCGGTAGCGAACACCTGAGAATTCACCACCATTTTGGACGACGAAGGATCTCATACCTATGCTGTTGGCACCAAAAGCCGTGGAAAAGAACGATTTAGACGTAGCATTCCATCCCAGATCCAACCCTCCGATCATCCCGCTTTCATTACCAAGAGCAGCGTTTGCCCCAGTAGAAACGGCTTGCTTGGACAACAGTACTGAGGGTACTAGACTGAGATCTAAGACCCCTGAAGCCATACTTGAAATATCTATCCCCTCCCAAAGAATGCGGCTTTGAGTACTATTGGCTCCACCTAGGTTGAGCGTTGCAACAGAACCCGGTGCATATTGACGAATCTGAAATCTAGAGTCTTTTTGAAGATAGTTAGCCACATCACTCAAGCCGTGGATTGTCGAATCGACAAGTGTCCTGTTTTCTGAGAACTCAAGACCGTCTGCGAGAATAGTCGCAGTGCTTAAGGTGTCCGCAGATTGTGCGGTAACGATGTAGGCGCTCGCCATGAAGGCAAGCAAGTACCATTTTTTCATAACATCAGCATTGCTTGACCCAGAGCAATTTTTTCTAATTCATTGTAGGTCAAGTATCCTGGCTCCTCACTCCCACTTAATTCCTTCCCGCTAATAGCAGTGGCTGTATTAAGCTTTCAACATGAGTTACAGTAGCTGGCACTGCCTCGGACTTTTACCGAGTTCCTTTTTAAGGATCGCTTCCGCGACCCAACCTACAAGTACAAATTTACGTTAATGACGGTCACTAAAGACACTCAATGCACTATTATATGCACTTTCTAATGCGAGTGGATCCAAATCGTGAGAGACATCTTCCATTCGTTCTATGGCTGTTAGCACCTTTTCTGTGGGCATATTACCGATCAATGCATCAGAAGCGAACGGACATCCACCAAATCCCCTAAGAGCTGTATCGATCCTGGTGCATCCAGCTTCTATAGCTGCCGTAGTTTTGGCAGCCGCCTCCTCATAGGTACTATGCATATGAGCACCCCACTGGACCTTACTTTCATTTTTGACTAAAGAACAAAGCTCAACCACCTTTTCTGTGGTTCCTTCACCTGTGGTATCGCTGAGTGAGATCAAATCAGCCCCAGCGTCCTCGGCTTGACGTAGTCTTTCTAATACCATCTCTTGATGATACACTTCTCCGTAAGGATTTCCAAAAGCCATGCTCAGGTACACAACCAACTCTACGCCATGTTTTTGCGCTAATTCTTTGACTCGTTTAAGATCATCTAATCCATCCTTAATGTTCTTCCTTGAATTACGCAATTGGAATTCTTCACTAACGCTAAAAGGATAACCCCAAGAGTCTATAAAATCGAATTGGGTAGCTCGCTTGGCACCACCTTCAGAGGCAATGATGCTCAACAGCCGAGTATTTGTGGTTTCTTTCACTCCCTCGAGCGCCGAAAACAGTTCTCGTGCATCCGCCATTTGAGGCATCGCGCGAGGGCTTACAAAAGATCCGGCATCAATAGTGTGAAACCCGCAGTTAGCGAGCATTTTGATATGATTGACTTTCTCCCCTGTGGGAATAAAGTCTCTGAATCCTTGCCAAGCATCACGAGGACACTCTACAATGGAAATATGGGTCATTGGGTCTGTAATTGGGTTCTTTCCCGAAGTTACAAAGAACGAAGCATTCTACGCACCATGGCAGGTCCTTCATACAGGAAGCCTGTCCACACTTGTACTAAATCTGCTCCAGCATCCAATTTTTCTTTGGCATCCGCTCCAGTGAATACACCACCCACGGCAACGATAGCGATATCCTTGGAAAGCTTGCTGCGCAAGTAACGCACAACTTCAGTACTTCTTTCTCTGAGGATTTTACCACTTAAACCACCTGCACCAATGGCTTCGACTTTGGCATCAGAGGCCTTTAATCCTTCGCGGGAAATGGTCGTGTTCGTAGCCACAACCCCGCTGAGTTGAAGCTCATTTACAATCTCTACGATATCGTCCAGCTGCCCCTCGGTCAAATCCGGTGCAATCTTGAGCATCAATGGTTTAGCACCTAGCTCTTCATTTTTAGCTTTAACCTCCTGCAACAGCGCTTTTAGGGGTTCTTTTTCTTGAAGTTCGCGAAGATTAGGCGTGTTCGGTGAGCTCACATTGACCACGAAATAATCTACCACATCGTGAAGCACCTCTACTCCTTTGATATAATCCGAAGTGGCAACCTCGTTCGGAGTAACCTTATTCTTACCGATGTTACCACCGATAACGATATCCGTCGTCTTTTTCGCCAATCGAAGGGCAGCTTCATCTAGACCTCCATTGTTGAAGCCCATTCTATTGATGACGGCTTCATCTTCCACCAATCTAAAAAGACGAGGTTTGGGGTTACCGTCTTGTGGCTTAGGGGTAAGTGTCCCGACTTCTATGAATCCAAATCCAAAAGCACTTAATTCGTTGTAGAGCTTCGCGTCCTTATCAAAACCGGCGGCGAGTCCTACTGGGTTTTTAAAGGTCAAACCCATGACCTGCTTCTCCTTGCCTTTTATGCTACCAAAGAACAATGCCGTAATTGCCTGTACCCCGGGTATTTTAAAAAGGAATTTTATAGTTTTAAACGTGAAGTGATGCGCCTGTTCAGCGTTCATCAAGAACAGTAAAGGTCGAATAAGGCCTTTGTACATGCTAGTATCGTTTTAATCGTGCTAAATCTCGTTTTGCGTCTTTGTCTTTTAAAGACTGGCGCTTGTCGTAATTCTTCTTTCCTCGTGCCACAGCTATATTGAGTTTAACCCAACCCTTTTCACTGATAAATAGCTTCGTAGGCACTACAGTAATACCCTGGTCTTTAGTGGCTTTTTCAATCTTTTCCAATTCCCGCTTTGCCAACAAAAGCTTGCGTTCTCTGATAGGATCATGATTGTATATATTTCCGTGCGACCACTCGGCGATATTCATATTCTTAATGAATAACTCGCCATCCTTGAAATAACAATACCCTTCAGCAATAGAAGCTTTTCCTAGACGGATACTTTTAACCTCAGTGCCTTGAAGCTGTAGCCCAGCCGTGAAGGTATCTAGCCATTCGTAATCGAATTTGGCCTTCTTATTTTTGATTTCAATGGATTTCACAGAGGCAAAGGTACGCTACTCCTTGTCTTTTAGCATAGGAACGAACGCTGCATCTCCCAACACCTTTTGAACAAAGGATCCATCTGCATTCTTTTGAATACGTACCATCTTCTGAGTGCCCTCTCCCACAGGAATTATCATGATGCCCCCGACCTTTAATTGCGAGAGTAATGCTTTAGGAACATAGGGAGCACCACAGGTTACAATGATGCGATCGAAGGGCGCAAAAACTGGCATTCCCTTAAATCCATCTCCAAATTTCTGTTCTGCTCGCAATCCCAGAGTTTTAAGCATTCGTTTGGAGAAATCGACCAATTCCTTTTGGCGTTCAATAGTAAAAAGCTTCACCCCAAGCTCCACCAGGACGGCAGCTTGATAGCCACATCCAGTTCCTATCTCCAATACCTTCATGCCTGGTTCGACTTGCAATAATTCGCTTTGCCAGGCCACAGTAGATGGGTGACTTATGGTCTGACCTGCAGCTATTGGGAATGCTTTATCCAAATAGGCATGCTGGTGAAAGCCACTCTCCAAGAACAAATGACGCGGCACTCGCATCATCGCCTGCAACACTTTTTCAGTGGCATACCCTTCCGCTAACAATCGCTCGCAGAGCTGTTTACGCTGACCTTGAAAAATTGGAGAATCGCTATTCATAGTGGTTTGAAAGTACCCAAGAACACATCTGATTTTGGCGCGAACCTTGCTTAGTTTTTAACAAATACCCATTGGCTTTCATTCGTTAACTTTGAGCCCCAATGAAGTACACCTTTCTTCCTTTTATCGCAGGTATTACTGCCTTGCTTTCGACCAGTTGCGATACCGCACCAGCTCCTGAAGTAGCCTACATTACTGTCGATACCTTAGTGGTCAGCGCATCCGGTGGACAAGGAACCAGTTCTTCAAAGATCAATACCTTTTGGGTGGAACAGAACGGTGCTCAAATAGGTGCTTTTATCCCCCCATGCGAAGTCCCTGTGCTTGCGGGCGATGATCAAGAAATACGGATCATTCCCGGAATTAGCATTAACGGAAGTTATACGCAGCGCAATCAATACGAAATGTTGAACGCGAAGACCTTTAATTGGGACCTTGCCCCTTATAGTAAAAGAGCGCTGAGCCAGAATCAAAGTACATTCACTTATAATAACGTCTACACCATAGAAGTGGTCGAAGATTTCGACGGTGTTGGTCTTAGTTTCAATAGAGCTCCTCAAAGCGACACTACACTCCAGGTCATTGACGAAAGTGAAGGTGCATTTATCCACCCTGGTGAAACCCCAAATAAAAGTGGGAAAATTACCATGCTCCCCACTACCATTGCGGAATTCAGAACTCCACAAGCATTTGAATTGCCACAAGCAGGGGCTAATGTATGGTTGGAGGTTAACTATAAAACTGATGTTCCCCTGACATTTGGGGTGATTGCCAATGAGCAATTCCAAAGCCTTCAGGCCCCAGTGGTCACACTTTTCCCTAATGAAGAATGGAATAAAGTGTACCTAAACCTCGTTACTGAAGTAAGCGGCTACCCCAACGCTGGTGACTTTAATTTATTTTTTGGTGCTATTAACAACACTGGCGATACTGCTACGGTGTTGGTAGACAACCTAAAACTACTGTATTGAATCGATCAGAAAAACTTGAGGGACGCCTAAGGTATCTGTACATACTATTGGACCTCGCTTCAGGAGCGACAGCTTATCTGGCACTTCATTTAGTGCGAAAACTCGTCGTTGAACCGAAGCGATTCGGTGTGGAATTACCGCTTGAGTTCAACGAGAAATTCTGGCTCGCTACTGCCCTAACTTCAGGCCTGTATGTATTAATCAGTGCTCTAGGAGGAACGTATAGAGACTTAACAAGAAAAAGTCGTTTAAAGCAAGCCTTCAACACCTTCTCAGCGACCTTGGTAACGTCCGTAGCCTTATTCTTCTTGATATTCCTGGACGATTACATCAAATTCTACAGTCAGTATTACACTACTTTAGGAACCTATACTCTGACCCTGTTGGTCTTTAGCGGATTTTTTAGGTTTACCATGGCTTCGTATGTGAGGCATCAATTGGACACCAAAAAGCTCACCTTTCGCTCCATACTTGTAGGTGCTGGAAAAGAAGCAGGAGATTTACTAGACAGCTTTAATAAAGAGCGCACCAAGGGTTATGATTTCATAGGATATATGACCATGAACGGTGAAGAGATTGATTCTCGCGTGGCACATCTACCTTATCTAGGAACCACTTCACAGGTAAAAGATGTTGCCAACGATAACAATATCGAAGATGTCATTATCGCCTTAGCCACGGGAAACAGTGAGGTTATCGCTCGTATCGTGAGTGATCTCGAAGACTTATCGCTGCGCATTCACGTGCTCCCTAACCTCTTCAGTATCCTTAGTGGTCAAGTCAAGATGGACAGTTTTGGCCGTTCCATGATTGAAGTCAAGCGCGAGCTTGTTCCTCCACACGTAGCTGTCATCAAACGCATTTTCGACATCGTTCTATCTCTCATTGCCTTGCTAGTACTCTCACCCATTCTACTGGTAGGAATCATTGGAGTTAAAACTTCTTCTCCCGGGCCAATTTTTTACCGCCAATCCCGACTTGGCAAGAATGGGAAGACATTTAAAATAATCAAGCTTCGCAGCATGGTGGTCGACGCTGAGAAGCTCGGTCCGCAGCTCAGCAGTGAAGATGACCCTCGCATCACTTCATGGGGACGTACCATGCGTAAATACCGCATCGACGAGCTACCGCAATTCCTGAATGTGCTCTTCGGAGACATGGCGATCGTAGGTCCTCGACCGGAGCGCAAGTTTTACTTTGACCAAATTATCGAGAAGGCACCACAGTACAAATTCCTCTTACGCGTAAAACCGGGTATCACCTCATGGGGTATGGTGAAATATGGTTATGCTGAAAATGTCGCAGAAATGCTCGAAAGAGCACGTTACGATCTGATCTACACAGAAAATATCACCCTATTGAGTGATATCAAAATCCTCTTCTATACCTTAGTTACCGTCTTACAAGGAAGAGGCAAGTAAAGAACCCAAATACACTTATCACATATGAAAAACATTACTGTCATTGGCGCAGGAACTATGGGCAACGGAATTGCCCACGTTTTTGCCCAAAGCGGCTATGATGTTCAGCTATTTGACATCAATGAGGCTGCTCTCGAGCGTGCCGTTGCGACCATCACTAAAAACATGGATCGCATGATCGCCAAAGAGAAGCTCACAGAGGCTGATAAAACTGCAGCCCTTGCTCGATTGGCTACCGGTACAGACTTAAAGGCAGCGGTAAGCAAAGCAGGTTTAGTAGTTGAAGCGGCAACTGAGAATGCAGACCTCAAATTCAAGATTTTTAAGGACTTGGATGAATTGGCCCCAGCTGATTGTATCCTCGCCTCAAACACATCATCTATCAGCATTACTAAGATTGCTGCGCAAACTTCACGCCCAGAAAAGGTCATTGGTATGCACTTTATGAATCCAGTACCTGTGATGAAGCTCGTAGAGATTATCCGCGGCTACAGTACTTCCGATGAGGTATGTGATGCAGTGGTGGAGATGAGTAAATCGCTGGGCAAGATTCCAGTGGCTTGTAACGACTACCCAGGTTTTGTCGCTAACCGTATTTTGATGCCGATGATCAATGAAGCTATCATCTCTCTGCATGAAGGCGTTGCTGGCGTTGCTGAGATTGATGCCATCATGAAATTAGGAATGGCGCACCCTATGGGTCCTTTGCAATTGGCAGATTTTATTGGTCTCGATGTATGTCTTAGCATCCTAAACGTGCTGCACGAGGGATTGGGAAATCCAAAGTACGCCCCTTGCCCACTGCTCGTGAATATGGTTACCGCAGGTAAATTGGGCGTGAAATCGAAAGAAGGTTTTTACGATTATTCAAACGGGGTAAAAGAAGCTCCGGTAAGTTCACAATTCAAATAACAACACAAAAACACTATGAAATTACGCGCAACTCTAGCTGCTGCTCTTATTGGAACTGCAGCATTTGCACAAGTTGATCTAATCAACAAAGTAAAAGACAATGGTGCCGATGCACCTCTAGGCTACGAATGGGAAACTGTGGTAGATATCGAAGCTACACCAGTGAAGAACCAAGGTGCTTCAGGTACATGTTGGTCATACGCCACTACTTCATTTGTAGAGAGTGAGATGATCCGTATGGGTAAAGAGCCAATTGATATCTCTGAAATGTTCACCGTTCGCAAGGTATACGAGGACAAAGGAGAGAAATACGTGCGTCTACACGGTTACTTAAACTTCGCTCAGGGCGGCGCACTTCCTGATGTGATGTATGTGATCAAAAACTACGGCGCAGTGCCTCAAGAGGCTTACAACGGTCTGAACTATGGTACAGAGATCAATCGTCACGGCGAAATGGAAGCTTCGTTGAAAGGAATTCTAGACGCAGTGATTGAAAATAAGAACGGGAAATTGAGCCCAAGCTGGAAGAAAGGCTTCAACGGAGTGCTCGATGCATACCTAGGTGATGACCCAGCACAGTTCGGCTACAACGGCAAGACCTATACCCCACGTACTTTCGCTGATGAAGTTGTAGGTGTTAATCCTGACGATTACGTACAACTAACCTCATGGACGCACTTCCCGATGTATGAAGCGTGTCAGATCCAAGTTCCTGATAACTGGACATGGGGCACTTCTTACAACCTCCCGTTGGACGAAATGATGGAAGTTGTTGAAGGTGCTTTGATGGACAAATTCCCTGTAGCTTGGGCCTGTGATGTAAGCGACAAAGGATTCTCTATTCGCAACGGTATTGCAGTAATGCCAAACCAAAGTTGGAAAGAGATGTCAGACGAAGAAGTAAACGCAGTTTACTCTGCGCCGCATGCTGAGGCTGAGATTACTCAGGAAATGCGTCAAGAACAGTACGATAACTACCTGACACAAGACGATCACGGCATGGTACTTCAAGGGATCGTAAAAGACCAAGAAGGCAACCAATTCTTCATCGTAAAGAATTCATGGGGCGATATCCCGAACGACTTCAAGCCAGGTTACTTGTACGCTTCAGATAGTTACATGCGTCTTAAGACCATTAGTGTAATGATGCATAAAGATGCACTGCCAAAGTCAGTAAGAAAGAAACTAGGCCTGTAGTTAAAACGGCAACCTAAATTTAGAATCCGCTCTTGCACTCAAGGGCGGATTTTTTTGTTGGTACCCCCTCCATAACCAAACACTCAGCCAGGCAATGGCCATACCCAATACTGCGCCGGCCATGATATCTGTAAACCAGTGTGCCATCAGGTATACCCTTGAAAGTCCAACCATAATGGCACAAACAGCTAAGGCTACTTGGATGACCTTGCGAGTGGTGAATAGCGCCAGCATGGTAAACAGGACAAACGCAGTGGTAGTGTGACCTGAAGGAAATGCATATTGAAGCGGTATGCCCGTTGAATCAGATATTAGAAGCTGCGTGGCATCTAAAACAGCTAACGGTCTCGGAGACGGTGCAAAAACTATCTTTTTGAAGAACGACACTAGTAAAGCGCTCAAGGCTGCCCCGGTTATCAAGGGGAATACCATCTTCCACCGGCGATCAAAGACAAAAGCGATAATCACAATAGCGAATAACGCACCTTCTCCCCAAGTGGTCACCATGGACATGATCCAACGTCCTGAGTCGTTGTAAAGCGCATTGTGAAAGGCAAGCTGCGCAGCCTCTTTCCCTCCTGCTGCGAATAAAAAAATCCCGCAAGCCAATAAGAATAGACTTGCGGGAAGTAAAAAGTATTTCATCTTTAGCATTATGCGCCGATAATATGCTGTAGTTCGTGAATTTGGCTGTCCCAAAGTTGCTTGGCCTCTTCAATCTCGTCAGGTTCGGCAAAATCGGTCACGATGATAGAAGTATCTTTCGTAAGATCGTCTACTTGAATTTTGAATTCGAAGTAGGTATCTAACCCCTCTTCATCATCTTCAACCCATCTGAAACGCACCAAACTGTCTTGCTTCTTCTTGAGCAATATAGCCTGCTCCTCAGATCCGTCCCAAAAGAACGTGAAGAGTTCAGTACGCGAATTTACATCGTCACAAAACCATTCACTTAGCCCTGAAGGCGTGCTCAAGAATGGGAACAACATTTTAGGGGATGCTCTTAATGGAAACTCTAATTCGAATTTTTCTTTATCCATGCTCTGGTTCAATAGTTTTTGCAATATAGCATTAAGTGGTTAATAGCCAAACCATCTTGGTATTAGTATGCCTTAATACAATTGAGTTTTACTAAAAAAGACACAGACGCACCTTTGGAATTCACTTTTCTTGGAATAAAAAAGCCCAAGACATTGTCTCGGGCTTTCTTGTAGCGAAGACGGGAGTTGAACCCGTGACCTCAGGGTTATGAATCCTGCGCTCTAACCAACTGAGCTACCTCGCCATCGTTGGGGGTGCAAATATAATCACGAAGTAGAAATATAAAAGGCTTTTTTGCTGCACTTGCTGAAATTTCTCAGCAAGAATTTATTGCACCATTCTTAGAACCCTACTTGGCTTTGTGGGTTATCCATTAAAACAGTAACACATATGGAATACCTGATCTACATTTTAACTGTGGGACTTTTAGCCACTACAGTCATTACCTTCAAGATTTTGAACACATTAGCGAAGGAAGTAGCAAGTTTGAAAAAGCAATTACAGGAATAAAAAAACCGGCCTCAGGGCCGGTTTCTTGTTATCTGGTCATGTATACCGAATAGTTCCAATAGAAGCTATTCCCGGAATTTGGATCATAATCGTAATGATCATAATTCAAATACATGCTATCCGCCTCTTCATTGATGTACCAATCTAAACACGGGTTCCAATTCATATAAAACTGATCCGTTGACCAGCTATAGCCCCAGTATTGATACATGTGATCATTAAGTGCTGAAATGTCGTATAAAAACGAGCCCCCCTTATCTAAGGTTGCTGTACCGCTGTGGTCCTCATCGGCAGCCGCTAGCGTCCCTACAGCGTTATGTGTTCTATTTACCTCCACATTCCAAGGCGAGCTGTAGAAGCGCTCAGTATTGGTATTTGTGGACTCCCTAGGCTCACATGAAGTGAACAACCCAAGTGCAAAAACAAACAAAACAAGTTTTCTCATGAAATCAATTTTCTTCGCGCCTAATGAAGCAAGAATAATGCCGAATCTACCAACTAACGGTTAAAGATGGCCCCATCACTCCAAAAGTTTGCCCAACGCTAAAATCTGTATTAAACTTCTTCTTTTTTCGTGTGGTGTTCGACTCACTTCTCTGCTTGTGGTAATTTTCATACACCACCTTTCCTATGAATTCACCGATCACGGCACCAGCAACTAATTCACTGACCCAGTGGTTATGGCCACGGATATCATAAAGGAGTGCTGTTGTCGCTAAACCATAAGGAATCCACTTGTTCTCAAAGACCTTAGCATTCACACTTGCAAAGGCAAAGAACATGGTTGCATGGTACGAAGGAAACCCAGTGCCATAGGCTTTAGAGCCCAGAACGTTGATGTGCAGATTAAAAAAATCTAAGGGACTATGCACAAAAGGATATTCGCTATCTCTATCAGTTTGTGTATAATCACCCAATGGTCGAGCTGGGCGATGTCTGCCTACTACCGATTTTAAAATGAGGTGAGAAACAACATAAGATTCAACTACAGCCTTCACAGTCAACACACCAGCTTCTTGCATTTTCTCATTTCCAGTCAGTAGCCCAGCAGCGTACATTGCTGTAACACCTGTATACATATAGCCATCGACGCCATAAGCTACAGGACGTAGGTATCTATTATTTGGAAAAAGATGTGGGAATGAAACTACACTTCTAACGTATACATCCAACGGCTCGATGTGGTCTTGGAAGAGCTTGGTGGTCATGTAGTCTGTGGCGACTAGTGTGAAGAGCTTGACCGCGTTTTTTTCAAGATTAGGATTCTTGAGTGGACGCATAACAATGGCCTTAGCGTCGTCGTCAATGGTCAAAATGGTGTTCTTGATGATGCCGAATCGAGACTCTTTGATTGTGCGATCTGGCTCGAATTGGATTTGGGCTTGTACTAGGCCGCAAAACAAAAGCGCTGCGACCAGAGAGCCACAGCGCTTGAAATTCAATTTCTGCATTGTGAGGGTTTATTGGTTACCTCACGAATGTACTTACTCCCAAGTAAATAATGGGCGGTCTTGCATCATTTTTACAACCTCATTGCCCACCTCAGTGATAATGCTCTCATTATCAATGTTAGTGACTACACGGTCGATTAGATCTGCAATAGTATCCATGTGTTCCTCTTTCAAACCACGAGTAGTGATTGCAGGAGCACCTAGACGAATACCAGAAGTCGTAAATGGACTCTTATCGTCAAACGGTACCATGTTCTTGTTAGCAGTAATGTGTGCTTTAACTAGAGCTTGCTCTGTTGCCTTACCCGTAACACCTTTGTTACGAAGGTCAATCAGCATCAAGTGGTTATCGGTTCCACCTGAAATGATGTCGTAACCACGGTTGACGAAAGACTGCGCCATCGCAGCAGCATTTTTCTTCACTTGAAGTTGGTACTCAAAGAATCCGTCGCTCAAAGCTTCACCATAGGCAACTGCTTTTGCTGCGATTACGTGCTCCAAAGGACCGCCTTGGATACCTGGGAAGATGGCCATGTCTAAGACGTTGGACATCATCTTTACTTCACCTTTCATGTTAGTTTCACCCCAAGGATTCGGAAAATCTTCTCCCATCATGATCATACCACCACGAGGACCACGCAAGGTCTTATGGGTTGTAGTTGTTACGATGTGACAGTGCGGCATTGGGTCATTCAAGATGCCTTTAGCGATCATACCGGATGGGTGCGAAATATCTGCAAGGAGGATGGCGCCTACTTCATCAGCGATTTCACGGAAACGCTTGAAATCAATATCACGGCTGTATGCAGAAGCACCCGCGATGATCATGCGTGGCTTGCACTCTTTTGCTTTGGCTTCGATTTTATCGTAGTTCAATAGGCCGGTCTCCTTCTCTACACCATAAAACTCTGCATTGTAGGTTTTACCTGAGAAGTTAACTGGAGATCCGTGGGTCAAGTGACCACCATGGCTCAAATCGAAACCGAGAACAGTATCACCAGGCTTCATCACAGCCAAATACACTGCTGCATTTGCTTGAGAACCTGAGTGAGGCTGAACATTTACGTAAGCCGCACCGTAGAGTTCTTTAGCACGATCGCGTGCCAAATCTTCAACTACATCGACAATCTCACAACCGCCGTAGTAACGCTTACCAGGGTATCCCTCTGCGTATTTGTTGGTCAAAACTGAACCTTGCGCTTCCATAACTTGAGGCGAGGCGAAGTTCTCAGATGCAATAAGCTCGATGCCATTGATCTGACGTTGGTTTTCCTGTGCGATTAGGTCGAAAATTGTAGTATCTCTCATGATCAATTATTGAAGCGCTAAAATTACGGCGAACACCCGTAATTGCCCAATAATCAGTGCCCGTAAGTTTTACACATTAAAACGGCGTAGACCAACGCTCGTCAGAATACATATTTGAACCTGTAAGGGTCCTAATGAATGCCTCTAAATCTGCACGTTCAGTTGATGTTAACTCAAGTTTTACGGAGGTTAATCCACGAACCAAACGTCCGTCGACCGTACGATTATTAACATCAGGAATAACCTCGTTGTAATGCTCCACTATGGTTGTGAACTCCAAGAAGTTCCCTGTATGCATCATGGGAGTATTAACACCACCGTTAGGTCCAAATACATCTCGAAGCGAAGGTGATCGCGTATTGGTCGTGTCAAAGCCTGCTGGATTGCCAGCCTCTTTGTCTACACCATTGTTTCCGCTCATAGGATCGATGTCAAATTCTGGAGGTCGGTGACAGCCTGCACATCCAGCACCACCTGAAGTACGTACATTTTGATTATTTAACTCAGGAGGCGCTAAAAACAAAGCCTTTCCATTGTTCTCGGCGGTGGTGTAATTCAGAAATGGGTTCTGGACTGCAGCTACTTGCACTAATCCTTCATCAAATTTAGAATCGAAGCTCTCAATAGAGCTTACAAAGTGCTCTAGAGCTTGGGCGATACGCTGCTCATTAATTTCGACCCCATCTTGACCAAAGGCCCAATCAAAAAGTTGTGTGTAGTATTCCCTAGCAGAGAGTTTCGTGCAAAGACTGTCGAAACTGGGTTGGTCCCCAGTGCCACTGAATCCCATTTCTACATGGTCCTTAATAGGTTGAATTACCTGATCTCTTAATTGCATAGCGCGTCTATCCCAAAACATGGCCGGTAAATCAGCAAAGCGTGTATTTACTAATCGCATACTTTGTCTCGAAGTCAAACCACCGTCTAACCCAACACTTTGCTGGGAAGTATCGCCAAAAGCGTGCGCCTGAATATGGCACGAACCACAGGCGATAGAGTTGTTTAGACTGAGCTGCTTGTCGTAGAACAGCACTCGGCCCAAAGTAGCTTTGCGATTATCTACATCCCCGTCTAGGCGATTGTCACGAGTGATATAATCCGGTGCAGTACTGCTATAATCTAAGGGGGGCTCTAATGGAAAATCGGCCCCTAAGTAAGTGTAAGCCGCATCCAATTCGTAGGCACCTTCCCCTGTGCGACCACAGGCCGCCAGTATCAAAATACCTAGTAGGAATGCGTATCTCTTCATTTATTTAATCAACTCCATTTCATCGATCAACCAGCGCTGGCCGGCAAATTTGTCGATGATAAACAGGACATATCTACTATCAACCATGATGTTGCGGCAGATGTTTGCATCAAAGTTCACATCACTCATGGTACCTTCCCAAATGCGGTCAAAATTCAAGCCAATAAGCTCTCCACGTGCATTCAGCACTGGTGAACCGCTGTTCCCACCTGTGGTATGGTTTGAAGCAATGTTACAGACGGGTAGTTTTCCGTTCTCTGCATAGTCACCGTAGTCTTTGTTGTCGTACAATTCTATCAGTTTACTAGGCATATCAAATTCGTAATCCCCTGGCTTGTATTTCGCCATCGCTCCGTCGAGGTACGTGGTAGTTCCGTAGGATACAGCATCGCGAGGGCTCACCCCTTCTAGCTTTCCGTAGGTGACACGGAGTGTACTGTTGGCATTCGGATAGAAGTTGCGCTCAGGAAATACTTCAATTAAGGCTTTCATATAAGTTGATTTCAACTCAGAAGCTTTCGAGGCCAATTCCGCCGACGGAGAATTCGCTCTGTAGATTCCAAATGCTCCAACTGTAAATGCTGACATCTTTGGCGCCAAGCTGTCCAATTCGAAAATGTCGCCACGCTGCGCTGCAGCTGTAATGGATTTTAATTCGTTGTGAACAGCAGTGTTGAACGAAGCCGCATCACCTGTAAGTTCTGAGATTTCAGGTAACTCTGATGCAGCCATCTCGAGCATGGCCGCGGTTGTTTTGGCGCTAACCTCATAGCTAAAGTCTTTGTCGAAGCTCAAAATAGCGGCATTCATTCCTTCTCCTTCCATTCTGCCCAATCGGTTGGCCAGGTTGAACCACTCCATTCCGTAGTACACCGTTTCGATGAATTCATTGCGCTTGTAGGTCCCTTCGGACATCTGTGTACTTACGACGGCGATATCGTTTAAAAGACTACTGTATTTGTCCCAAAGGTTAGCATCGGCCGCGATACGAGCGGTGAACTCTGCTTCTAGCTTGCGTTTTCTGTCAACACCTTTGGTAAATGCTACCCCTTCAATCTGGCCGATCCACTTTTTCCATCCGTTGGCGATACGAGCATACTTTGAAGCATATTTTAACTGAACAGCAGCATCTGCGCGCATTTCAGCATCCATGATGGATAAAAGTACATCGCGGATTTCTACGCGACGAGCGTTCTCTACGTTGACCAATTGGTCCATTTCTACTGCCGTCAGATACTCCTGCGTACGACCAGGATAGCCAAAAACCATGGTAAATTCCCCAGGTGTGCGAGGAGCTACGTTCACTTTTAAATGCTGTGCAGGTGAAAACGGTGCGCCTTCTTCGTCGTATACTCTGAAGAGACTGAAATCTCCCGTATGGCGCGGGAACACCCAGTTGTCTGTATCTGCACCATACTTACCAATAGAGCTTGGTGGAGCGCCCACGAGGCGAACATCGTTGTATTTCTTGGTGGCCAACAGGTAGTATTGATTGCCCTCGAAGAAAGGAACTACCTCATACAACAATGCTGGATCTGCATCATTTTTCGCAGCGATGAGGTTTTGAACGGCCTCCTCTTTATCCGAAGAGGATAACACTGTATTAGTCACATCTTCCATGTACACCAATTGCTTTACAAACAATCCCGGATTCTTGAGCTCTTCAGCCATAGAATTTGCCCAAAAGCCGTCTTTGAGGTAGTTATGCTCCATCGAGCTTTGCTTTTGGATCTGACCATAGCCACAGTGGTGGTTGGTGAGCACTAGGCCCTTTGAAGAAATGAACTCGCCCGTACAGAAACCTCCAAAGCTGACGATGGCATCTTTCAGCGAGCTGTGGTTGATGCTGTAAATGTCTTCGGCACTGAGCTCGCAGCCCATCGCCTGCATATCTGCGATGTTGTTATTTAGGAGCATTGGGATCCACATGCCCTCCTTTGCAGAAGAGAATTGGACACTAGAAAGAATTAACAGAAGGGAAAGAAATTTCTTCATCGTAAGTGTTGTAATTTGCGTGGTATAAACTTAATCAAACAATGAAGAAAATACTCATGGGAGCCGCTGTTGCTTCCCTACTTTTTGCTTGTAGCAGTGAAAGCTCTGACGGCTTCCAGCTAAGCATTGATATTCCTAGTGCCAACAATAGCCCTGTAAAGGTCTCTCTAGAAGGCGATTCTGTCATTTACGAAGGCACACTTACTGATGGTTCCTTAATCGCTGAGGTAGCAAACTTCGGACACCAATTCGCCATGGTACAAATCATGGAATTGGGTCAACCTGCCGTTTACTTCCACGACGGAGCAGATGTTACTATCACTTTCGAAGAGGGTGCTGGCTTCAAAATTGATGCAGGTGTAATGAACGATAGCGCCAACGCATTGAACGATCAAAGCGCATTCTTCGGACAAACCATGCAAGTATTGGAGCAGAAATACATGGCTGCTATGGATTCGGGCAATGTAGATGCTCAGAACCAGATTCGTGAAGAAGCAATGAGTTTGATGGAGAGCCAAGAGCGCATGAAGATTGAATTTGCCAAGCGCAATGACATCCTCGGTGCGGCAATTGCCCTTTCTTCTCAAAGCAGCAACTTGACTTACGAAGATCTAAAAGCGGTATTGGACCAGGTAAGCCCTGAATTCCATGAGGCTCCAGACTATACGCGTCTTGCTGAAAGAGTTGAGACTATGGGTCGTTCAGCTGTAGGTATGCAGTTTAAAGACTTTGCTCAGGCTACTCCTGACGGCGGGTCTCTGAACGTTTTAGCCGTGGACGGTAAATATGTATTAGTTGATTTTTGGGCTTCATGGTGTCGTCCATGTCGCGCTGCAAACCCTGCGCTTGTAGAACTGTACAACACCTACAACGAGAAAGGCTTCAACATTCTTGGGGTAAGTTTGGACCGTGATGGTGCTGCATGGCAGAAGGGTATTGCCGAAGATGGACTGCCTTGGCCGCAAGTTTCAGATTTGCAATACTGGCAAAATGAAATTTCTACTTACTATGGCATCCAATTTATCCCTCAAAACATCTTAATCGATGATAACGGTGTGATCGTTGCGAAGAATATGGAGCCAGCACAGCTTGGAGATTTCCTAGCGAACAACCTCTAAATCAAACCGCTTCGGCGACGCAGTGTCCATTCGGTGGCCGCTGCTAATAAAGCAAGTCCCCAGTACCACCAATGAAAGTGCTGGGGATTTTTCTTTTCATACGACACCTTCTGCGCTGCAACTTTTTGCGATACTGAAAGTGCGTCTCGCGCTCCATTTTCTCTCCATTGTGCAAGAAGGTTGTCATTGCGTTCACGGATCAATTCCACATCAACTGCATTGACCTGAAGTGTCGTTCTAGATGAAAGAGCACCTCCTTCCCAAATAGCTTCTGAAAGGACCTCATAATCACCAGGCTCAATAGGCCTGAAACTTCCTTTAACACTCCCACCATCTTCACGCAATGTCAATTGTTCTACCAATTCGCTGTGGCGCTTAATCTGGACTTTAAATTCTGCTGGTAACACCTCCAATCTGCTATTGACAACCGCACCACTGACCTCTACACGCTGAGATGATGCTACTTGCTGGCTGTGCACTATTCTCAACTGCGCCGGTGCGTAACGCTGCATTACTTCCTCGAGCAATTCTTGGAAAACCTCAAAGGCTCGCTGGGAAGCAAGCCCACTTTTATACCAATGAATACCTCGAGCATCCAGTGATTCAGAAAGTCTCACCTGGGGTTTCTTGGCCTTCGCATATACGGAAATGTTCTTTTCCTGAAGCAAGGATTCTAGCCGTACCTCCTCCTTAAACGCTGGCGCAGCGCCTGCATCCAAATGAAGCATTGGCACAGAAATGAGCTTTGAAATTCTTGCAATTGCCGCATCACCGCCACCAATGGTGATTAAGGGACCCTTAAATGAATCCACCTTGTCTAAATCCTTCCATCTAAGGCTCTGCACTTCTATACCCTGTTTCTTACACCAACGTCTTATCATTGCTTCGTGAGGGTGCGGCGCATTACTCGCAACCACCACGGTAGCTAAGCTTTCTTGAACAACCACTGTAGTTTTTAGAGAATCGGTCCTTCCTGAAGAACGCGCCACAGCAAGCAAAGAATAGGATCCTGCCTGTTTAGGCGCTAGAAGCTCCATGCTGCTACTAGGGTAAGACTTTCCATCAAAAACAACGCTTACATCTGCTGTTGCAGCAGACAACACATCAACATGAAACCTCGAACCTCGAAGTACACGCTGCGGCAAAGCAATTCCTTGCAGCAGAGACAGTGGCTGTAGTTTCTGCGATTTCGCAAGAAGGAAATATTCAGGTAAAAACTCTTGATCAATATTCTCTACATGACCATCACCAACGTAGGCCCAAAAGACATTAGAAGGTATCTTATTAGGATCAAACTCACGCAAGATGGGCTCATATCCCAAATCTTCGAATTTTTGAAGAGCGACCTCCGACAAGCTATCGGCATCTACCCCCAAAGATTTAGAGGAATCCAATAGCACTGTAAGTACCGGTCTTATCTCCCTTTCACTTTGCACGAACTTTTCCGGAGCTAGCAAAGCATAAACGAGCAGCCCAGTCCATGTTAAACGCAGAAGCGCCAAATCCCAACGGGATTCAGCGCTTCGCTTAAAATATAACAACGCAGCAACCGCTACTCCTGCAACAAGTGCAATTAAGGCAGCTACTACACTAGTCATCAAGTCAACATTCCACCACAAACATTGAGGACCTGTCCGCTAACGTAGGCACTCATGTCTGAAGCCAAGAATAAACAAGCATTAGCCACATCTTCTGGGCTACCACCTCTCTTGAGTGGAATACCGTCTCTCCAAGACTGTACAGTTTTCTCGTCCAATACGGCAGTCATCTCCGTCTCAATAAAACCTGGTGCAATCGCGTTACAACGAATGTTTCGAGAACCTAATTCGAGCGCCACTGACTTTGTAAATCCAATAATACCTGCTTTAGAAGCTGCATAGTTTGCTTGACCAGCATTACCCTTCACACCAACCACTGAGCTGATGTTTACGATAGATCCTGAACGCTGCTTCAAGAACGTGCGTTGCACTGCCTTCGTCATGTTAAATACAGAATTCAGATTCACCTCAATAACGCGGTTGAAATCCTCTTCAGTCATTCGCATAAGGAGCGTGTCCTTTGTGATACCAGCATTGTTGACGACGATATCAACGCCACCAAAGTCTTCAACTACCTGAGCAACCAAAGCCTCTGCATCTTCCATTTTAGAAGCATCAGAACGGTAGCCTTTCACATTTGCTCCGTGAGCTTTCAATTCATCTTCAAGTGCCTGTCCTCTTTCAACAGAGCTTAAGAAAGTAAAAGCTACGTTCGCACCTTGCTTGGCAAAAACTTCAGCAATTCCTTTTCCAATTCCTTTCGACGCGCCGGTAATAATGGCCGTCTTTCCTGCTAATAAACCCATAGTGTTTAATTATTCGCGGTTTTGTTCAGTGAGCAAACCTACTGCTTTTCCGTTTTTCTGCGCAATAATAAAGGCATTTTCAACACCTAATTTTACCACGACACCCAATGCCCTTTGTGCATCTGGCAAGGAGCTGTACTCGCCCAAAACAAACAGGGTAAGACTATCTTTCTGAACCAAAGATGCGTCAACGAATGAAGCACTCAATTCTCTGATTGGCTGATTTTTAAACGCTCCTATTTGAATTGAATAGACAAGTTCATCTGACGGAGTAAAAACCGTATCAATACGCTCACCAGCACGCCACAACTCTACGCTTTTTTGAGCGATTTCATCTTCACTCAGTCTAGATTGTCCCAAGAATTGGTATACCGATAAAGCGGATAACAATACTATAACGGCAACCAAAGGCAGCAATGATTTATTAGTACCACTCCCCTTTTTATCCGCTAATTGACGCTGAAGTTCAGCATTATCAGCCTCGAGCTTAGCTATTTTATCTTTGGTTTTCGGTGATAAGAATTCCATATCCTACAACGGTGCTACTAGTATTCCAATAATGGTGGCAATAGCGAAAATAATCGTCTGAATGACCACGCCAATATTATTCAAAATAACAAGTGACCAATGCATATCTCCCCACCGCTTCCACGTCAACGGCGGCTTACTTACCGGAGCTTTCATACCCTCTTCGCGTTCCAACTGTTTTTCAGTCTTCACAGCATAGGCGGATTCGCAATGTGTGCACTGGTACTGGTACTTATCTAGTGCTGAATCAACCTCATACCAATGAGCGCATGAGGGGCATTTCACTTGTTTCATTGTAGTAAAGGTAAGGCGGTTTGAAACAAAAAAGCCGCCTCACATGGTGAAGCGGCTCTGTATTTATTAAATGTTGGATTATTTACCAAGCAACTTAGCCATAGCAGTACCTAGGTCTGCCGGCGAATCTACCACAGTGATTCCACAGTCGCGAAGAATCGCTTTCTTAGCAGCAGCTGTATCTTCAGCACCACCTACAATGGCACCTGCGTGTCCCATTGTACGTCCTGCAGGAGCCGTCTCGCCAGCGATGAAAGCAACTACAGGCTTCGTACCGTTCTCTTTGATCCACTTACCAGCTTCTGCTTCTAGCTGACCACCGATCTCACCAATCATGATGATACCTTCAGTTTC
>JAAXJR010000036.1:0-2455 GCA_012269745.1 Flavobacteriales bacterium | reverse complement strand
CTTCTGCTTCTAGCTGACCACCGATCTCACCAATCATGATGATACCTTCAGTTTCTGGGTCGTTCATCAAGAGCTCAACAGCTTGTTTTGTAGTTGTACCGATGATTGGGTCACCACCAATACCAATAGCTGTTGTTTGACCTAAACCGGCTTTTGTACACTGATCGACTGCTTCATAAGTCAAAGTACCAGACTTACTAACGATACCTACAGTACCCTTGTTGAAGATAAAGCCTGGCATGATACCCACTTTTGCTTCTCCTGCAGTCATTACCCCAGGACAGTTAGGACCAATCAAAGTACAGTCTTTATCGCTCAAGTATTCTTTTACCTTCACCATATCCGCTACAGGGATACCTTCGGTAATACAAATGATTACTTTGATACCTGCCTCTGCAGCTTCCATAATACCATCTGCAGCGAACGCTGGCGGAATGAAAATGATAGAAGTATCTGCACCTGCCTTTTCAACGGCTTCGCTTACAGTATTAAATACAGGACGATCCAAATGCGTCATGCCTCCTTTTCCTGGAGTTACACCACCAACCACGTTGGTTCCGTATTCGATCATTTGAGTGGCATGGAATGTACCCTCTTTACCCGTAAAACCTTGGACAATAATGTTTGAGTCTTTGTTGACTAGTACGCTCATGAGATGCTTTTTCTGTGAGTTTGGTGCAAATGTACTATCCAACCTGCAATCGAATTCCCTTCTTTACAAATTTCTTTGCTCAATACTTATCGATGTATCTTTGAGCCATGCTTAGAGACGATATCATTTGCGCATTATCTACACCACAAGGCGTTGGTGCATTAGCCATAGTTAGAGTAAGTGGGGCCAATTCCGCCGCGCTGCTCACCCCCTATTTCATCTCTAAACGCATCGAGAAATCGGGATTAGAATCCCACCGTGCATTTTTCGGCGATTACAGCATCGACGGCGAACACATTGACGAAGTGCTTATCACCTACTTCGAAGAAGGAAAGAGCTTCACGGGTGAGGAAAGCTTCGAAATTAGCTGCCACGGTTCCCCATACATCGTCAGCCGCATTATGGAAAGCTTACTTGAAGCAGGAGCGCGACTGGCCGATCCAGGCGAATACACCATGCGTGCCTTCATGAACGGTCGCATGGATCTCGCACAAGCCGAAGCAGTGGCCGATTTAATACATGCCGAAAACAAAACCATGCACGATGTGGCCTTGCGCCAACTCAAAGGAGGCTTTTCAAATGAAATTACTGCCTTCAGAGAAGAACTAGTGCATTTCGCTTCTATGATCGAGTTAGAATTAGATTTTAGCGAGGAAGACGTAGAGTTTGCTTCACGAGCAGACCTATTGAAAATGCTGCATTCGCTAAAAACAAATGTTAACAACCTTATAGACAGCTTCAAATACGGAAACGCACTAAAAAAAGGAATTGCCACAGCTATTCTAGGCGCCCCAAACGCTGGAAAGTCCACCCTACTAAATGCTTTGCTTGGCGAAGACCGCGCCATCGTTAGCTCCATTGCGGGTACCACAAGAGATACCGTTGAAGACACCTTTAACTATGGTGGCCTCACCTACCGCTTAATTGACACTGCAGGTATTCGTGAGACAGAAGATTATGTGGAGAAAATTGGTATCCAAAAGGCGTTCGAGCAAGCTGAAAAGGCAGATGTTATTTTCTACCTCATTGACGCCACAGCGCCTGAAACAGATCTAGAACAGCGCATTGCCCATTTGGAACAATCGGCTTCTCAGGCAGAACTGTTCTTGTGCATCAACAAATCCGATCAAGCGGATACGACTGAAATCCTCTCAAGACTGAAGGGTTCGAAGCGCCAAATCTTCGAAATAGCCGCAAAAACTAAAGACGGACTATCAGAGCTCTTAACGTCATTGAAAGAAGTCACGGCTTGGACCTCGCACAGCGCCTCACAAACCATTGTTACCAATGCTCGCCACGCCGATGCATTGCGCAGAACCGCTTTGGCGCTAGATAAAAGCATCGAAGCAGTAGAACTCAGTATTCCTGGAGATTTGTTGGCTCAAGACTTACGATTGGCGCTTGATGGATTAGGCGAAATCACCGGTACAATATCTACCGACGATCTGCTAGCTAACATCTTCAGCAAGTTCTGTATCGGGAAGTAAACCCATGTAATCATCGATAACCATCGAGGCCTGCTATAGGAAGGCAAAATGTTCGGTATTTACCGAACACACGTTTGGAATCACGTGTAATTCCAACACATATGATGTTCTTTCAAAATCTAATAATCGGCAAAAACCAAGTGTTCGGTAAATAATTAACCAACCAAAAAATTGCAGATATAATCGTTAAGCCCTATGTTTATTGGGCTTTGAGAGAAGGACTAAAAACTCATGACAACGGTAAAACACAAAATCTCCGAGGGTTCGATTCCGTCCATCACCACAACTCATATCGGCAATATGCTGTTCCCCAGCG
>JAAXJR010000079.1 GCA_012269745.1 Flavobacteriales bacterium | reverse complement strand
GCCAATTCACTTTGCAGGTCGATAAAATGGCCGCCGTAGTTCTCGAAGGGATGGACAGCAGTAATCCAGCACGATTTTGCTCCAGGGTAATGTATGTGTAGTGAAGTGGTTGAGCCAAAGCTTAGGTTGTGCTCCGCATCTTCCGCAGGAGGGAGCAATAGGTCGAAGCTTCCCTGAGGCAAGGGACAAGTGCTTTCTGCATGCCAGATTTGGTCGTAGTGGTTGGTTATAGTGAGGGTGTCGATGAATGTGCCGCCGCGAAGAAGGAATGCACTGGCGCTACCCGCCGTTTGGCACCATTCGTCCCATTCAATTTCTAAGGTAAATGGGTCAATAACGTCGGATTTCAGAATTTCAGGTCCGAGGGTATCCGGAAAATCATATCCTTCGGCCAGGAGTGTGGAAAACAAAAACTTATCCACACGAGAGCTGGTATAGCGGGCGTAGATGCTCAGTGATTCGCTTCGCATCAGCGTGCTGTCTGTGCAGGAAAACAGCAAGGAATCTGCATCGTAGACCTCAAACTTTGCCGCCGTGTCGCGCAGAATTTTTAGGGCCAATTCAGGTTTACTCTCGTCGACGTATTCGGGAATAGATGCTAGCACTGAGTCTTTGTAGGTGGTGTGCAAGACTAAACTAAGATTGTCTGAGGAGCTCCCGCCCAGTTGTATGGCGTAGTAATTTCCGTTGTTTTCTAAGAATCTGAATTCGCAGAAATTGGAGCTCGACGGATTGAATTCCATGGTCACCCCCAAGCGCCATTGCCCGCCAAGACCCGCTAGGCTCGGGCGCCGCCAGGTCAACGACCCTGCGCTCGGCGCGGCCGATCGTAGGCCTTCAGACGAAAAATTCATCCAAGCAGTATCCCCGCTCCATGCTGCTGTGGGCGAGGTCAAGGAGTCGGAAACACGGTGGAATTGGCCACAGATAGTGTTAGAAATGAGGCAAATCAAAAAGGTTAGTGCGAGACGCAACAAGGGGCTTTTCATACGGCGGATTAAGGTTAGATTTGTAGGGTTCTAAATAAGTTAGTGCATTTATGAGAATTGCAGTAGTGGGCGCTACCGGAATGGTGGGCCAGATCATTTTGAAAGTTTTGGCGGAGCGTAGTTTCCCGGTAACGGAGTTGATTCCTGTCGCGTCTTCAAGAAGCGTGGGTAAGACGGTGACCTTTGGAGGCCGCGATTGGACCATTAAAAGTTTAGAGGATGCCGTAGCCGCTGCACCAGATTTGGCCTTGTTCTCAGCGGGAGGAAACACCTCTTTGGAGTGGGCGCCAAAGTTCGCAGCAGTGGGGACGCGAGTGGTAGATAACTCAAGCGCCTGGCGTATGGACCCTACCAAGAAGTTGGTAGTTCCTGAGATCAATGCGGATGTATTGACCCAGGAGGATATGATTATCGCCAACCCAAACTGTTCGACCATTCAGTTAGTAGTCGCACTGAACCCATTGCACAAGGCCTATGGCGCGAAACGTGTTTTGGTGAGCACGTATCAAAGCGTTACGGGAACGGGAAAAGCAGCCGTAGACCAGCTCGAAGGTGAGCGCGTGGGTGAAGATGTAGACATGGTATACCCCTACAAGATTGACCGCAACTGTATTCCGCACTGCGATATTTTCCTAGATAACGATTACACCAAAGAGGAAATGAAGATGACCCAAGAAACCGTTAAGATTATCGGTGATGAGGGTATCAAATTGGCGGCTACAGCGGTTCGTGTTCCTGTTCAAGGCGGACATAGCGAGAGCGTGAATGTAGAGTTTGAACGTCCCTTTGACATCGCAGATGTTAAGAAGCTTCTTAGCGAAACAGATGGGGTAACTCTACAAGATCAGCCCGAATTCAATACCTATCCAATGCCGCTAATGGCAGAAGGTAAGGACGACGTTTTCGTGGGCCGATTGCGCCGCGATTTCACCACGGACAATGCACTTAACATGTGGGTTGTCAGTGATAACCTGCGTAAAGGTGCCGCAACCAACACCGTTCAGATTGCTGAAGTGCTCTTGAAGAAGGGCTTTGTGAAGAACTAAATCTTTTTCACACTTCGTTAGCAGAATAGCGGAACAGGTGGCCTCCTTTTTGTGTTAATCCCTATATGAAGATTAAAGTATTAGCAATGGCTGTGCTCGGGTTGACTCTGAGCTGTACAGCACAAACCAACAAGAAAATGAGCGATGCGTACGCAATGGCAGTTATTCCAGAGCCTGCCGAGGGACAAGAAGTAGCTGTTTTAGCTTCGGGGTG
>JAAXJR010000072.1 GCA_012269745.1 Flavobacteriales bacterium | reverse complement strand
GACGGTGACGGCGGCGATGCACCAGTGATTACCGTAGATAAATTGGCTGCTAATACTACTTACGCAGGTTCAATCACTCTATTTAACGAGAGTGAAGATCCAGCAGAAGAATTGACAGCTGAGATTTTTGACGAGGCTGAAGACCACCAGTTCTTCTTTGCTACAACAGGCGCTTCTATGTTCGCATACGCTGACCAAGACAACAACGGTAACCCAGTTGGTTTGTCCTTTGAGCTGACTACCGGTGATGCTGGCATGGAAAGCTACACGATCACTTTGCGTCACGAGCCGGAAAAAACTGCAACTGGCGTGAACGGTGGCGATATCACTAACGCAGGTGGTGAAACAGATATTGAAGTAGTATTTGACGTAACTGTTGAGTAAACTCCATTTCATATTGTACCTAAGCTTTGGGTGGTCGCTTTCCGTGGCCGCCCAAAGTTGTTTATTGACCCTTGATGGAAGGGTCACAGATGCGCACGACCAAAGTCCCATGGAGGACGTGAGCATTTACATTACTGAAGTTGGTGCAGAACAATGGACGGATGCTCGTGGTAAATTCTCTTTTGAAAACCTCTGCCCCGGCACCTACCACGCCTTAGTACAACACATCGGCTGCCCCTCAGAGCGAATACTGATTGAGCTTTTCGCCGATACCACCCTCTCCTTGACCTTAGAGCACCACGAGAATATGCTCCACGAGGTGGACGTACACGACGAGCACGAGCAAGCCATCAATGAGCAGCGCTTGAGCGTTCTTACTTTAGACAACAGTGCAGCGAAGTCACTTGCTGCCTCAGTAAGTGGTTTGGCAGGTGTGAGCATGCTTGGTAATGGTGCGGATATTGGATTGCCGGTGGTTCATGGATTATCGGGCAATAGACTTACCCTCGTGAATAATGGTGTAGTGCATACCGGTCAGCAATGGGGGGCGGATCACAGCCCCGAGATTGATTTGAATAGTGCGAGCGAGGTGAGCGTAGTTAGCGGTGCGGCGGCGATGCGTTATCCAGGCACCCACATGGGCGGGATTGTGATTTTAGAATCGGGCCCAATTCCTTTTGATCCCCACATTCATGGAAAAATACGCTCTACCGCCGAAAGCAATGGTCGCGGCGGAACTATTAATGGACAGTTGTATAAGGGCTTAGAAACGCTCCAATGGCGTCTAGGAGGTACTTTGAAGCATTACGGCGATCGTCGTGCTCCAAGATACTTCTTGAACAATACAGGGACGCGACAAGCACATGCAAACGCTGAACTGCACAAACAGTGGAACAATACCCTTGAATGGGAGGGTAAATACAATTACTTCAGTGCAGAGTACGGCATTATGCGAGGCAGCCACATCGGTAACCTCACAGATCTAGAAAGTGCTTTTTCGCGTGAAGTACCGTTTTTCACAGATTCGGCCTTCTCCTACGAGATTGAAGCACCGCGCCAATGGGTGCAACACCACCAGTTGAAATCGGGCCTTAAAAAGCACACGGAACTAGGAACTTTGGAGTGGCACATTGCCGGCCAACGCGATCAGCGCAGGGAATACGACGTTCGCCGCAGCGGTAGAAGCGATATCCCAGCACTCTCCTTGTTGCAGTACAGCATTCAAAACGAGGTACTTTGGTCGAACGATTGGCTCGAAGCCGGGTACCAATTCTTAGGCAGAAACAACTGGAACTTACCAGAGACAGGCATCAACCCTCTCCTTCCCAACTACACTGCATTCACCAACGGAGGGTTTGTGGCTTTAGACCATTCTATGGGTAGCTATGACCTCGAGTTCGGTGGTCGGTACGATTATACCTTCAGAAGTATCGCAAGATGGTCAAACGGGGTTCCTAGGGTCGTGGAGTACTTTGACGACAACTACCACAACTTTAGCTTCTTGGGTCGTATAAGCCGGAATTTAGGGAGCAAATGGCTTTTGCTTGCCGAGAGTTCACTGCGCCAGCGTCCGCCTGAGATCAATGAGATGTATTCTTTTGGGTTGCACCAAGGTGTGAGTGGTATTGAGGAAGGGAACCTGGAATTGGTCCAAGAAACAGGACTTAAATCCACCCTACAATTAAGAGGTAAGGTGAGCGAAAAGCTTCATTTGGATGTTCGGGCCTACACCCACTTCTTTAACGGATACATTTACTTGCAACCCCAGCAAACCTTTAGGCTGACCATACGTGGTGCCTTTCCTGTATTTAGCTACGAGCAGTGCGATGCGCGCTTGCTAGGTGGTGATGCGGTGATCAAATACGAGCTTAGCGAGCACTTGAATTTTGAATCGACTTTGGGGTACGTCTATGGGATGAATACCACTGAGGATCTACCGCTAAACTTCATGCCGCCTTTAAACGTCCAAAACAATTTGGACTACGAGATTCCGCAATGGAAGAATTGGCGCAATGTGAATGTATCTGTGATGCACAGATATACCGCGCAACAATGGAATTGGGACAGTAGCCTAGATCTTATAGCACCTCCTGAGAGCTACCATCTTTTCGACCTCCACCTGGGTGCCACGCTCAAAGGAGTGAAGTTCAAACCAAAGTTTAGAATAGGCATTGAAAACATCTTCAATACCTCCTACCGCGATTATTTGAACAGACAGCGTTATTTTGCAGATGCTTTAGGACGAAATTTCACCTTGAGCTGGGTACAAAACTTCTAACTATGGATGCTGCAACCACTTTAAAAAACCACGACCTCAGGGTGACCAAAATTCGTTTGGCCATTTTGGAAGCGTTGGGCGACGGTCATCAGGCCAAGCCCTACGGTGAGCTACAAGCAGCACTCGGTGAATTTGACCGCACTACCTTGTACCGAACACTGCTCGCATTGATTGACAAAGGACTGATTCATAAAGCCCTAGAGGAAAACGGAGAGAGCTATTATGCGCTTTGCGGCGGATGTACCACTCATGCACACACCCACGATCACATACACTTTAAATGCAACGATTGCGGTACTGTGGAGTGCCTACACCTCAGCAGTGAGATCGGATTCACACTGCCTGGAGTGGCTATAGACAGCCTAGAGATTACTGCGAAAGGGACCTGTAACGCCTGCAGCGCTTAACCCAACCTCAGCACATCACTGAAGACACCTCGGGCAGTGACCTCTGCGCCTGCCCCGGCTCCTTGAATGACCATAGGATGGTCGCCGTAGCCTTCCGTGTAGATTTCAAACAAGCTATCGGAACCTTGAATACCGCCTAAAGGGGAACTTTTGGCAACCGTAGCCAGCTCCACTTTTAGCGACGCTTTACCGCTAGGGTCGATCTCCAGATCTCCGACATACCGAAGTACCTCATCCTTCTTTAGCGCACTCTTTACTGCAGCGTAATGCTCGTCCAATGCGGGGAAACAGGATTTGAAGTCTTCATAAGGCTGCTCGTTTTGGAAGGCTTCCGGAATAAGATTCTGAATGCTTACCTCGCTAATTTCAGCCTTTACTTCCACTGTTCTAGCGAGAATCAAGAGTTTACGGGCCACGTCCATACCATTGAGGTCTTCGCGTGGATCAGGCTCTGTATAGCCGCTGCTTTGAGCTTCGTTCAAAACGTCCGTAAAGTTTCTATCACTCGCACTAAAGGTGTTGAACAAGAAACTCATAGAGCCGCTAAAGACGCCTTTGATTCGTGTTATTCTGTCGTGGCTGTGGTGCAATTGCAACAGGGTATCTACTAGCGGTAGCCCTGCGCCTACGTTGGTTTCGTATTTGAACGTTTTACCCTTTCTCACAAGGAGTTTTCTAAGGTCGTCGTAGAAGGCCTGCTCGCGGGCATTCCCCTTCTTATTGCTCGCTACTAGATCACAGCCGACCTTTACAAATTCAGGGTAGAACGAGGTGAGGTGCTCGTCGGCTGTATTGTCGACGACCACCAGGTTAGTCAATCCAGAATCTTTGAGCTGTTGGGCGATGGCTACAGGATCGTTGGTGGCTGTGCTTTGCTTCAGTTCATCCTTCCATCCTTCGCTCAGTCCTTCGGGTGAGAAGATGGATGTAGTGGAATCGGCCACGCCGATCAAACGAACGTCTAAATGACGCTTCTCTTTCACATGCTCAGCGCTCTCCAAGACTTGACGAATAAATGTGCCGCCTACGAGTCCTTTGCCGAAACAGAAAACGTTTAAGCGCTTGTATTGGCCCAACAAGGCACTGTGTACTACTTCCAAAGCTTTCTTCTCGTTGGTGCCGCGAATGACCAAAGAGATTTGGTGCCCTTCCACACTATTGGCAATGAGGTGCATCCAAACATTGTTACGTCTTAACTCATAGATGGCGCGCTCCAGCGCATAATTATGTCTACCGACAATATTGAGAATGGTCAATCCTTCAGTCGCCTTAATAGCAGTCCCACGTACACCCTCGAATGCTTTCTCTAGTGACGCTACCGCACGCTGTGCATCATTCTGCGAAACCACAAGGCCTAGACTGCGCTCACTGGAGGCTTGACTGACAAGCTTCACGCTAATACCCTCTTTGGATAGTGCGCCAAAAGCTGTTGCGTCAATACCTGCCACCCCTTCGAAGGCCACACCAGTAATACTAATAAGAGCTACATCGCTAACCGCGGAAACAGCCTTCATTCCTTTATCCCCTCCTTCGGCATCGATCACAGTCCCAATGCCCGAGGCAGCCTGGTATATGCTGCGAATATGTATCTCTACACCCAATTGTTCCGCCAAGGCCAAGGCCTCACGATCTAGAAGCCCTGTACCGGCACTGGCCAACTCTTGCGCCTCGCGGTAATTTAACTGGGCAATAATTTCAGCCGTCGCTACTTTCTCTGGATCAGCGGTAAATACACCGTCTACTAACGTCCACTGCTCAACGACCTTAGCCCCTAATTCTTGGGCCCATTCCACAGCCTTGAGTTTTCCCTGGCCTTCAGCGTAGCTGCGCGCCTGTATAGGAACTGGCAATTCGCTCAATGCAGCAAATAAAGGTTCCACATGGGTATCCGGAAAAAGTACGGCCATCTCGTTGTGGTCGCGTTTCTTAATCATTTCCACTGCCTTCTGCTGGGCAGCTTCATCGCTAAAAATTTGGGTAGTCAGCTGTACTATTCTACTCATGGTAAAAAGCTGCAATGGCAGCATTAATTTGGGGGTATTCTATTAAAAATCCATCGTGGCCGTAAGCACTATCTACGACCTTTAGAGTGGCATTCGGCAGATTCGTGGCCAATTCCTCTTGCACCGCCACCGGTATCAAAACATCACTCGAAATGCCAATAACCAGCGTAGGCACTGTAATTTGTCCCAGCGCACTTTGAAGCCCGCCCCTACCTCTACCGATATGGTGCGTATCTAGTTGCTCGGTCAATTTGTAGTAACATGCCGCATCAAACCTATCCACCAACTTTTGGCCGTGGTACCTGATATAGGAGGGCGCCTTAAAATCTTCCAAAGCTTCACTATCGTCCGGCTGTGCATCATTAAACTGAGCGGCAGTTCTGTAGTTCAACATCCCTATCGCTCGTGCTGCTTGCAATCCTTTGCTTCCGTCGCCCTGCTCTAACGTAGGGTCCGTCTTTAAAGTCAAGCGCATCGCTTCGTGGATGGCTTTGTTCCAGGGCATCTCACGAGCCCCCGTAGCAAGAAGTACCATGTGGTTAACAGTACCTTCAAATGCATGGGCAAATTCAAGCGCTTGATATCCACCGCAACTGCCTCCTAGTAGCGTATTAATATGTTGGATATTCAATGCTGAGGCTACGGCTAATTGTGCCTTAACGGTATCACGAATAGTGGTCAGTGGAAAAGACATCCCTCCGTGAGTCAATGGGCTGCCACTACCATAGGGGCTGCCTAGCATATTCACACAGATGACGTCCCAATGGGCATACATGCCATCCCCAGAGAACAATCCAGTCCACCATTCTTCAGGGTTGCTGTTGGCCGTCAGGGCATGGAAAGTCCACACTATGGGTTTAGATCCATCGCACGCGCCACGCTGGTGATAGTGAACAGGAACGTCGCTTAAAACAGCACCCGATTCTAGCTTGAGCTCTTCTATGTGCAGTGTTTTAGCAATCATTTTGAGGCTTGGCTGAAATCTTCAATCAAATCTTCAACGGTTTCTAATCCAATGCTAAAACGCAACAGACCGTCTTCAATACCCACTGCTTCACGCACGTCCTTAGGCGTTTTGCTATGTGTGGTAGATGCAGGATGCGTAGCAATGCTGCGTGCATCTCCAAGGTTGGCAGTCAATGAAAAGATGTTCAGTCCATTGAGAATGTTTCGAGCCTGATCTAGGCCACCTCGAATAATACAACTGACCATTCCTCCTCCTGCACTCATTTGTTTCTGGGCCAATTCGTACTGCGGATGGCTCTGAAGCCCTGGGTAGATCACTCGCTCTACGGCTGGGTGCGATTCTAAAAATGTTGCAAAGGCAAGGGCATTGCTGCAATGGCGGTCCATACGAACAGCCAACGTTTCCAAACTCTTGCTCAGTACCCAGGCATTGAACGGACTCATAGATGGACCTGTTCTGCGGATAAAACCATAGCAGGTATCCACAAGTGCTTTCTTTCCAGCAATAACACCTCCGAGCACACGGCCTTGGCCGTCGATCCATTTAGTGGCACTGTGAATGACAATATCGGCACCAAATTCCGCCGGACGCTGCAAATAGGGCGTTGCAAAACAATTGTCCACCACATAGATGATATCATTTTCCTTACATATGTTCCCAACAAACTGGAGATCGATGAGATCTAAGGTTGGATTCGTGGGCGTCTCCAAATACAGCAGTTTGGTATTGGGACGAACGGCCTTCTCCCACTGCTCGGGTTCACGAGCATCCACAAAAGTGCATTCGATGCCCCATTGCGGAAGTATGGTGTTCAAAATGTAGGTTGAGTTCCCAAAGATGGCCTGCGCACTAATGACGTGATCACCGGCTTTTAAATGTGCTGCGAACGTCGTGAAAATGGCATTCATCCCACTGGCCGTAGCCACTGCAGATTCAACGCCTTCAAGCGCTGCGATCTTACTGGCAAATTCGTCCGTGTTGGGATTGCTAAAACGGCTGTATAAGTTTCCCTCCGCCTCTCCAGCGAAAATGGCAGCACCTTCGGCTGCATCATCAAAAGTGAAGGACGAGGTGAGGTACAAAGGGACACTGTGCTCCTTTTGTTGGGTTTGCTGCGATTGCAACCGTACCGCTTTGGTTTCGAAGCCTAGCTCTTTCATGCTCTCTGAAGTTTAAGACCCACTTTCACGCTGGCTTCCAACACTGCAAAAGCACTGCAATACTTCGTTTTGGTTAATTCCACCGCACGTTCCAAAACCGCATCGGAAGCATCGGTATCTACAGTAATCACCAATTCAACGCTATCAAAAATGCGAGGCATTTCCTCTCGTCGCGAAGCCACGACTTCAGAGCTGTAACTGCGAATTTCATGACGACCTTTCTTCAATATGTGAATGATATCTATGGCACTACAACCTGCCAGGGAAATGAGCATCAACTGCATTGGGCGGAACCCGCCGTCCTTGCCGCCAAATTCTTCCGCGGTATCTAATCTCAATTCATGATTGCCTGCTTTGGCCAACATGCCAAAACCGTCGTCTATGCGCTCTAAACTCACTTTCATTGGATGAAATAGTTGTGAGCATTTCGAGAAAGAAGAAAGTGTGGTACTTCTATCAGTATCTATTTCCGCTTGAAGCGAAAAGGAATTAGCACCTTCTCAACAGATTTGAGGGTTGCTAAGGTTTCACAGGGCCGTTCCCTCCACCTTTCTCGATACACTCTTGTTATGCGACAAAGAAAAGGCAAAAAATTAGGATAGACCACTGCTCAAGCAATAAAAATCTGGACGCTTTAAAACGTCTATTTTCTCAAAATTACGTCTCAAAACGAGAAATATTCTCATTATGAGACTGAAGCAAAATTGTTAATCCACTGATTTTCAATTATTTGAATTTACGGCACGTTATTCACATATGTATGGACATCAAATAATATTTGCCGTGAAAAAGACATTACTAACACTTAGCGCATTCTCCATTTTGGTCACTTCTTGCCAAAAAGATGAAAGTATGATTTTATCGACTCCAGTTGGTGTGGAAGGAAATCAAATGACCCTGGATAAGCTCGAACCTGAAATGAGTCACACCTTCAACCAACACGAAACGTGGTCGGGTTCCATTACAGTTTTTGGTTACGAAGGAACCTTAGCGGGAATTCCCCTAACACTCGTTAATGGAGATGAGATCGTTGAGCGAGGATGGACAGATGAGAATGGTATTTGGGGGGTAAAATTGAATCATACACCTTCTATGGATCTCAAGGTGGTATGTGAGGTTCCGACAATGGTAAGCTCCACTCCAATAATGGATTCCGAGTTTAATATTGTAATTCGACCTCATCAAGATCAAAGTTCTTCAATGCCTCCATTAGCGCAGGCTGTTCAAAAAACAGGTCAATCAGTGGCAAGTAGTCGCGGAAACAATTGGTACGACGATAGAACCTACACCCTTCAAAGTGGACGTGGTTCAAATATGCTGCCTTCAATGGTGGCTCCAGATACTATTTCTGATCAGTTCCTTACCTATATTTCTAATTCTGTACCAGAACAATATCCTATTGGTGTTCACAATCAAGGACTCTTGGCAGATGGATCTACGAGCTTATATATCAAGGATTCCGCAGACGTATGGATGACCTTCGTAGCAGAGGGAGCTGGGTACAAAAACACCGTGGGGATTTTCACCTACACCGAAAGCAACATTCCACAAAGTGCCGGAGATATTGATTCCATTTGGACCGTATTTGAAAACTTCTCTAGACTATACTCAGGAGGTGGACTAGTAGCAGGAGATAAAGTTTATATCGGCTCTTATCCAGCCGGCACTTACATCGGCTTCGCTATAATTGGAAATGGGTACAACGGACATGGCAATAACTACAAGAATAACAAGACTTACTATAGCATACCTGATATAAATCCTGAAGCCAACCCTGACAAACTTCAGCATAACGTGTTACTGTACGATGAGACCACGGGTAGATTTGTCATTGGCTTTGAAGACCTTTACAGATCAGGCGGAGCTAGTGATGACGATTTCAATGATGCATTATTCTATTGTACTTCAAACCCAATCACCGCAATTGACACCTCTAATGTTACTCCTATAGTCGACGAGTTAAACGACTGCGATTTTGACGGTGTCCCTGATCAAGGCGATGTTGCTCCTTGCGATTCACGCTATGCAACCAAGAGCACTACGCAAGGGCGTTTGATGTTCGAAGATCTCTTCCCTTTCAAAGGCGACTATGACTTCAATGACATTGTGGTCGATTACACCGCTACTGCATGGAATTCTAGCGCTGGCATTACAAACAAGATGGAATATACCTTCATCCTGAAAGCCGACGGAGGGACCTTATCAAATGGGTTTGGCTTTAGTGTTGACGGGTTGCTTGGTTCAGCTGTTTCCAATGTTCAATTTGGAAGTAACGAGAGTTATCTTGAAGACGATGATAAAGCCGTCTTCATTCTCGACGATGACTTCAGTTTTAGTGGTTTCGGATACATGAACAACATGGTAAATGGGAATACAACAACCAACTACCCGACATACACAGTCTCTTTCGAGATCAATGGAGCTTCTGCTAGCGATGTTTTCTGGGGCGAAAAATTGAACCCAATGATCTTCCAGAGCCTGGATAATGGTAAGCGTAATGAGATTCACCTTAAATTCAAGCAACCCACTTCTGAGGCCGACTTAACACTTGTGGGCACAGGGGATGATGTGACGCTATTAGAGGATGTACTTTTCGAAGGAGATTGGACGAATGCTACCCCAGCAGAAAGATTCTGGGCGCAATTGTTGCACAGCGGAGAAAGCACCACACTACCAGCTACTACGAATACATACACCGATAGAGATGGTTATCCATGGGCAATGCACGTTGATATCAATGTGAAGCATCCTTATGAGCAAGTAGATATTAATGACGCCTACCCTAATTTCTCAAATTGGGTAGAAAGCAACGGAGAGAGTAATACGAATTGGTTCTTAAGTGAAGTGACAGGAAAGGTGTTTGAGTAACGGCAATACACTTTAATGGAAAGGGCTCGTGGTAACTCACGGGCCTTTTTTGTTCGTACTCATGAACGCTAAGCAGTTATTTCCGTTATTTGTGGGATGCTCAGTTACAGCACATACGAATTATCACCGGAAGCCCCATGGGTCACTTTTGTTCATGGCGCAGGTGGTTCCTCAACTATTTGGTACAAGCAATTGCGCTCTTTCAAAGAGAATTATAATGTTTTGCTCGTTGATCTCAGAGGCCACGGAAGAAGCAAGGCTCCCTTCTATGAAAAGCTCAAGCAGTACAACTTTAGCACTATAGGCAACGAAGTAATTGAAGTATTAGATCACTTAAAGATCCAAAGTACGCATTGGATAGGTATCTCATTAGGGACCATCATTATCCGGGAAATCACAGAGCGATTCCCAGAGCGTACATTGAGTATGATTATGGGTGGTGCTGTAATGAAGCTCAACAAACGTGGCCAAGTATTAATGAGAACTGGTGCACTTTTGAAGAGTGTTCTCCCCTACATGATTCTCTACAGATTCTTTGCCTGGGTCATCATGCCTAAACGCAAGCACGTAGAATCTAGAAACCTGTTTGTTAGAGAAGCCAAAAAGCTGTATCAACAAGAGTTCAAACGCTGGTTCACCTTGGTGGCAGAAGTCAATCCACTTTTGAAATATTTCAGATTTAAGGACGCAAAAGTTCCTACACTTTATATTATGGGCAGCGAGGATCATATGTTCCTGCCGTCCATTCGAAAGATTGTGAGTGCTCACCAAAGCGCACTTCTTCACGTCATTGAAAACTGCGGCCACGTTGTTAATGTTGAACAGCCTGAGATTTTCAACCAAGAAGCACTCAAGTTTCTAAATAAAATTGACCAGAAAAACGAGCATGAATAACTCGCTAACTAGATTTAAATGGGTGGCCTTTTTGGAAGGAACCTCATTCCTTATCCTGCTTTTTATCTGTATGCCTTTGAAGTACGGTATGGACATTTTGTGGCCGAACAAAATTATAGGAATGGCGCACGGCGTATTGACTGTGCTTTACGTGTTTAGCCTCATAGATTTCAGCATCAATTACAGAGTAGGCTTTTTACGAGTGGTCCAATTCTTCATCGCCTCCCTCCTGCCTTTCGGCACATTTTACGCCGAGAAGAAATGGCTAAGACCACTGGAAGCTTAAAGTTCCTCGATCTTCTTTAGTAACTCAGCTGCTTCTGCCGCCAGCTTATCACTCTCCGCGCGGTTGCTGTGGCTTAGCTCATAACTTTTCTTAATTAGCGCATCGTAGCGGTCCTCCATTTTCTCCTTTTCTGATTTCTTTTTGAATAGTCCGAACATGTCATAAAGTTTGAAAGAGTAACAAAACTAGGTCGCTATGGTTTACTCTGCAGGACCATAATTCGTCTGCTTAGCGCCCTCGGGTCGAACGACTGGATTTTTCATTGCCAAATCCACCTCGTACTGCACTTGCTCCGGGATTATCGCCTCTTCGATAAGCAATACGAAGACTACTTTGAAGATCCTTCAAGAAAGTCTGCTGCTCCTCGGCTAAGAGAAAAACCATGTCCAATTCTGGAAGCTGGTGAATAATAACTGACTGGATAGCCCCCATGCGCTGCAGGCTAATATCATTATCCTCATAGCCTAAGTCTCCCGCTGTGAATACAAAGTCATACTCTAATACATCTGGTGCATACTTTAGGTCCTCCAAGCTTTTTACTTTTCCCGTGCCGTTTACTCCAATAAATTTGACAAATGTGTGCTCGTTAGTCTTGAAAAATGTTTGCCCCTTGGCCTCGACTGTAAATCGAAAGCGAAATCGTTCTTGATTGTTTTCTAATCCGTATTGAGCAGCCAATATCAATGTTGTATCGCCTTTAGTTGCGAGCTCGAAAGGCATGACCTTGGCAATAGGCCTGTTTAAAGCATCTATATCAAAAACTACCTGCATATTTTGTCCATTTGCAGTCATGGATAAGAACGATAGAATTACAATGAGCTTTTTCATAAATTTGAATTAAAGGTTACCTATTATGCATATTCCCGCCAATTCCGTCACTGACTATATTTCAAAAGTCCCTGAGGATCGAAGAGAATCTTTTGAAAAGATACTTGAAATTCTTCGCAATAATCTGCCCGAAGGGTTTGAAGAATGTCTGAACTATGGCATGCCATCGTTTAGCGTGCCGCACAGCCTTTATCCTGCAGGATATCATTGCAAACCTTCCGAGACGCTGCCTTTTATTTCCGTGGGGAATCAAAAGAATTTTATTGGTTTTTACCACATGGGAGTCTATGCTATGCCTGAGATATACGATTGGTTCGTAGGAGAATATCCAAAGTATTCTAAGTACAAATTAGACATGGGCAAGAGCTGTTTACGTTTGAAGCGCATGGGCGATATACCTTATGAACTTTTGGGAGAATTGGCCCAGAAAATAACTCCAGAACAATGGATTGAAGTGTACGAGACTAACATCAAGAAATAAAGTATATTAGCCGTCCACAAACCACCTACAATGCCGAATAAACCTGCGAAATTTGTCGATGTAGATCGCTTAATCAGAGAAAAAAATCCGACCGCCTATAAGTTCATTCCGGCCTGGTTGATTAAATATCTGAGCGAAACCGTCATTCATGAGTCGTTTTTGAATGATATCATGACAAGCTATCCTGATACTTTGAACTTCGATTTCTGTCGCGTCATGTGTGAGCGCTTTGGGCTTAAGGTTCGTATTGAAGGTGAAGAAAATATCCCGAAGGAAGGTGGTGTCATATTCGCCGCAAATCACCCGCTAGGCGGCATGGACGCCATTGCAGTGATGTCGGCTATTGATAGCCATAGAAACGACGTCAAATTCTTGGTGAACGATCTACTGATGAACATTCCGCAGTTGAAAGGGATTTTCGTTGGGGTCAACAAATTCGGCGCAACAGCAAGAGAAGGCATTCGTGCTGTGGATCAAGCATTCGCCGGTGATAGCGCACTTTTCATCTTCCCAGCCGGTATGGTAAGTCGCATGACGCGCTATAAAGTCATTCGTGATTTAGATTGGAAGAAGACCTTTATCACCAAGGCTAAGAAATACAACAAACCCGTGGTTCCTGTTCACATTTCTGGGCGCCTATCCAAGCGTTTTTACTTCGTAGCTCGCTTGCGGAAGTTTTTGGGCATCAAGATGAACATCGAAATGTTACTATTAGCTCAAGAAACTATTAAGCAAGAGGGCAACACCATCGTTGTAAAATACGGGCAACCTATTCATCCTGAGACCTTTGACCGTTCGAAGAAAGATCATGATTGGGCCTACGATGTTAAGTCGAAGGTGTACGATCTGAAATAAATCGGAACAAGAACACGTTCTTAGGTATATTTGCCGCATGATCGATTTAAGTTATATCGCCCCACCTGTTGATACTGAGTTACTAAAGAGTGAACTCACACCTGAGCGATTCATTCGCCATACAGGTAAGTTGAATAACGAAATTTATATCGTCAACATCCACAATGCTCCTAATGTCGTGCGCGAAGTAGGTCGTTTGCGCGAACTGACTTTCGCTTCAGCTGATGGGGGTACGGGTAAAGAAGTTGATCTCGATGAGCTCGACCTTCAAGAGTATTGCTACGAGCAATTGATTGTGTGGAACCCTGAAGAAAAAGAAATTGTGGGCGGTTACCGTTTTATAGACGGAGCTGTAGTTGCAAAGCACGGAGATCCAAAGCACGACCTTAGTATGGGTCATTACTTTGATTTCAGTGAAACCTTCCTCAACGATTACTTGCCTAAAAGTATTGAGCTTGGTAGAAGTTGGGTACAGCCGAAGTACCAGCCAGCGAACGATCCTCGCAAAGGGATGTTCGCCCTAGATAATATCTGGGACGGATTGGGAGCCATTTGCTTGAAGTACGACCACATCGATCACTTTTACGGAAAAGTGACCATGTACCCAACATATGACAGAGAGGCGCGCAACTACGTTTTGAGTTTCTTGAAGCATTACTTCCCTGATACCGTGGGGCTGATGAGCCCAAGTGTAGCTGCCGAGGTGGAGTTCAAGGAATTGGATCCAGAGCTTTTCCCGGTTGATCATGTTGATTTCTTCAAGAGCTTCAAAATGGGCCAAAGAAATCTCAACAAGATTTGTAGTAGCCACGGAGAGAGTATTCCTCCGCTGATCAAGCAGTACATGGGCCTAAGTCCTAAGATGATGACCTTCGGCACCTTCATCAATGCAGATTTCGGCGATGTGGAAGAAACCGGCATTCTAATTCCAATTAGCACCATCTACGAGGATAAAAAGGAACGATACATTCGATTGTAAACTTCCCACTCCGTTGAGTTGTTTATCCTTCAAACCTTCTGTATATGAATAACTTCAACTTACATCTTCCTACAAAGCTTTACTTCGGTAAGGACCAACACAAAGAACTCTCCAACCTCATTCCTGCAGGTTCCAAAGTGCTCATGCTCTATGGCGGAGGCTCTATTAAGCGCAATGGGATTTATGAAAAAGTTAAAGGTGAATTGGCCAATTTCGAAGTCCTTGAGTTCGGCGGGATCGAAGCCAACCCGCAATACTCGACACTTTTGAAAGCCCTCGAAATCATCAAATCTGAGGGAATTACTTTCATGCTAGCTGTCGGAGGAGGCTCGGTGATAGACGGCACCAAATTTTTGTCTTCTGCGGCACTTTTCGAAGGGGACGAGCCATGGGACATCCTCGCGAAAGGCATCCGTACAGAAGTTGGCTTGCCGTTCGGAACCGTACTTACCCTACCTGCAACGGGTTCAGAAATGAATTCTGGAGCTGTTGTATCTAGAAAAGAGATCGGCCAAAAGCGTGCAATGGGTGGCCCTGGTCTATTCCCTGTGTTTAGCATCTCTGACCCAACAGTAGTGGCCTCCTTGCCGGAGCGCCAGCTCGCCAACGGAATAGTTGACGCCTTCACTCACGTGATGGAGCAATACATGACCTACCCTACCGCTGCCACACTGCAGGACCGTATTTCTGAGGGAATTTTGGCCACACTCATGGAGATTGCGCCAACTGTGATGAAGGAACCGGATAATTATGAAGTGGCAGCCAACTTCATGTGGTGCTGTAACATGGCACTGAACGGCATCATACAGAAAGGAGTGCCGACCGATTGGTCGATACATGCCATTGGCCACGAGATCACAGCAGCCTACGGCATAGACCATGCACGTACCCTAGCCATAGTCCTTCCTAGCATGTACCGATATAAGATTGACAACAAAGATGCTAAGCTGGCCCAGTATGGAAGACGCGTTTTAGGTCTTGAGGGCGCTGATAGAGCGGTAGCGGAAGCTGCTATTGATGCTACTGAAGAATTCTTTAGAAGCTTAGGAATTGGCACAACATTAAGCGATTATCAGGTAGAGGAAGTAGCGTCATTCCCTTCGAAGTGTGTGGAAGCCATGGAAGCACAACGCACCATCATCTTAGGAGAAAAAAGAGATATTCGCGCTGAAGATGTTCGAGCTATACTACAAGCCGCTCTCTAATGGAACTATCGGCTCTTTTTAGAAAAACTCCTGCTCCAGATCGAATAGAGAAATTAGAGTCCATCGCCAAAGCATTTGCGAATGAGGAAGTGCTCAAAGTGAACTTTATCTGCACCCATAATAGCAGGCGCAGCCACTTTAGTGAGATTCTCTTCCGCACGGCCGCTTTGCATTATGGACTGAAACATGTGCAGACGTTTAGCGGAGGAACTGAGGGCACAGCCCTTTACCCCGTAGTTGCACAGAGCTGCAAAAGGTTTGGATTTGAGATAATAGAAATGCAAGCCTGCGAGCAGCGTGCTTGGAAGATATTTCATCCCACATTAGAAACCGAAAGCACTACTCCCCTTTTGTTTTCGAAGGTTTATAGCCACGAATTGAACCCGCAAGAAGGCTATCACGCTATCATGGTTTGCGATAGTGCTAATGAAGCGTGTCCCGTGGTTTTTGGCGCAAAAGAAAGACACTCGTTAATGTTCGTTGATCCCAAACGAAGTGATGGTACCGAGCAGCAATCCAAGGTCTATGATGAAACGTTAGTGCACATCGCGAGTGAGCTTGGTTACATTGCCCGAAGAGTAAGCGAATTAATCTAAAGGAGGGGATGGATCCGAAGGGGGATCTTCAATATTTACACCTTGTTTGTACCAGTGTGCTACTAGTAAAATCAAGGCAGGTGTAGAATAACAGATAATGGACATTGGTAATTGGCCAATAATTTCATTGACATACGAAGCGACAATTACGCCGACAAAGCCACTGTACATGGCCAGGAGCACTTGCTTCACCTTACCCTCAGGCAAATTCCATAGTCTATAACCCATAATGGCAACTAGGAATAGCATAACCCCTAAATAGAGATATAACCCAATGATTCCCGTTTCCATCCAGACTCTTGAATATAGTCCGTCTGTAGGTGTGTTGGCCAAAAAGCTTCCTGGAGCAAAGCGTTCTCCCCAAAGACCCGCCGATCCTATACCACCACCTATTGGTTTATCAGCCATATAGACACTCAAAACGGCTTCTTTAGCCTTGCGTACGAGCATGGAGGCGTCGTTAGGATCAAAAGCCGATCTAAGACGTGCAACATTGTAGTTGCCCTGAAGAATGGTAGTGAAGCGCAAAAACACATACAAACCGCCACCAACAACCGCACCTGATGAGGCGATAGCTGCACGTTTTGACATAATGAGGTACACCATACCACCTACCCCAATAATTGCCAAGGGGCCTCGAGACCCGCTAAGCATCATTCCGTAAAAGCTCAAAAGAGAGATGAGTATAAATAAATATCTACCCGGTAATTTGTTCGGTAATGCTGCTAAGACTCCGAAGAACACGCACATATAAGCACTAAATGCACCATAGGTGGAGGCATCCGCTAATAGGCTAAATTCTCGCATTTGGCCTCTTAGGAAATGCGTCCTTATTGCACCAAGGTTCAACCAAGCCATTTCATAGGAGTTCATTCCATATGCATCTTGACGAATAGCGACTATCACCATGATAAGCGCAGCAGGGACGAAGAGGTAAATCAAGTTTTTGATGTCTTGTGGGGAATTAAAGAATCCACAGACGACGATAGGCGTTAAAATGAAATAAAGACTCATGGATCTCATGGCATAGAACCAAGCCACTGGGCCTGGAGAGATCGGGTTGGCTATTTCTAAAATGGTATAACCAATCCAAACGAATATGGCGATGAACTCCGGCTGCTTGAGATGCTCGAAGGGTTGTTTTCTTCTTCCCAAGACTAATATTCCCAGCCCTATGGCCAAAAGAAAATCTATAGATAAACCTGATGGTATTCCTGGCGCTATACGACTAATATGAGCGATTAAGTGGCCCACAATTAGCGCAGAGATGTAGATAGTCTTTGGGTAATAGAACATCACCAACACGTAACATGCGATGGCCAGCCCAACAACAGGCATGATCCCACCTGAAATACTTTGGTGACCTAAGTTCTTGGCAATGTAATAGCCAATAATGAGGGATACCGCAATGATCCAGAATCTATTCAGCAGCCCTTTGAGGACGAGAAGTACGTCCCGAAACATTTAAGATTCCTTTGATATGATTCCTTCAACGGCTAGGCGGTAACTGTCTAATCCAAAACCGCTAATACTTGCAATGCATTTTCCTGCAATGAGGCTGTGGCGTCTGTATTCTTCGCGTGCCGCTGGTTGACTGATGTGCACTTCTACTACAGGAGTGGCAATGGCGGCAATACAATCTGCCAGTGCAACAGAAGTGTGGGTATAGCCTCCTGCGTTGAGCACCACTGCATCAAAATCTGCATCCGCAGCTTGAAGTATATTGATCAACTCGCCTTCGACGTTGTTTTGCTCGTAATGGAATTGGGCCACATCATCATAGACAGCGGCCAATTCTTCATAAAACTCTTGAAAATCTGTATTCCCATAAATCTCTGGCTCTCGCTTGCCGAGCAGATTGAGATTGGGACCGTTGAGAATTAAAATGCGCATAGTGCGAAGTTACCTTTTGATACACGAAATTTAAGGGGTGAAAACGAAGGAAATCATAAATAGCTACTTAGAGTACCTCCAATTCGAACGTGGATTGAGCGGCAACACCCTAGTGGCCTATGAACGTGATTTGCAAAAATTCGTGGATGTTAGCGGCCGAAACCCAATAAAATCAGGCGCTGAAGAGATCTCTGAGCTGCTTAGACATATGCACAATAGCGGTCAGAGTGCGAAGTCTCAGAGTCGGATTTTGAGTGCATTACGCGGGTTTTACAATTGGGCACAAGAGGAAAAATTCGTGGATACCAACCCCACTGCACTGTTCGAAAACCCGCGTGATGCGCGAAGTTTACCGGTGGTATTGAGCGAGAGTGAGGTTCAGCAGATCCTAGACATCATTCCCATGGACGGTCAATTCTCCACCAGGGATAAGGCAATGATAGAGCTTCTTTACGCTTGTGGACTTCGTGTTAGCGAGGCTTGTGGTCTAAAGCTTTCTTTGCTCCGATTAGATGAGGGATATATAATCGTGACGGGTAAAGGGAATAAGCAGCGGCTGGTCCCCATTCACGCGGAGGCCATTAAGTATTTGGAATTGTATCTGGAGCACGAGCGCCCAATGACCGCTCCTACCCCATCGCACAGCGATACGGTTTTCTTGAGTAATCGGGGCGCATCGCTCACCAGGCAAAGTGTATTCATGAAACTCAAGAGGTTCGCTGCGCTTGCTGGCATTCGCAAGAATATTTCACCGCATACCATGCGACACAGTTTTGCCACACACCTGATTGAACGCGGCGCAGATCTAAGGATAGTACAGCAGCTCTTAGGCCACGAGAGTATTACCACCACTGAGATTTACACGCATGTTAGTGCAAAGCATCTTGGCGAGAAAATTGCAGCCTATCATCCGTTAAACAAATTGACCCCCTGATGAAAAAATATGCACTATTACTCCTTGGACTCGCTTTGGCGAGTTGTGAAAAAGAGCCGGAATTCTCGGCTTGGAACCAGACGATGGATGGTATGTACGATTGTCATTCTACGGCAGCATTGGACTCGGCTGAATTGGCCACTGCTATTGTAGGTACCTGGGATTGGCGATTCGTGCGTTCCACCAGCTGGAGCTATTACGAGAGTGAAGAAGATTATGCAGGTTTTGTGCTTACTGTTAAAGCTGATGGCACCTTCGAATTGAATCAGAACGATACATCAACAGTAAGTGGTACTTGGGCTTTAGAGAACAGTTGGACTACTTTTACGTTAAATTCACAATCTTATGTACCAACCCTGTGGGGCAATTTGCTCTACTGCGAACCGTACATGATGTTTTACAGTTCCCCGGCCGATGGACCGGATAATTTATACGAGAAACGATGAGCTTAGCTTCAATTATTGAAAAACAGCGTGCACACGCCCCTGTGCTCGCAAAGAAGCCCCTATCCTACCGAAAGAAAAAACTAGCCGAACTGCGCGCGGCCCTCAAGGGCCCATGGCAAGAAAAGCTCGTAGAGGCAATGAAGGCCGACTTTAGTAAAGGTGACGTGGATGTCCGATTAACGGAAATCTTGCCTACGCTCGACAACATAAAGATTGTCAGGAAGAACTTGAAGAATTGGACCCGTGCAAAAAAGGTGAAGACACCGATCGTGCTCTTTGGCTCTACCTCCTACACTGAGGTTCAACCAAAGGGTAACGTACTGATCATCAGTCCTTGGAATTACCCGATTTTCTTGACCCTGCACCCGCTTACCAATGCGATTGCTGCTGGGAATACGGTGATTATGAAGCCTTCTGAGCACACGCCACACACCTCTGCAGTCATGGCGGAGCTTGTAGCGAGCCTGTTCTCAGAAGAAGAGGCCTATGTTGCTCAAGGCGGTGTGGAAGTCGCAAAAGAACTGTTAGACACACGTTTTGACCACATCTTCTTCACCGGTTCTACTGCTGTGGGTAAGATTGTAATGGCTGCGGCTAGTAAGCACCTTACTTCCGTGACCCTAGAATTGGGCGGTAAAAGTCCAACTATTGTGGACAATAGCGCCAATGCCTATGCGGCAGGACAGCGCGTTGCTTGGGCGAAGTTTACCAATGCGGGGCAAATCTGTATCGCTCCTGATCACGTCTATGTACACGAAGGCAAGCTAGAAGATTTCAAAAAAGGCGTTGTAGAGACCATTACACGTTACTACGGCGACCAACCTATGAATAGTCCAGATTTCGTTCAGATCGTCAATGAGGGGCATTGGAATAGGTTGTGTTCGATTATGGACGATGCGTCGAAGGAAGAGGGTGAACTGCTCATTGGCGGTGATGCATCAAAAGAGAAGCGCAAGATTGAACCTACGGTAGTTATCGATCCGCCTAAAGATGGTGCTTTGATGCGTGAAGAAATCTTCGGCCCTCTATTGCCCGTTTTCACTTTCACTGAGCTGGACGAACCGCTCAAGGAAATTGCCACACGCGAGCACCCATTGGTCGTGTACATATACAGCAAGAGCAAGCGAAACATTCGTCGCATTCAAGACGAAACGCGTGCAGGCTCAACGGCTGTGAATATGTCTCTTATGCAAATAGCGAACAATTACCTGCCTTTTGGCGGTGTAGGACACAGCGGTATCGGAAAGACCAACGGTGAGGCTGGCTTCTTGGAGTTCAGCAATACGCGTGCTGCATTCTACCAATGGGGCGTACCTGTGAACAAAGTGCTTAGTGCACCTTATACTCCTAGTAAGCTCAAATTAGTGCAGCGATTAATCGATCGCATGTTCTAAAAAGAGCCGCAAAATTTTTCAACTGATTTATCATAAAAACAAACACCCCCGGCGCAAAGCGCCGGGGGTGTTTTTATATCCAAAAATTTTCGGGCGGTCTAGCCTACTTTAACGAGCTGTACCTTGAAAATTAGGGTTGCATTAGGCGGGATCACCCCACCTGCACCTGCAGGGCCATAACCCAATTCCGAAGGAACCACTAAAGTTGCCTTAGAACCTTCGTTCAATAGCATGATACCTTCGTCCCAACCAGGAATTACTTGGCCCACACCAATATTGATGGCAATAGGCTGACCACGTTGGAAAGAGCTATCAACCACTACACCACTTACTAGTTTAAGCTCATAGTGCACCTGAACGCTCTGGCCTTGCGTAGGCTTAGGACCATTACCTTGTTCTTCTATGAGGTACATTAGACCACTCTCAGTCTTCTGAGCGCCTTCTGTGTATTCTTTTAGAGCTTCCGCTTCAGCTGCTTTTGCCGCCTCAGCTGCTGCCTTTGCCGCTTCTTCTGCTTTACTGCGCGCAGTGGTGAAGATATCTGAAGCATTCCAGCCTTCTGCCTCCTCCCCAACACGTACAATCTCCACGGACTCCATAGCATCGCCTTGTGCTACTGCATCAACTACATCTTGTCCTTCAACCACATAGCCAAACACTGTGTGTTTGCCGTCCAACCAAGTCGTGGCACCATGGGTAATAAAGAACTGAGAACCGTTGGTACCAGGACCCGCGTTCGCCATAGATAGAGTACCAGGACGATCGTGCGTAAGATCTGGGTGAATCTCGTCTTCAAATTTGTAACCAGGACCGCCAGCACCAGTACCCGTTGGGTCTCCACCTTGGATCATGAAATCCGCGATAACTCGGTGGAAAGTGAGGCCGTCATAGTACGGCGCACCGCTCTCTTTTGCTGTGTTTTCGAGGGTTCCCTCTGCTAGACCTACAAAGTTCGCCACAGTCATTGGCGTCTTTTCATGCTCTAGTTTAATTGTAATTGCTCCTTTCGGAGTAGTGATTTTGGCGTAAATACCGTTATCCATATCAATTGGAGTTTCCTCCGTTTTATTTAGCTAATTCAACAATTTCAAGATCAAAGACCAATGATGCATTCGGTGGAATGACACCACCAGCACCGCGCTCACCGTAACCAAGGTACGGAGGGATGATAAGCTTCGCCTTGCCGCCAATGTTCAACAATGACAATCCTTCTTGCCATCCTTTGATTACACGACCGCGTGGACCAATCTCAACAACGATAGGCTCATAAGGCTCACGACGTGGATCGTACACACCATTAGTCTGCGCCAATTCCTTATCAGAGGTATCAAAACAAGTACCGTCCATCAAGAAACCTGCATAGTTCACCTTCACCACCTGGCCTGGAGCTGGCTTCTCACCTGCACCCATGTCTTCAATGATGTAACGCAACCCTGAAGCAGTTTTTTGAGCTTCTGGATACATAGAATCGATTTCATTTTCAATAGCCGCTGCTGCTGCTTTTTTGCGCTCTTCAACACCATTCACACCGTCTTCAAAGACTTGTGGCGCATCGAATTTCTTCGCATCTTTTCCAACACGAATGATCTCGACTTTCTCCAAAACTACTTTATCTAATGGGCGATCGCCTGCACTGCGCTCCTCATCACCAATGGCCACAACAATGTCCTGTCCACTAATCACTTGAGCGAAGATGTTATATCCTCCGTCCAAATGTGGCGTAGGATTGTGTGTGATAAAAAACTGAGAACCATTCGTTCCAGGACCTGCATTAGCCATACTCACTACACCCGCTTTGTCGTGGCGCAATTCCTCCGAAATCTCTTGTGGGAACTTGTAGCCTGGGCTGCCCGAACCTGTACCAGTTGGGTCACCACATTGAATCATAAACTTAGGAATGACTCTGTGGAAAATGATACCGTCATAATACGGCTTGCCTTTGTACTCCTCTTTAACACGAGGATGATTCCCCTCTGCAAGAGCTATGAAGTTTGCAGCAGTCATTGGTGCCAAATCTTCGTGGAAGTCCATTAAGATTTCACCTCTATTCGTGGTCAATTTCGCATAAATACCATCCTCTAATTCGATGGTCTCGTTATTCACAGTCACCTTGGTAGCACCACAACTTACTGTCACAGCGGCCAAAACAACCATAGATAGGATTCTCTTCAACATGTTTAATCTGAGTTAAAATGGGGCTCAAAGGTAATTCTTCTAAGGGTAAATGCGCAGCCCAACGCCGCCTCATTCTCAATGTTAAGTACTTACACCCTAATGTTAACTATTTGTAAACTTTAATTTTTCTCAATGTAAATTTTGTGTTAACTTTACAACATCAACGAAAACGAGATGCTTATGAAAAAGTTGTTTACCCTTTCAGTTCTAGCCCTAACAATTGGCTTTACCACTACTTCTTGTGAATCACCTGAAGGCAGCATTGCTGATACTTCTGCACAAGTTGATATGGATCGTAAAAGCTTTGAAGTAAGCTCGTATGAAGTATACGACCACGACACTCAGATGAACGAGGATCTCGCCGACGCAAACGACCACGTTTACTTGACATTTAAAGACAACGAGGTATTCATGACGAAGGAGAACCTTGAGAACGGTAACGTACACTTCCGTTTCGATGAATTCACTTCAAACTTTGAAGGTGGTGCCCTTCAAGGCATTTACCTAGACGAGTACAACTACATGAAAGTTGCACACTTTACTAAAAGCAACGGTAAAGTGGTTATGGAACTTGAAGGTGTTGATGCAGATAACGGCCACTTTACGACCATCTTCGTTGTGATGGACATGTTAAGCAGCCACCCAGCAGGCGCAGCTCAGATTAGCGGCCTACCTGGATAAGACGAATATCGTAACGCAAAGGACTCTGCGGAGGGACTTTATCAAGGTCACCCGCTAAGCCACGCGCCAAAAACGAGGGGATAAGAACTAGTTTCTTTTCCCCTTTTTTCATGCCTTTCAGACTCTCATGAAGGCCTATTTCCATTTCACTTCGGCCCAATTCCACAGTATCCGTGTACTGCCCTACCCCGCTATCATTCAACAAATAGACCGTTGCGCTGTACACGATGGCATCGCCAAATTCCGCTGGAGTTCCTTCACCAGGCGCCATACTTAATTCATACATGCCGTATCCATTGCGCTCGATGCCTTCAAGCTCGTGACTTTCTATATAAGCTTCAAGCTGCGCACGCTCCTGAGCCAAATACATCTTTTGGCGCTCAACAGGATCTATCTCTATGGATGAATCCTCAACGGCTGGACGTTCCGCACAGGCGCATAAAGCCATAGCAAATGCAATGCTAGCAATTCTTACCATCCAAGATGTGTTTTAGAATGTGCAATAGCCTCCTCCATGGTCATGACAATTCTACCTCCCGCTGCATTCTTATGGCCACCTCCATTGAAGTGTTCGCGCGCCAAAGTATTGACATCATAATCACCCTTGCTTCTCAATGAAAGTTTAATGGCACCATCCTCCTCACGAAGGAAAATGGTCAATTGAGAACCGCTGATGCTCAAACCGTAATTCACAAAGCCTTCAGTTATGCCTTTCTGGTACCCCAATCTATTGCACTGCTCTTCCGTTAAGTACAACAGTACTTTAGCTCCGTCCGGACTCACTTGCATTTGATCCAACATCGCCCCTAACAATCTCAGACGAGCAACTGGCTGCGAATCGAACACCTTATTATGTAGCTGCTGTGGCTCTACGCCCAATTCCAAGAGTTTTGAAGCAACTTCATGCGTACGTGCACTTGTAGCGCTGTATTTAAAACTACCTGTATCTGTAACTATACCCGTGTAAATGCAAATGGCACTTTCCTTATCAAGCAGTCCGGTCCATTCCATCTTGTCACACAGCTCATAGATCATTTGACAGGTCGAGCTCATGCCCGTATCGCTGTACATGAAATCTGGCCAATCCTCAGGTTGCTGGTGGTGGTCAATCATGACCTTAGTAGCCGCTGCAGCTCTAAGCGCTGTTTCCATATCTGCAGCTCTGCTGTAAGCATTGTAGTCCAAGTGAAAGATCATATCAGCAGCTTCAATCTTAGCATTGGCGGCCAATTTCCCGTCGCTGTAGATCATCACGGTATCATTACCAGATAAATGCCAAAGGAATTCAGGGTAAGGATTAGGAACAATTACACTGACCGACTTCCCCAGCTTTTCCAAAACTCTTTTTAGCGCCAAAGCACTGCCCATGGCATCGCCATCAGGGTTGGTATGGTTGGTGATGACAATATTTTTGGCGGAATCGACCGCGGCTTTAAAACCGTCTAAACGTATTTCTTGCATAACTGTTACAATCTCGTACAAAGGTGCGAGAAAAGTGTACCTTTGCGGCGCAAATTTTAGAAAAACTCAAATAAAATGGCAGGTAATAAGACTCTTACGATGATCAAGCCGGATGCAGTACGCGACGGTCACATCGGTGCAATCCTAAACCAAATCACTGAAGCTGGATTCCGCATTTCAGCAATGAAATTGACACAACTATCTACTGCTGATGCACAAGCATTCTACGCAGTACACTCAGAGCGTCCATTCTTCGGTGAGCTAGTTGAATTCATGACTTCTGGTCCTATCGTTGCTGCAATTCTTGAAAAAGACAATGCTGTTGAAGATTTCCGCACATTGATCGGTGCTACTAACCCAGCTGAAGCTGCTGAAGGTACTATCCGTGCCCGCTTCGCTAAGAGCATTGGTGAGAACGCTGTTCACGGTTCTGATAGCGATGAAAACGCACAGATTGAAGGCGATTTCCACTTTGCAGGTCGCGAGCAGTTCTAAGAAAGAATTTTTAATTACTTTTGCCCTCCCGAAAGGGACTGCGTGTCAACCTCTGGCAAGAGATGTGAATGTTGGCTCACAGCAATGTAAATTATTTTAAACATGGACTTAGTTCAGTTTGTAAACGACGAATTCGTTTCTAGAAAAGACTTACCAGAATTTGGTGCAGGTGATACCATCACTGTGTACACTCAAATTACTGAAGGTGAGAAAACACGTACTCAGTTCTTCCGCGGTGTAGTATTGCAACGCAGAGGTTCAGGTGCTACTGAGACTTTTACTATTCGCAAGATGAGCGGTAACGTAGGTGTAGAGCGTATCTTCCCTGTAAACCTTCCAGCGATTGAAAAGATCGAGGTGAACAAGCGCGGTAAAGTACGTCGTGCACGTATCTTCTACCAGAGAGAGCGTACAGGTAAAGCAGCTCGTATCAAAGAGCGTCGCTTCTAAATCTCACCAAAAGAGATACAAAAATCCCGAGCCGCATGGCTCGGGATTTTTTTTGCTTCCAACTTTGGGACCCTATGTTTTTTTTAAAGGCTTACAACTGCGTCACTACGAATACCGTCCTACGGTTCTTGGCTCTTCCCTGCTCCGTTTCATTACTAGCCACAGGGCGACTTTCACCGTAGCCCTTGGAACTCAGCCTAGAAGCATCAATGCCATAGCCGTACAAGGTATCCGTAACTCGCTTGGCCCTGCGCGTACTTAAATCAAGGTTCGCGGCAGCATCCCCTACATTGTCTGTATGTCCCTGAATCTGGACCTTAAGGTGAGAATTATCCGACAGAAACTCAGCAAACTCAGCAATAAGCAGTTCACTTAATTCGTCCAAGCGATCAGAATTGGTTTCAAAGAGGATGTTGGGAATGGGGTACGATTCTCCTTCAGCCATATCTGACTGCTCTAAGGCAATCTCCATACGACTCACATCGCCCGGAGGGCCCGACGAAGCCAGTGCCAAACGCAACGGTGCAGCACTAAACGCCGCCTTCTTTGCGTCTAACTTGATGACAAAGGCATCCGCCTCTTTCTTCTTTACTACTGCAGAGAATTCGCCGCTTTCTTCATCCACCTGCAATGTCGTGCTCTCGCCAGTGGTGCTGTTTTTCAATACCACTTTGGCTTCATCATCAGAAGCGAACATGTCTTTAGTCAAGGTTCCCTTTACTAAGACCACCTCCTCTGGCTGTACTGCTTCATAGAGGTCAAAGAAGTAAATATCCCAGCCGTTGGCCTTATTGATCTTGTTCGAAGCGAAGTAAGCTTGCTGTCCATCCAGAGTCACCATCAAACCTATCTCGTCTTTCTCTGTATTGATTGGGTACCCTAGGTTTTGTGGTTTTCCCCAGGATGCACCTACATCTGTGCTCTTAAACAAATCATATCCACCCATACCAGGATGGCCATCACTCGCAAAGTACAAGCTCTCGCTGTCTGGATGTATAAAAGGACTCTTTTCGTTCTTCGCTGTATTTATCGTTGATCCCAGGTTTTCGGGGCTGCTCCAGCTACCATCACCTTGACGCTCGCTGCGGTACAGATCCAAGCCGCCGAAACCGCCCTTTCTATTGCTGGTGAAGTAGAGCACGTCACCGTTCGGCGAGATTGAAGGTTGACTCTCCCAACTGTTGGGACCGTTTACATTAGGAACAGGGCGAATGCCGTTCCACACGCCGTAAGAGAATGTCGTGTAGTAGAGGTCACAATTCTGCTGCCCGGTCTTTTCATTGCGCTCACAAATAGTAAAGACCATCATTTTGTTATCCGCGGTAATGGTAGGCCCACCCTCGTTGTACTGAGCATTGAACGGCGAAGTGAGTGCCTCTCCCTCTTCAAAAAGGAAGGCACCTGCAGTAGTGCTGGTGGTCCTCGCCATGCTGAATTCCTCAACGCTACGCAGTGGAGCCGCTGGCCCGTCGTATTTATTGCGCTTCTTGCTTCGTCGCGTAAAGTAGATTTGACTGCCGTCCGGAGTGAGGGCCGCAAGGTATTCGTCAAAGCGTGTATTGATGTTGCGCGCAGGCTTTGGATCATAAGGTACTGGGTTGGCGAGGAAGGTCTTTTTGAGGTTGATCTCTTCCAACAACCCTTCCACTTCGGCATCGAAGGCATACTCACGGTCGTCTCTCAAAAGCCACTGCTCAAAATAGCCGGCGGCCTCGTCGTTTCTGCCGGAGGCCATGCAAAGTGAACCTACTGCATAGAGTAAATCTGGCTTGTAGCCCGGGCATCGTTTGACCAACTGCTTCCAATGTGCCTCAGCCAAATGAAACTTTTTGGTACGCATGCTGAGCTCGCCCTTCAAATAGAGGGCATGCTGGTCCTCATCATTCTGGCGCAGCGCCGCCCCTATGTAAACACTGGCATTTGGATAGTCGCGCTGATTTAAGGCGCGAAGGCCTTTCTGGATTTGCTTCGAAGGACTGCGGTGATCGTCACCACAATACGTGCCCAATTCTACCGGTCCCATTTGGGCTTGTGCCAGGGAACCCGATAAAACGGCGAGTACTAGTAAGAGTTTACGCATTAAAGTTCGTCTTGATTGACTACGGTAAGTTTGTCTTCAGATAACGCAATAATGGTGCTGACAGATGCATCACCGGTCAAATTCAATACCGTACGAACCATATCGATAATACGGTCTACTGGGAAGATAATAGCAATCCAAGCAGGGTTAAGTCCCACACTTTCTAGGATAGGAATAAGCATGATCATCCCTGCCGAAGGGACCGATGCCGCACCAATAGATGCTAACGTTGCGGTAAAAATAATGGTAGCCTGCTGCGCGAGAGTGAGATCAATCATATGGAACTGTGCCATGAAGATCACAGCAACCGTCTGGTACAATGCGGTACCGTCCATATTGATGGTGGCACCTACCGGCAACACAAAAGAACCAATCTCCTCATCCACACCAAGGTTGTCGCGTACACAGTCCATGGTTACCGGCAAAGTGGCGGCTGTGGAGGACGTTGAGAAGGCCAACAATTGCGCTGGACGAATACCGCGCATGAAGTAGCCCCAACTTTTCCAGTACCCCATTTTGGTCTTGCGATTGATTAAGTAGGCAAGAACGGCTGGATAGAAAACGAGAATCATGATCAGTAGCCCCAGGATAGTCGCTCCTGTGTAAGCTCCGAGGGCCTTGAAAATTTCAACCAATCGGCCCGGCTCGTCTCCTGCCATTGCAGCAAGTTTACCCGCTAGTAATGCAAAAACGAAAAACGGTGCGCCTTTCATTACCACATCGACCATCTTGATGAAGATGTCCGAGAAACCATTCATGAGGTTGGCCACAGGCTCCATCTGTGCATTCGGCAACATCACCATCACAATACCAAAGAAGATGGCAAAGAAGATGACCTGTAGCATGAGACTGTCGTTGAAGGAAAGGAAGATGTTGGACGGTACCATGTCCACGAAGAACTGCAATGGACCGTCTTTTTTGGCACTCTGAACCGCATTGGCCTTGGCCACCTTGGCGTTGAGTTCTTCATTGGCCATTTGCTCTGCCATGGCAGCCTCTGCTTCTGACATGTAGACTTGCATCGACGGATCAGAGAGCAAGCGAACATCGTCAAAGAATTCTACCCCTTCTGTATCGTTCACCCACAATTCATAGGCCACACGGTTGATCTGCAGTTGCTCTTCAGCCGTCTGCTTGCCAGGATTGAACGTATTGGCGATGAGCATACCCATGGATGCGGCAAGAACCGTAGAGCCGATGTATAGTGCTAATGTTTTTACACCCATACGACCTAAGGTCGCAGTATCACTCAGGTTACCGATACCCGCTATGATCGAAAAGAGGACCAAAGGAATGGCGATGAGCTTCAGTAGGTTGATAAATATGGTTCCAAAAGGAGCTATCCAATCCAAGGTGAATTGGCTCCAACCCATTGAAGAGCTTAACAGCGCCCATGCAATACCAAGAATTAATCCAATAATGATCTGAACAGGTAAAGACGGTTTTTTCATCGAGTGTATTTCAAGTTTCGTAAGTAATGGTCGGCCAACACAAGTTGAATCATGGCCTCAACGATAGGTACGGCACGTGGCACTACGCAAGGATCGTGACGTCCTTTGGCGGCCAGTACGGTGGCTTTACCGTCCTTATCGACTGTGTTTTGTTCTCTTCCAATAGTAGCAACCGGCTTAAAGGCCACGCGAACCTCGATGGGTGCGCCGTTGCTCAATCCACCGACTACCCCGCCGGCATGGTTGGTTGTGGTTTTAAAATCTTCTGTAATGGCATCGTTATGCGCACTACCGCGCATTGCAGCCGCTGCAAACCCAGATCCGATCTCAAAACCCTTCACGGCATTGATGCTCATGAGCGCCTTTGCAAGATCTGCCTGTAACTTATCAAAAACAGGTTCACCTAAGCCTACCGGCACGCCTGAGGCTACGGCTGTGATTACGCCGCCCGTACTGTCTTTTTCGGCGCGACACTGCTCAATATAGGTTTCCATCTTTGCTGCGGTCTCCGGATGCGGACATCGCGTTGGATGGTCGTCGATACTGGCAAGGTCTAACTCTGAGATAGGCACTTGCAGTGCAATAGGACCTACGGCACTTACCCAGGCTTTCACACTCACCTGCGGCAAAATTTGAGCGGCTAATGCACCAGCTACTACTCGGCAAGCCGTTTCACGGGCACTAGAGCGACCGCCGCCTCTATAATCGCGGTGGCCATATTTCGCATCGTAGGTGAAATCTGCGTGTGAAGGGCGGTACACATCCTTTAATTGACCGTAATCTTTGCTTCTCTGGTCCTTGTTCGGAATGGAAAAAGCAATGGGTGTTCCCGTCGTTTTGCCTTCAAATAATCCGCTGTGAAAGGTGACTTTGTCCTCTTCGTTGCGCTCTGTGGTCAAATGACTCTGCCCTGGACGACGACGGTCTAGGGCTTGCTGCACAAGGTCTAGATCGATATCTACACCAGCGGGCATACCGTCTAAAATCCCACCTATTTGGGAGCCGTGGCTCTCGCCATAGGTGGTCAGTACTAAAGATTGTCCTATTGTATTTCCGGGCATGCCACTAAAGTAGGAAACTATAGCGCATTCTCCGTAATATTGAAGCATGAACCTGAAGCTGATTAACATAAAATCCTTGGGCGGTATTCATCCGGAAGGAACAAGGTGGTTACGCGGGTCCGATTTGGGCCACTTCCCCACCCTCGAAAACGCCTATCTCACCATCACCGAGGGTAAGATCTCTGATTTCGGACCAATGAGCCATTGCCCGAAGGACGACCTACCTGTACAAGACTGCAAAGGTCAGCACGTGTTGCCGGCCTTTGTAGATTCTCACAGTCATCTCGTATATGCGGGAACACGGGAAGAGGAATTCAATCTTCGACTTAAAGGCGCCAGCTATGAAGAAATCGCTGCAGCCGGTGGCGGTATTCTCAACAGCGCAGCTAAAGTGAGCACCTCCTCCGTTGATCAGCTCGTGGGCCAAGCTTCATTCCGCCTCGAAAACCTTATCGAATGCGGTACAGGTACTTTGGAAGTAAAAAGCGGCTATGGTTTGGACCCAGAGAACGAATTGAAGCTCTTGCGTGCCATCAAAGCACTGAACGACCAAAGCCATGCTACACTAGTCCCGACATTCTTGGCTGCACACGCACTTCCTGCTTGGGCCAAAGCGCAAGGCATGAACGATGCCAACTACACCAAATACATGTTAGACGAGTGTCTTCCTACGGTTCAAAAAGAGGGGCTTGCAGGATTCTTAGACGGCTTTATTGAGCGCGACTATTTCAAATTGGACGCTTTACAGCATTTGATAGATGCCAGTACCACTAGCGGATTGCCGCTGAAGATTCACGTCAATCAGTTTTACGACATCGGTGGTATTCAGATGGCGGTAGAAGCCGGTGCGCTGAGCGTAGACCACCTCGAGGTAATGAGTCCTGAGGCTCTGAAGGCATTGCACGGCAGTAATACCATTGCTACCCTTCTGCCTTCTTGCAGCTACTTCCTGGGCATTCCTTACGGTCCTGCTCGAGAACTCATAGAAAACGATTGCATCGTGGCGTTGGCCACAGATTATAACCCCGGCTCGTCGCCTGGAGGAAACATGCAACTGGTATGTAATATGGCTTGCGCCAAAATGAAGATGACCCCAGCGGAAGCGCTAAACGCAGCCACCTTAAACGGTGCTGCAGCCTTGCATCTAAGCGAGCGCAAAGGATCCATTGCCGTAGGTAAGGATGCGGATCTATTGATCACTAAAGCCATCCCATCGCTGGAGTATCTGTGTTACGATTTCGGAACCAATCACATTCAAA
>JAAXJR010000015.1:2860-32347 GCA_012269745.1 Flavobacteriales bacterium | reverse complement strand
AAAAAGACGGGGAACAGCGTGAGCTGTTCACGGCTTGTCTTTGGGTACAAGAGCCGCCTTTTCTGGTTCTTTTGCCGGGAGGCAAAAAATCCAGAGAGTTTGTACTAACTTGGAAGCATGCCCAAGATTATTCACGCTATTTCTGGTCCACGCAACATCAGCACTGCGCTGATGTACAGCTTCGCGCAGCGACCGGGCTGTGCGGTCATTGATGAGCCGATGTACGGGGTGTATTTAAAGGAATTGGACCCTGATCATCCTGGGAAAGTGGAAACCTTGGCGCAGTGGCCCACGAGTGTGGAAGGGGTGAAGGAATGGGTGCGCTCTTTTGACCATTGTCAGGAGCTCTATTTGAAGAATATGGCGCATCACATGGACGGTCAGCCGTGGCACTGGGTGGAGCCCTCCGTCTATTTGTTTTGGATTAGGCACCCGCGCAAGGTGGTGCAGAGTTTTACCAAAGTCATCGATACCATCGTTCCAAAAGATATTGGACTCCTTGAAGAGTGGGACCAATTCCAGCAATTGCAGCACGGCAATGTACCTGTTGTGGTGGTCGATTCCGACGAGATGTTGAACAACCCTGCTCGAAATATGGCCATTCTTTGTCAGGCATTAGGGTTAGCACCGAAGGAGGAGATGATGAATTGGCCCCCCGGAAAGAAAAAATACGACGGACCTTGGTGGCCACATTGGTATGCGAACGTACACAGGAGCGAAAGATTTGGTCCAGCCAAGGCCATGCCTGAACCGCTGCGAGAAGATCACGAAGCCATCGTCGCGGCGACATTACCGGCGTACGAGGCACTTTATAACCATCGATTACAATTCTAAATTATGCTACAACAGTTCGATCCAAGAAATAAGGACATCCAAGTTTGGGTAGGCGACGGCCTGGTGCATCGAGATGCAGCCAAAGTCAGTGTTTTCGACAGTTCGGTACAGGGCGGCGATGCTGTTTGGGAAGGGATGCGCGTATACAAACACGGCGTGTATTGCCTCGACCGACACCTCGATCGCTTAGAAGATAGTGCCCTAGCCATGGCATTTGAGGGGGTACCGTCGCGTGAATTCATTAAGAAAGCCATCCGCGCAACCCTCGAGGCCAACGGGATGATGGACGACACGCACATTCGTTTGACCTTGACCAGAGGCGAGAAGGTGACTTCGGGAATGGACCCAAGATTGAACCAAATGGGCTGTACATTGATTGTTCTTGCCGAATGGAAACCGCCGGTATACGACAATGAGAAAGGGATACGAATCATTACTTCGGCCATTCGTCGCAATAGTCCGATGCATGTAGATTCGAAGATTCACCACAATAATTTGATCAATAACATCTTGGCGAAGATTCAGGCGAATCAGGCGGGGGTCGATTCTGCTTTGATGCTCGACAACTTAGGATTTATCGCAGAGATGAACGGAACGAATATTTTCATGGTAAAAAATGGGAAGCTATTGACGCCTACGGCGGACGCTTGTTTGCATGGCATCACACGTGCTTTGGTGTTGGAATTGGCCCGAGCACACGGGATGGATGTCGAAGAGCGCAACATCTCATTGACCGAGCTGTATTCGGCAGACGAGGCTTTTGGGACGGGCTCTATGGGGGAATTGACCCCGATTACTGAAGTGGACGGTAGAACCCTGGTGAACAGGGCGGGGACTGCAGTTACCCAAGAGCTTGTTAAAATGTTTGAAGCTACCCATGAGAAGTGGAGTACTCCGGTGGCCAATTTGTAACTTGCAGCAAACCTCAAGAAAACCAATGAAGAAGATTCTCCTTTTAAGTTTTGCGCTGTTCTCCCTGGGCGTATCGGCTCAAGAAAATCCCGTTATTTCAGGCTGTTTCACCAATCTTCCAGACACCACCTCGTCCATTAAGATTGCCTATTTGCGTGGCAAGGTCCTATCGGTGAAAGAAGATTTGACTATTAAAAACGGTTGTTTCAGCGGGGAGTGGTCGCACCCAGAGCGCGGCATTTTTATCGCTTACATCGACGGTGGACACACCTTTGACTTTGTTATCTCTGATGGCGACGTCGAACTAAATGGCGATTACAACGACCTTCAAAACACGGTGCGTAAGGGACCGGGGCATGAAGATTTCGAGGGGTTCAAATCCCTGCTCGGCACGGGGCCAAAAGAAGATCAGATCCGCGAGTATTTGCTCGGTATGGAAGATGAGAGCCTAAAGGAATTCTTGTTGCCGCAGCTCCTGCCACTGAATCCGGATACCAATGTGTATTGGTTGCGCAGTCACTTTTGGGATTACACGAATTTGGAATCGGCCAGTACGCTGATTAATCCATTTTTTGAGAAAAATATAGACCTCTACTTTGACCAAGTGTTGGGTCACGATCCAGATACCATTATCAGTTATTTGAATATCCTATTCGCTCAGCCGATGAATGAGGATGTACGAAAAACGATGGTTAACATGGCGACCTATAAATACGAGACCTCCAAGTACATGGGTGAGGACAAGGTATTTGTATGGTTGGCACAGAAGTTTTATAACAGCGGTTTTGCCGATTGGATGTCTAAGGAAGATTTGGGGAAAATCAAGGAGAAATCCGAAGGACTGGCTACCGAGCTTATTGGAAATCCCGCACCAGATTTTGCCTTTGACACACAAAACGACGGTCGCCGCAAGCTTAGCGATGTAGAGGCGAAGGTTACAATCTTATATTTCTGGGACAGTGAATGTGGACATTGCCGCAAGGAAACTCCTCGTTTGAAGGTGCTCTATGACGAGTACAAGGACAAAGGGGTTGAGGTGGTAGCCATTACCTTGGAAAATGAATTCACCAGCTGGAAGAAATACATCGAGGAGCACGACCTGGATTGGGTCAACGGCTTTGAGAGCAATTTCGAACGCCCCAACTTCTTGTGGTACTACTACATACCATCAACGCCCAAGAAACTCATCTTGGATGCAGATAAGAAGATCATCGCGAAGAACTTAGATGTGGAAACGACCATGCGCACCTTCTTGGACGATTACTTGGCCGGTAAGGTGAATTAAGCCCGCGATTTAGGGCATTAAAAAAGGCGCCCCAGCGGGGCGCCTTTTTTGATTTTGGCCAAAAAAAATTTCGGCTATTTCGTTGCAGCTTTAGAGCAACAGCTTTTTCCCGCTGCTTCTTTTCCGCAAGATTTCTTTTCTACCATAGCGGTTTGCTTTGCTTCTCCTTTTTTAGCGCTGCACTTGCCACACTCTTTTCCTTCTGCAGCGGCAGCTTTGCAGCAAGCCATCTCTTCTTTCTCGGCTTCTTTCTTAGCGCAGTGTGCACACTCTTTTCCTTCGGCTTTTGCAGCCTTACAGCAAGCTTTCATTTCTTTATCACCACTGTGGTCGCATTGTTCTGTACAAACGTGTTTCTCAGCATCTTGTGGTTTCTCTTGTGCGTACGATACGACACCAAAAACCAAGAATGTGAGGGTAAATAGGAACTTTTTCATCGGATTTGAGATTTAATACTTGGAAATCTACCAAAAATTGCGCTAACTCTCACTTTGAGAGGTCAATTAGTTTGTTATTTTTGCGCTACAGGAAACCAAAAGAGAAACAATGAAAAAGGTATTCGTATTCGCTGCCGCAGCTGCATTGACTTTGTCAAGCTGTGTAAGCAAGCAGAAATATGTTGAGTTGGAAGAAATGCAGAAAGCAACTTCTGACAAATTGAGCAACACTAAGATGGAATTGGCTGCAGCTACTGCAGAGAAGAATGCACAAGCTGCTGAACTAGCTTCTTTGCGTGCATCATCTTCAGATTTGATGAAGCAGGTAGGTGATCTTACTCGCATGAGCGCCACAAACGCTGAGAACATGGAGAAGACGCTTGAGAGCATCAACGAAAAAGAGGTAACGATTACAAACCTTCAAGACGCAATGAACCGCAAGGACAGCGTAACATTGGCTTTGGTTACTTCATTGAAAGGTGCACTAGGTGATATGAACGATGAAGATGTTCAGATCAGCGTAGAGAAAGGTGTGGTTTACGTAAACTTGTCTGACAAGTTGATGTTCCGTCCAGGTTCTGCTTACGTAAGCAAGGATGCTAAGACTGTTCTAGGTAAGGTAGCTAAGATTATGGCTGCAAAACCATCTCTAGAGATCTTGGTAGAAGGTCACACGGATACTGATCCAATCGCTACAGATTGTATCAAGGACAACTGGGAGTTGAGTGCACGTCGCGCAACAAACATTGTACGTGTTCTTCAGAACGACTTCGAGATTGCTCCAGAGCGTATGACGGCTGCTGGTCGTGGTGAGTACGTTCCTGTTGCTTCTAACGACACTCGCGAAGGTCGTGCGGCTAACCGTCGTACTCGTATCGTAGTTCTTCCTAAGTTGGATGAGTTCAACAAAATGATTGAAGACGGTTTGAAATAATCAATCCGTACAAGCATAAGAAAAGCCCGGTGCATCGCACCGGGCTTTTTGTTTTACAGCAATACTGCCCTAAGGTCCTCAGGGTTTTAGTTTTTAAAGATGTCCTTGGCTGGTAGCGTTGTAGGACATTCAGCGCCTAAAACTCCAACACCATTACATCTCCTTCGAGCAAATTTTTCCATTGTTTGACATAGGCTGTATACCGCTCAAACATTCGTTCCACATTCCCTAGCCGAAGCTTTATAGGGTCCACACCATTCATCGTTGAGATTTCCCAGCTCACTAGTTCGATATATTCTTCGGCCCTAGCTGCCCCGGAGGCAATAGCCTGTAAATTTCTCGTCATGATTTCAGCGAGCCAAGATTCTCCAGGAAGGCCATTAATGATGTCTTTATCGTTCAACTCAGTTATGCTCATCCCAGCTTGAATGTTCCCATAGAAGCCTCTGTTAAAATTCATCTCCGTCTCGACCACAAAGTGCGCGATGTCGTGATAGGGGAGCGAGGGACCTAAATCGGCCACCTCAATAGTGTTGTCGCGGCGTATACAGCGCAGTATATTCCGACCGTTGCCTTTTTGAATCTCAATCCTCACTAGAGAAATGCGTCTTTACGTGATCTTTATAGCTGCGGCTAATAGGAAGTTCAACGCCCGTATGTAATACCACAGCTGAGCTCGAATGACTCACCACAAGTGCAGGATTCACAAGCATGCTGCGGTGCGTGCGTAAAAATCCTTCTAACACTTCGGACCAATCCTTAATAGATCGGGTAGTGGTGTAGCTCATCCCTTCTAGGTGCACGAGGGTAAAAGTGTCCCTAGACTCCACGTACAATATTCTACTCTTGGCGAGGCGAACTGGTTTGCGCTCCGAGGTGAATTCAATGAAAATTTCAGCTAATTCTTCGCCGTAGTTTCTGCGTTCCGTGGTGATCTGAGCGAATACCAATGCCCCGGTCCAGAATAAGGCGAAAACTGGGTTGATCAATACCGATGGAAATCTTTCCGGGTCCAATTCAAATAAAAACCAGTACCCAGTAATGGCGCCCACATAGCTCAACCAAAGCACACCCAGCCCATTGTAAATCCAGTAAAACCAGGGCTTCTTTCGATCCAATATCTCCATACTAGCCCAACTGCCCCAGAGCGCCGATGGGAGGCTCAAGGTCGCCAGCATAAATGCCGAACTTGCCCCGCCGGTAAAGCTGGTGAAGATCCCACTGAGCAATATCAGTGCGCCCGTCCAGTAGATAATCCTGAATTTCCAGAGTGCGTTCATCGCTTACTAATGTACGGCCTTAGGCGTTACAACGTCAATAAAATTGGGCAATTCAGGGTTTCGACTAGCCTACAAGGGGATATAACTTGCAGGATTTACGTTGGAATTGGCCAACTTACTACCAACTAAAAAATCAATTATTATGCTTAATTATTTTATGATGGGTGGCCCGCTCTTTATGGGCATCTTGACAATCATCTTTGTAGCGATGATCATTGCAGCAGTACTGAAGAAAGAGGTAATGAAGGAATTGGGAATCTTGGCTCTAGCAGTAGGTTTCTTGGGCCAATTACTAGGTCTCTTCGGCGCATTCGAAGGTATTGAAGCCATGGGCGGTGTCAGCCAAGCAATGCTCGCAGGCGGACTAAAAGTGAGCAGCATTACTTCTGTGTACGGCTTACTTATCTACTCAATCTCTTTAGTGATCCGCTCGGTGCGTGGCTTCATGGCCTAAGTGAACTCTGAAACGTTCCGCAGCCGCGGGAGTAGATCAAAAATAACCACCCCCGGGCGCGGAGCGCCCGGGGGTGGTTAAATAACTATTTCTAACAAACAGGTTATGGACACTCCACACGGCCCACTGCCATATAAGCACCGCCTCCAGAGTACGTAGTATCTACAACTCCAGCGCTTAGACAAGTATCTTCAGCGACAGTAGTAGAATTGTCCAATTGGTACCCATTAAGGGCAGTATTGGTGTAATTATCAACGATGTAATCGCAGTCACAACTTCCCGAGCACGATGTTAGGAACAGACCGCCAACAAATGCGAATAGTGCAATTTTCTTCATAATAGATAGCCTTTTGTTTCTTTCAGAGGGATGAAAATACTAAAGTTTATCTAACTACCTAATAATCAGCTATACTATTCCACCAAGCTATTAGGTGCATAGGGTAGATTACACTTCTCTGCTACCTTGTCAACAATGTGAGTGACGTCTACACGTTTAAAGCTCTCGCCTTTTTTTACATCATTACCCATCAACAGGAATGGTACGTGTGTATCATAAAGGAAACCTGTACCGTGGGTTGAGCCATAAGGGCCGTAGAAGATACAGTTAGGTTGAAGGGCATAAATGAGATCACCACCGAATCGGCTTTGATGACCTTCATGAAGTAATTCTAACAAGGCATCATTACCGCTGTTACGAACCTCAGAGGCGGTATAAACACGCATGAACGGATCTGTAGCCTCAACCACTAAGGCAATCTCACCAGCGCGCTCCTTGGCCCAGCTGTTCAAATGGATGTGGTGGTTGAAGATCTTGAACACCGCATTTTCAATGCCCAACTCTTCCTTGATGCGCTCATTCACATCACCGATAACGTCAGCATTCTGAAAGTTGCGTACTCCCAACCCGTGATAAGCCAGGTGATTCGGGTTTTCAGAAGCCCCATGATCCGCTGTCAAGTAAATAACATAATCATCTCTTCCAACTTCCTTGTCCAGCTTTTTAATGAGTTTGCCTAATTGACGATCAAGCTTCAAATACATATCATGTACCTCGCGAGAACGAACCCCGAAGGTGTGACCAGCATAATCGGTAGAGGAGAAGCTCACTCCTAAAAAATCTGTGTATTTATCCTTACCCAACTCTTCCTTCTCCAACAGCAACAAGGCCATATCTAGTACCAATTCATTTCCCACCGGTGTATTCTTCAGTGCACCCAGGCCGCGAGTCTCGATCAACTTCTTCAAATCGTAGGGAAAGCTAGAGGTACCGTTGTTCAACTTCGGCTCGTAAGGATTTTCATCGGCCAAGCTCTCGTCATATTTGCGCTCCGCCATTTCCAACTTCCAATCCTTTTTTGCCATGTCCATGGCATGCTCTTTCTCATTGTATTTCTCCACGTAATCTGGAAGCTCATCACCATAGTAGCTACTGCTTACAAAGTGCAGCTTATTATCCAGCCAGAATGCACCATCTGCAAAATGGCCTGCTGGGAAAATGGCGCCGCGATCTTTGACGCTCACCCCATAGTTCTTCCCGCGGTGGTTCGTATACAATTTGATTCCATCAGAAAATGTCATCGCACGCAAGTTCTTAGGCGAACGGCGAGAAGAACTTTCAATGGTTCCAATAGGGTTCACAGAGGTATCCTCCGCACAATACATCTCGTATTGGCTCTCTTTCACCCACCATTCGTTGGCCACAATACCGTGGTACTTTGGTGTAGTTCCCGTGGAAATGGAAGCATGTCCCGGCCCCGTGTAGGTAGGGATGTAATTGTAATGCGTATTTCTGTAGACCATTCCCTCGTCGAGCAAAATGCGAAATCCACCATCTTCAGCAAACTGATGGTCAAAGCGCTGCAAATACTCCGCACGCATTTGGTCCACAACTACCTGTACGACCAGTTTTGGCTGTGCCTGTACACCAATGGCGATTAAGACGGCAACTGCTGCTCCAACTGATCTTTTTCTAATTGAATATTTTCCCATAATTCCATTTTGGAGGCTAGCTCCTCTTTTTTCTTCTCGTAGTTCGGGTAAAAATCTGGATCCTTCATCAGCTCCATATAACCTTGTGCATCGGCCAATTTCGCATCCCAATCCTCGAGCATACCCTCTAATTTCTCAATTTCCGCTTCAACATCGCTCAACTTTCGCGTTAAACTACGTATATCTTTTTCAAGCTGCTTGCGCTCCTTATACCCAAGCTGGCCTTCTTCCTTCTTTTGTTCCTTCTTACTTTTCTTTTGTGCGACCGATTTAGCCTCCACGGCCCTCATATCTTCCAACTTGCGCTGCTCTAGATAATACTCAATTCCACCAAGCAAAGTCTTCACATGTTGATCCCTAAACTCCACAGTCTTCGTCACTAGCCCTTCTAAGAACTCGCGGTCGTGACTCACCACCAACAACGTTCCGTCAAACGACAACAAACTCTTCTTCAGAACATCTTTGCTGTTCATATCAAGGTGGTTCGTAGGCTCATCCATCACCAAGAAGTTAATTGGCTTCAGCAGCAGCTTACACAACGCCAATCGACCGCGCTCTCCACCACTTAGCACCTTCACCTTCTTCTCAACGTCTTCACCTCGGAACATGAACGATCCTAACAAACTCCTTGCATGCTTACGCATCTCCTCCGGAGCCGCATTCTCAATGGTCTGCAAAGCCGTCAAATTTCCGTCCAATTCATCTGCCTGATCCTGCGCGAAGTACCCAACCTGTACATTGTGTCCAAGCTCGAGTACACCCTCCGCACTAATCTCCTTCAACAACGCCTTTACTAAGGTCGATTTCCCTTGTCCATTCTGACCGACAAAGGCCATTCGATCACCTCGCTCTATCTCCAAATCAACACCGCGAAGCACCAAATGCTCACCATAGGCCTTGTGCACACCTTCAGCTTTCGCAACCACCTTCCCAGACCTTGGGGCAGGTTGAAACTTAAAGTGCATCGCCGAAGTATCCTCTTGATCCACCTCAATTCGCTCCATTCGTTCTAGCTTCTTAATCAAACTCTGCGCAAACGAAGCCTTGGAAGCTTTCGCGCGGAACCTTTCAATCAACTCCTCTGTCTGCTTAATCTCCCGCTCCTGATTTTTCGCCGTGGCCAATTGCTTCTCGCGTAAATCCGCGCGAAGCTCTACATATCTCGTATAAGGTGCATTAAAATCATAGGCCTTACCCAGAGTAATCTCAATAGTACGCGTAGTCACATTGTCCAAAAACGTCCTATCGTGACTCACTACCATTAGGGTCTGATTGCTCTCGCTTAAATGCTTTTCGAGCCACATGATACTTTCAATATCAAGGTGGTTGGTCGGTTCATCTAAAAGAAGCAACTCTGGCTTCTGTAAAAGCAATCGGGCCAATTCCGCTCGCATTCTCCATCCACCAGAAAATGTATGTAATGGCTTCTCAAAAGTCTCCGGCGTGAATCCCAATCCTTTTAAAACCAGCTCCACATCAGCATCAATACTATCTCCACCCAAAAGCCCGAATCGCTCGCTCAGCTCACTTAACTCATTGATAAGGTCAGCGTAACTGTCACTCTCGTAATCGGTACGAACTTCAAACTCCTTATTGATTTCTTCAATTCGCTCATTAATCCGGGTCAATTCATCAAAGGCACTGCGAGCAATCTCAACAATGCTTTTGTCCATATCCATTTTCAAGTCCTGACGCAAGAATCCAATTCTCACCTCCTTCGCCTTGCTCATGGATCCGCCATCTAGCGAGTAATCTCCAGCAATTAATTTGAGCAACGTCGACTTTCCAGCCCCATTTCTCCCCACCAAACCAATGCGGTCACCGGGGTTAATCTGAAATCCAATCTCATCAAAAATGGCGCGGCCTCCAAAGAAAAGTGAGGCCTTGTTCATGGCTAAAATCATCGTGACAAAAGTAGCAAAACGAATTGCCCGTTCGCCGTAATTTTGACCAAACTAAAGGAACGTTATCATCATGCTAAAGGGAACAAAGGTCTACAGCATTACCAAGAGTAAATGTCCGCGTTGTATGGAGGGAGATATCTATCCAGATAAGAATCCGTACCGATTCAAAACCATGACCGAAATCAATCCTCGTTGCAGCGTGTGCGACCAAAATTTCGAACCTGAACCCAACTTCTACTACGGGGCAATGTACGTCAGTTACGGCTACACCGTAGCCCTCTTCGTTGCAGTATACATCATTTTTGGAATTTGGATGGATTGGAGCATGTGGCCTACAGTAGGTGCTTTAGCCGTGATGCTCGTGCTGCTCGCACCTGTTATTTTCAGAATTTCACGAACGACATGGCTGTCCATGTTCGTGAAATACAATAAGAACTTTAAGAAAAAGGTTAATTAGATCGATTTTAAGAGCGCTTGACCAATAAGCTCTTCAGCTCGATAAATATCAATTCTCGCACCTTTTTCAACTTGTTTGGCATCAATAATCCAACCAGAATTTGCTAAGATTTCTTTTGCAAAGAAGGTGCCTAAACCTGCCCCATTTTTAGAGTTAGAGACGGGCTTCCCATAATTAGAAAGTAACTCATCTGTCATTCCCGCCCCATCATCGATAACGGAGATTGTTCCTTCCTCATAAGAACAGATGTGAATGTTATTACTCCCAGCCTGTAGACTGTTGTTAAGTAAAACATCAAGTGTGATATAAAAACTCAATTGCTCGTGTCGAGAAATAGGAGTTTCTCTCATCCATATGGCTGGAGTAAAGATGCTGTTATTGTTTTCTTTTGCCCAATTATTCAAAAATAGCTCCATGTTCGTTTGTTCTTCAGCTTGCAGCTTAACAAGAGTACTCTTATTCAAAAGCTCATTTACAAGTTTCGTAGCTCTATTAGAACTCTGATCAATGCGTTCGAGCAGCTGTTCATTGAAGTACAATTCATCTTTCTTACTACGCAGCTTAATAATATCTACAGTCTGTATAATGGTGGCTAGCGGCGTGCGAATGTTATGACTGATCAAACTAAATAGATTACCGTACCACTGTGCTTCTTTATCCGCTTTGTGATTTGCGCTGATTTTTTCTTTATTCATCAATATGAAACCAGCTAATGCGGCGAATACAATCCAACAAAGAACGGCCTCTACTTTAAAAAATTCGCTTACCTGTGCATTCACCGTTACAAAGCCAACGCCTAGATTAGGGAAAATTCTTAATAGCGTTGTGGCCACTAAATTGACTAGAAAGATGATTATGTGTTGTGATTTGAATTTATGGTAAGCACCGTACAACATTAATTCGATACTAAGTACTACTATGGAAAAATCCGATAATACGGCTACATCCTTAGATTCAAAGAAAAACCAATCAACGGTAAGTAGTGACCACGCCAGCATAGAGATGGTTAACCTTCTTTCGGGAGAACCACCATTTAGTAAATATCCAAATTTATTGGTCAACGAAATGAGAGCACCTAAAGAGACAACGGCAAACCCAACCCTAGAGACTGCATCAAGCGTATTCCAAAAAATAGCCCACTCAACGAGTACTAGATTGAGGAATACCATATGGATTCCAATCGCTAATTGTTTACTTTGTTTAAATGTCATAAAACAAAACTAAGCAAGGAAATCACCTTGTTTCCAGGGGTGTAACTTATGCGCATTAATGGAACCTTTTAGGAAGACATTCTTCAATAAGCTCTGTCCCATACATAAAATGTTCCACTAGCACTTTGGCCAAATAGGGAGCCATAAGTACCGCACGTGAGCCCATACCGCCAAAAATCCAGGTGTGAGCAAGCGAATGAGGTCCAACCAAAGGACGACGATCCTTGGTAGCTGGTCGAACGCCACATTTGTGATCTAATGTCTTAGATGAGCCTTTCCACACTTTAGAAACGTGCTCTTCAAGTTCCTGCTTTTTCTCTTTGGTAGGACCTTTATCAAATCCGTCCCAAGCATACGTAGCACCAACGGTCACTTCCATATTCTCTTCACTGAGCATAAAGTGCTTTTGGTGAATACACTCATTTTTTAATGGCTTATCTAGTTTTACCCTGATAACTTCCCCTTTGACGGGTGAAAAACCATCTTGAGCGAGGCTTTCTTTTCCTAATGCCATTTGTGCACCTTCGCAGCTGATAACAGCATGTGCGCGCACATCCTTGTAATCGACTCCTTCAGAATCTCGAACGACTGCATTCCAATCAAACCGTTCCTCGCGGAAACTTTCTTCTTTACGTAGTGCTGCATGCATAGCTTCCATGAAACCAAGGACGTTCAATCTCCCGGTGCCTTTCATCTGACCACTTTCAAATGCTCCAACAACACCTTCTGGAAGAGGGGAGATGCTATCTTCTAAATAAGGGGAGAAAGCTGGGGCGTCACAAAGCTCGATCCATGTGTTTTGCTCACCAGCGTTGTGGAACACACGACGAATGGCGATAGGATCGAAGAACTCAGAGCCGGTCCATCGTTCCATATCGGGGTATACGGTATGCAGTTCAGCCATCATCTCATCAGCCATCCAAACCTTTTTCATTCGTTTGAGCACAACAGGATTCCACAATCCGGCCGCAACTGCTGAGCTCTTGTTTTCTTTGGGTAGATCGAACATAAGAACACTAGCACCATATTTCATGAGTGTATAGCTCAACACACACCCTGAGATGCCGCCTCCTACAACGATATAATCGAAATGTTTCTTCATAAAAAAAAACTCCTGCTACCAAAGGTAACAGGAGTTCTTCAATATTGTTAGTTCAAAGACTTAGTAGGTCCACATATCGTGCTCTTTGTTGCGCAAATCTTCTTTGATTGCAGCAGCTTCAAGCAACTGTGACATAGCACTGTTTCTCTTATAATCAGAAATAGTTCTGTCGTAAACGTTGTCCTCTTTGGTAATTACCGAATTGAACTTTCTAAAGTGCATGATCTGATCAAATGTCAAACGCTGGTTGTTGTTCTTCTCATTGTAAGCAACAGCCGTAGCCATGGCGTAACGCGCATCTGGGAACCAAATCCAGAAAGGATTGTAGGTCAGAGATGGGTTACGTGGATCACGTACTTCAGGAGCAATACCAATGATCCTATTCTTCAACTCACCGCGTTGCTTGTCAAAGTACCAGTCGCTCTTAAGGTGGTAAGCAACCACGTTGTTCGCCTTAATAGTGATAGTATCAATCGCTAGAGGTGGACCGAATGGATCGTCTGGATCTGGAATAGTGTCGTACTGCTCAATTTTTTGACGAACCTCGTCCACAGTCAATGGAAGCTCAAACTTGTCGTCAAGGAAAATTTCAGTGATGGTGTTTTCGGTAACAATACCGTCTACCAATACGTCCCACAGTGCTTTACGATCTGGCATAGGCTTGATCGGGTAGTACAATGGAAGGTTGATTTTCTCTCTTAGATCGATACGCTCCCAATGACGCTCAGACCACAACATGTCGTCTTGACGTAGGAATGGGTAAGGAACTACACGATTGTTTCTGTAGTGCTTAGTAGCTTCAGGAACAATACCGTCGTCTGATGGATCTAGAATTTGCGCTTCTGCAGTGCCGAATGACAATGCTACAGTGAAGGCTGCAAATACAAAGGTTCTTAATTTCAACATCTTAGTTCAAGTCAATAGTAATCGGCGCAACTTTAGGCTTGATGCCTTTACCAGTTGTCGCTCGGATATTTCTAATAATTACAGGAGTACCTGGTTTCGCTTTGTCCAAAGCAGCACGTGCATTAGAACTCAAAGTATTTCCTTTACAATCTATAGGAGCGAAAGGTGGAACGATGATCTGGAAACTCGTAACTTTCAAAGGAAGCTCAAAGTCAAAGTTGTTGAACTTTGCTTCTACTTTTGCCTTCTTGATTAGGTTCGCAGACATGAGTCCATCGGTTTTGCCGAAGATCGAACCTGACGCATCAGGAAGGTTCTTCACACGGAACAGCTTACTACCCATATTGGTAGTCTTATCGCCATCCTTGACGCTTACAGAAATCTTAAGCTCGCCACCTTTATTTCGCGTAACGTCAGCGATGTATCCCTTGCTAGTTTTCTTCACTCCAGCGCCAGATACAATCAAGTTTGATGGGTCGACACCTGGAACAGAGATTTCTAGTGGGTTATCTACACCACGGTAGAGCACGTTCATTTTGGTTGGAGAAATAACCACACTAGGAGGAGCTACATTAAATGCACCTTCCACAGGGAATACTTTTTCCTCACCATTTTGAACAAGCTTGATTTCACCATTCCAAGTAGTTTCACCTACACGGTTGGCTGGGAATCGTACTTTGGCAACACCACCAACGATATCTTCTGCAGCTAACTCTTGGCCGTTAATAGTAACAGTTGGGTCTTGCGTATCGTCAAAGGCCGCTAAGAAAACATCCGCTTCGTATTCGCCACCTTGTGTGACGAAAGTGCTTTTCGGCATTACGACCGTACGAACACCCGTAAACTTCAAATCTGATGCGGTGATGTTTTTCTGCAAGTAATCAATAACGTTTGCCTCTGAAGTACGAACGTCACTCTGCATTTTTGTCAAGAACGTCAAAACAGAAATCAGCGGGAAGTGCTCAAATTTGTGTTGTTCCCAGCTAATAGTCGTTCCATCATGAGTGTGATCGCTTAGATCGAAAGTACCGTCGATAGAATTGATCAAAAGATCATTTCCTTCGGCTTCTGACTTCATGAATTCGCGGTAATCTGCAAGTGCTGCTTTAAGCTTGGCACCATTACCCTGAATAAGGAAGTAGTTTGGCGAGCTTTCCAAATCGTCCATTTTAGACGGTTTATTTGGATCGCCGCTTTCTTCATCAGCACCTCCTGAAGCTTCAATCACACCTTTCTTAAGGTCTTCAATCTGCTGGTAGAGCGCTGCTGAACGCGACTTTACATCATTAGCTTTGTCTCTCCACGGTCCCGCTTTTACTGGGTTCTCAGCAGCAGCTGCCTCAAAAGCCGTGTAAATACTTGAATTTTGTTTTTCTACGGTTTCTATAGAAGCCTCTTGGCTCACCATTACTTCGTAGAATGCGTCCATTACCTCACGGCTCACGTTAAGTGCGAGAAGCGCTGTCAACACGAGATACATCATGTTGATCATTTTCTGACGCGGTGTTAATTTTCCTCCTGCCATTTGTCTAGGATTTTACGGTTATAGTAAGTTAAATCGAATCGGGTAAGATTACTTGCCCATTGCAGTCAACATACCGCCGTAAACGCTATTTAATGATTCTAGGTTTCCTTTCAATGAAGCCAACTCGGAAGCAAGATCTGTAGCGTTGCCAGAAGCAGCAGCCAATTTCTCCATAACGTCGTTCTGACGCTCTACCTGAGCTGTAGTGTTTTCTAGTTGAACAGAGTATAGTGCATTCAAGCTTTCCATGTGCGTTGCCGCTGTGCTCAATTGCTCTGAATAAGCAGCCGTTGCACCTGCAGCATCAACAGCACCACTAAGGCTACCTGCAGTTTCGCTTAAAGAACGCATACCTTCTCCTAGTCTTTCAATAAGAGCAGCATCTACACCACCGTTTTCCAAAGCGTTATCTAGTTGCTCTGTAACTGATAGGGCACGATCCGCACCGTCTCCTGAAGCAAGCTCTGGGTATACAAGTGTCCAATCGTAATCTGCAGCTGGTTTTTCGAAAGCAGAGAACAAGAAGATTACAGCCTCTGTAGTCAAACCTACAACAAGCATGATGTTAGCGCCTTCCCAGTGCATGATCTTAAACATCGCACCAGTAATTACTACTGCTGCACCAATACCATAAAGCTTCGCCATAAAGTTTTTGAAGCGCTTTCCGTTTACATCAATTAAAGCCATAATCTTAAAGTTGTGTTGTTTGTTATTAGGGTTATGTTGTTGTTAGAAGTCTTTTAGGTCCCTACCTAAGAAACTCTGTACTGTTCTAAATCCGATATAGCTTTTAGCCGTATCCTGATATTCGTAATCACGAGCACCAAGCTGTAAGAAGTAAGCTACGTCCTTCCATGATCCACCACGAATCACTTTACGCTTCATGGTTTCACTTTCTTCTTCGTACGCATTGTACTGGAATTCTGTAGCGATATCACTACCGAAAGCGTAAGATTGTACGTCGAAAGCGGTCGAAGTCCACTCGCTCACGTTACCCGACATACAGTACAGGTTGTAACCGTTTGGAGAGTAGGCCGTAGTCTTTACCGGATAGAAACCGCCATCTGCAGTAAGATTACCGCGACGAGGCTTAAAGTTAGCTAAGTAACATCCGGCACTGTTAGTTGCATATGGTCCACCCCATGGGTATGTTGTAAGTTCTTCACCACCACGAGCTGCGTATTCCCACTCTGCCTCTGTAGGGAGACGGAAGTCGTGCTCGATAAGTTCACCTGAACGCTTCAGGTAATCACGACGGTACTTACTTCTCCAGTTTGCAAACGCACGCGCTTGTCTCCAACTTACCCCTACTACAGGGTACTCATCGTAAGCTGGGTGCCAGAAGTACTTGTCGTGCATTGGCTCGTTGAACGAGTAAGTGAAATCGTGAATCCAAACTAGGGTGTCAGGATATACGTTAATAGTTTCTTTCTCGAAGAATGAAGCACGATCGCTTTCTGCTTGAGTGTCCTTGATGTAATCACGGTAGCTGAAAAGCTCGCCATCACCATCTTCGTCTTTGTAGTCAAACTCAACACGGTTCAATTTAGAGGCAGCTTTCTGCTTGTTAATCCAGTAGTACGTGTAGTTCAGTTGACGTGTATCTAAATGACGGTAGCCCAACCACTGCTCTTCAGGAGCGAGGTACATGCTTTCTACCACCTCAGTGTATTCAGCAGAAGGGTAACGGTTTTTGTCCCACTCGAGGTAAGGGTCCCAGTCCAAGCGACGCATCATACTATCTGGGTAGTTCAATGCAACGTACTCTTGGAAGTAGGTAGGGTCTTCCATTTCAGCAAGATCGATGTACTCGAAATCTTCAACCAATCCTTCAGCCAAGCGCGTTCTAGCAATAGAGTCGCGAACCCAACCTACAAATTGGCGATATTCATTATTAGTGATCTCAGTTTGATCCATGTAGAATGCAGGGATACTCACTGTTTTCGCAGGAGCTGTGTATGCATAAGGAACATCCTCATCATGGTTGCCCATAGTGAAGCTACCTTGTGGAATGTACACCATTCCGTAAGGTTCGCTAGGGTACCAAGTTGGACGGTCTTGAACGCCGACCAACTCGCCGTGATCGTTACTTCCACAAGAAGCCAAGAAGGCCACTGATACAAGTCCAAGGAAGAACTTTTTCATAACTATGTTTGATTTCAACTGTGTTCTCATTTTTACGAAGGGGCTATATTACAAAAATATAGGGTTTCTGTAGCTCCCTTTTTCTTTAGGTGGTATTTCGATGGTAAAGCAGTAACTCATCATGATTTCGTGTGAACCGCTACTTGAATTTCTCAAGCTAGAGGTGGTTAAATCATATGAGTAAGTTGCTCTCAAATCTTTGGTTATCTGGTAACCAGCCATGATAGATAGTGCATCGTATACTCTGTAGGTAACGCCGCCCCAAATCTGATTATTGTACATGGCCGCAGCATTTAGGTCTAACTGTGTAGTTACGAAGTCAGTCTTCACCATCATTGCTGGCTGTAAAACAAAACCGTTTTGCAAGTCAATGTCGTAGCCTCCCATGAGGTAGTAGTGACGTTGACCACGAATCTCCGCATTCGAAGCGCCGCCATTAGCAGTTAGGATATCTCTAGTCTCTAGTAGACGAGTGCTGCTCAGTCCTGCGTACCAATTCTCTTTTTGGTAGAATGCGCCGAAGTTTAGATCGGTAGCCATGGAATTGCTTCCCAAAGAAACCAATGAAGGGTCATTCATTGTTTGAGGTGGTGCCCAAACTCCTGAAGTAACATTTTTGTTTCTAAAGTCAACACGAAGCCCTAAGCCTAGCGTTCCATCTGCTAACGCCATCTGGTATCCGTACCCTACACCCGCTGTAACGTCTTGGAAGAAACCGATCATGTCGTTTGTGAAGTTCAAAGACAATCCACCGCCAATAATGTCGAGTGGAATATTCGCATTGAAGTTTTGTGTGGTAGGCGCATTGTCAAAGCCAACCCACTGTGAACGGTGAGCTGCAGACAGACAAATGGCATCTCCGGAGCCAATTACTCCTGGATTGTAGAAAATCTTATTATTCGCAAACTGCGTAAACTGCACATCTTGTTGAGCCCAAAGAGCTGATGTACAAAGCATTGCGAATAAAGCAAGGCGGGTTTTTCTCATGTGTTAAAGCGCTAACGTCTTTTGATCGTCGCTAAAGATAGAAAAATTCCCGTGCGAACAACACTTTTTTTCTAGAGTTATCAGGCTTTCTGCTGCGCTTTCCACCAGCGTTTTGGGATTTTTCCTTGGAGTGCCTCTTTGTAATCGTCATGACTACAAGGCACTAATGCAAAACGGTCGGATTGAAATTCTCCTTTGGGTACCTCAATCCACCAACGTCCGCTGTTCGGACTTTTATAAAACTGGAGGGTATCCTCTTCATCAACGAGTACACTGTATTTCTCATAGTTAGCACGAGATCCAACAGGGAAGTCGCCAAAACGCAAAGAGATTCCTTCGAAGAAATACCATAGTGCATGTGCGCAAAGGTGAGCACTCTGTCCACGCTGATCATAGCGAGGATTGTATTCGAAAATTCCTAATTGACTTACAGTATCGCTCATTCCTGTATAGCGCATCATGGCACAGAGCTCGTTGCCTGAAAAACCGTGTGGAGAGGTGTAGAAAGTACCTGGATTGTAACTCTGCCGAACGGCATTGATATCCACACTCACCACATCAGCTTCCCGCAATAGTGGTTCAGTGTTGGGTATACTCGCCTGAGCATCGCCTAAACGGACCGCCTCAAAGAAAAGATTCTCAATGAGCGCAATTTCGTCTGGGTTATTAAAATACGTTTGGTAGCCTAGGTTGGTGAAATTGTAAAGATTGTGAGGTTCCTGAAGAACGAGGTGACTTACATAGCTTTGATGATCAAGGTCTCTACCTTCACTTCCAACATCTAATCTTGAATCGATGGCCACAACATTAACCATTTTTTCAAGTTTGTCATAGGCGCGGTAATTGGCATAGGTCAAATCCTGAGAGCCGCCAATTGTGATGGTAATAATTCCTTTACGAAGCATTTTCTCACAAAAATCCTGAAGGTGCAGGATAGTATCTACATGCCTTTCGCCGCTGTAAATATTACCTAGGTCAGCTACCTCGAAATTCCAAGTGCCTTGATACAACTGGTAGAGAAAAGGACGAATGTGATCTGCTGCTGTGTCGCAACCTGTGTTGCGGTAAGCTCGTCGGTCTTCATGTACTCCGACAATAACCACCTTAACATCGTCTAGGGAAGGCAGACCGTCTATTTCCGTGTGTCTGCGTATCCTTTGGCCTAACTGGCCAGGTTCTAGAACAGGGAGTTTTGAAAGTACACTTTCTGGTACAGGACTAAGGTATTCCACGCTAAAGACTTTTTAACGTGGTCAATTTACCCCCTTATTTGCGCTTTGCTCTCCTTTTTGTTGGCCCTGCGGCGATAAGTTCTTCACAAGCAGCGCGATCCAATGTTTCAGGTTCCTTGTCTTTAGGAATCTTGAAGTTTTTACCGCCACTCTTGATATACGGACCATAGCGACCTTTCAAAATTTGAATGACCGGCTCCTCAGTAAACTCTGCAATGATATTGCTGGCAGCCTCTTTTTGCTTAGCCTCGATAATTTCGATTGCTTTTTCGATGCTTACCTCTTCGGGAGTGTCTTCAGTCAAACTAAAGAACTTTTTGTTCCACATCACATAAGGGCCGTAGCGACCTACATTGGCTTTAACCTCCATGTCTTGATAAGAGCCTACAGTGCGTGGGAGTACCTCTTTGCGCAATGCCATTTCCAAGGTTGCGTCGTAGAACCCAACGCCTTGTGGTAGTTTCTTAAACCTAGGCTTGGTCTCTTCGTCTCCGTCACCAAATTGGAAGACGAATCCATAACGTGCGAGCTTGACATAAACTGGCTCGCCCGTTCCTGGTTCCTCCCCAAGAAGTCGGCTTGCCGCGCGCGCTCCTTCTGGTGCATTTTCGATTAACGGGTGGAATTCGCTGTAGAAATCGCTAATGCTTTCTTGCCAGCCTTTTTGTCCAGCGGCAACAGTGTCAAAGTTTTGTTCGGCTTTAGCCGTGAATTGGTAATCCATGATCAAGCCGTAGTGCTCAATGAGGAAGTCGGTTACGACGCGGCCGATATCCGTTGGGAACAGTTTGTTTTTATCAGCGCCGTAATTCTCTTTACCCTCCTTTTGCGATACGCCATCGGCAGTTGCACTGAAGATTTTATATGATCTAGATTCGCCCTCGAGCGATTCTTTGACTACGTATTTGCGCTTTTGAATGGTTGAAATCGTTGGAGCGTAGGTAGACGGACGTCCGATACCCAACTCCTCTAATTTTTTCACCAACGAAGCCTCGGTGTAACGAGGAACGTGCTTGGTAAAGCGTTCTGTCGCTGTGATTTCATCAGAGCGAAGTAAATCACCAACCGTTACGGCTGGTAGTTGACCGTCGAGCTGCTCTGTATTTTCATCGTCAGTTCCTTCTTGGTATACGCGAATGAAACCGTCGAACGTGATCACCTGGCCGCGAGCAGTAAAGTTCTGCGCATCGGGTGCGTTTGTGTTTGATAGTTTAATAGTCGTGTTTTCAAGCTGTGCCTCTGCCATTTGTGATGCGATGGTACGCTTGTAGATGAGGTCGTACAATCTTTTCTGACGATCATCCGCACCAGCAATGTTCTTGCTGAAGTTGGTTGGACGGATAGCTTCGTGTGCCTCTTGTGCTCCTTTGCTCTTGGTATTGAATTTACGTGCTTGGTGGTAATTGTCACCGTATTGTGCTTGAACATGAGCAGCAATGCCAGCAAGGGCGTCGTTACTTAAGTTGAAGCTGTCGGTTCTCATGTAAGTGATGTGTCCAGCTTCATACAAGCGTTGCGCCAAGGTCATCGTTTGACTCACGCTGTAGCCCAATTTGCGGCTTGCCTCTTGTTGCAAGGTTGAGGTGGTGAATGGTGCTGCCGGTGAACGCTTTCCTGGGCGCTTGTCCACAGACTCCACTTTATAGTTTGCGCCCACACATTTTGCAAGGAATGCCTGTGCTTCTTCTTCCGTAGGTAGATTTTTGGCCAATTCAGCTTTGAAGCTAATTTTTCCATCCGTAAAGATCCCGCTCACCTTGTAGCTCGCCACAGGAACGTGCGCTTCAATCTCGCGCTCCTTCTCCACGATCAATCGAACCGCCACACTCTGAACGCGGCCCGCACTCAATCCACGTTGAATACTCTTCCATAGCACTGGGCTCAACTCGTACCCCACCAAACGGTCAAGTACGCGGCGGGCCTGCTGTGCATCAACGAGCTCTTTATTGATTTTTCTTGGATTCTCTACAGCGCGTAAGATGGCTGTTTTGGTTATCTCGTTAAAGACGATTCTTTCCGTTTTGTCGTCAGTCAATCCGAGACTCTCGTAAAGGTGCCATGCAATGGCCTCTCCCTCGCGGTCCTCATCCGATGCGAGCCATACTTTCTCAGCGCCTTTTGCAGCTTTTTTCAGCTCCTTAACCAAGGTTGTTTTGTCCTTAGAAACACAGTATTCAGGAGTGAAATTGTTTTCAATGTCAATGGCCATTCCCTTGTCGCATAGGTCGCGGATGTGTCCATAAGAAGACATCACAGAGAAGTCCTTGCCCAAGTATTTTTGAATGGTTTTTGCTTTTGCAGGTGACTCAACAATAACGAGATTACTTGCCATATGAATTGATTCAGTTAGAAGATTGAGGGCACAAAGTAAAGGCGAAAAAGATTACACGAACAACAACTTTTCTTCATGCGTTGTTCTCTTTTATATGTATTACTACGTAATAGAGATTTTAAAACCGGACAAATTGTCAGTTAAGGATGTATCTTTGCGGCATCGCAAGAGAAAGTAAAGTTTTGAGCGAATTGAAATATGGAAGGAAAAACAAAACGCGCAAGCGGAAGAGGTCTTTACGCCGAGGGCGATAAGAACCCACACGAGCACGATGGAACCGTGCTAGAAACGAAAAACCCTACAGGCACCAAAAAGCTCTACATCGAGTCGTACGGTTGCCAAATGAATTTCTCGGACAGCGAGATTGTTGCCTCAGTATTGGGCAAGGAAGGGTACAGCACCACACAAAATCCAGAGGAAGCGGATCTAGTGCTCCTCAATACTTGTTCTATCCGGGACAAGGCAGAGCAGACGGTACGTAATAGATTGAACCATTTCAACGGCCACAAGCGCAAGAATCCAGATATGAAAATTGGGGTCTTGGGGTGTATGGCAGAGCGCGTCAAGGGCAAGCTGCTCGATGAAGAGAAACTTGTGGATTTGGTTGTAGGTCCTGATGCCTACCGCGATTTGCCGAACCTGCTGCAGGAGCTCGACGGTGGTCGCAAGGCGGTCAATGTGATTCTCAGTAAAGAGGAAACCTACGATGACATTGAACCCGTTCGCTTGGGTGGGAATGGCGTGAGTGCCTTTGTATCGATAACTCGTGGTTGTGATAACATGTGTACGTTCTGTGTCGTTCCATTTACCCGCGGGAGGGAACGTTCACGCAATCCACAAACCATTGTCGATGAAGCACTGGATTTGCAGAAGAGAGGCTACAAAGAGATTACCCTCTTGGGGCAAAACGTAGATAGCTACCTCTGGTACGGCGGTGGTTTGAAAAAAGACTTTGAGAAGGCCTCTGAATTGGCCAAAGCTAGTGCCGTTCATTTTGCAGACTTGATGGCTATGGTGGCTGAAGCAGTACCAAACATGCGCATTAGATTCTCCACATCGAACCCTCAGGACATGAGAGACGATGTGCTTGAGACCATTGCCAAATACAAGAACATCTGTAATTACATCCACCTGCCGGTGCAGAGTGGCTCGTCAAGAATTTTGGAGCTGATGAATCGTGGCCACAACCGCGAGGAGTACATCGCATTGATCGATCGAATCAACCGCATCATCCCTGGTTGTGCCATTTCACACGATATGATCTCGGGATTCCCGACGGAAACTGAGGAAGACCACCAGGAGACCTTGAGCTTGATGGAATATGTGAAGTACGATTTCGGGTACATGTTCTTCTACAGCGAACGGCCAAATACCTATGCAGCACGTAAGATGGAAGATGATATTCCATTGGATGTAAAAAAGCGCAGATTGAACGAGATCATCAAACTACAGACCTCGCACAGCTTGATGCGTCACCAGGCGATGATTGGTAAGACGTATGAGGTGTTGGTGGAAGGAACTTCTAAAAAGAGCGATGAGCAATTGTTTGGTCGTACAGATACCAACAGTGTGGTTGTTTTTGACAAGCACGACTTTAAACCGGGCGACTTCTGTCATGTACGAATTGACAGTTGTACCTCGGCTACCTTGATTGGTACGGTCGTTGAACAAGCGTAAACCAAAGCAGTAGAACCATGGCAGATCTTAAGAGCATTAAACAACGTTTTGGAATTATTGGGACCAGTCCACTATTGGACCGTGCCTTGAGCAAGGCGGTTCAGGTAGCCCCTACCGATATTAGTGTTCTTGTCACCGGTGAAAGTGGTGTAGGTAAGGAGAGCATCCCTAAGATCATCCACAACCTAAGTCACCGCAAGCACAAGCCATATATCGCAGTGAACTGTGGCGCCATTCCGGAGGGAACGATAGATTCTGAACTTTTCGGTCACGAAAAAGGGGCCTTTACTGGGGCCACTGGTGCGCGCAAGGGATATTTTGAAGAGGCCGACGGCGGCACGATCTTTTTGGATGAGGTGGGTGAATTGCCCCTGCCGTCGCAGGTTCGATTGCTTCGCGTGCTCGAGACAGGTGAATTTATTCGCGTAGGTGCCTCTCGTGCCCAGAAGATTGATGTGCGCGTGGTGGGTGCTACCAACGTGGGCATGCTCGAAGCGATTAAGAAGGGCAAGTTTCGTGAGGACCTCTACTACAGATTGAACACGGTAGAAATTCAGCTGCCTCCGCTCAGAGAGCGCCCTTCCGACATCCATTTATTGTTTAGAAAGTTCGCGGCCGATTTTGCAAACAAATATCATTTACCACCTTTACGATTGGATGAGGAAGCGGTTCGATTACTCGAGCAGTACCGCTGGCCTGGAAACATTCGTCAGTTGCGCAATTTGGCGGAGCAGATGAGCGTTATAGAAACTACTCGGATGGTAGGTAGGGATTTGCTGAAGACTTATTTGCCGCAGGTGGATGCATCGAATCTACCAGCACTGAGCAATACCCGAGTGAGCGATGGTAGTGGAGACAGTTTTGCGCAAGAACGTGAGGCACTCTATAAATTGTTGTTCGAGATGAGAGCTGAGATCAATGCTTTGAAGGAGGCTGTGGGTAGTGGAAAAGGTCTTTATGAAAAGATGCAGAGTGAATACCCTCAAATTAGCCAGGAATTCACACGTCCTGTTGCGCCTGCGAGTCATGAGGTGACTATCATCAGTGATGAGGAGCGTGAACAGTTTGAAGAAGACCACACCATAGAGATTGAAAATCTGAGCTTGGTCGATAAAGAAATTGAATTGATCAAAAAGGCATTGGAAAAGTCAGGGGGTAAAAGAAAGAATGCAGCAAAGGAATTGGGTATTTCGGAGCGTACCTTGTATCGGAAAATTAAGCAGTACAACCTCGAATGAGAGTAAGAGTATTCATCGCGCTTGCGGCTTTAGCGTTTGCTTCGTGTAAAGGTGGATACAGCTTTACCGGTGGTAATGTTGGTGATGCGAAATCTATTTATGTAGGTTTCTTTGACAACAATGCTCAGATAGTGAATCCTGAGATGTCACAGATCGTGACTGAAGCAATCAAGGACATTTTTGTGCAGCAGACTTCCCTCGAGCTTAATGATGGGCCGTCGGATATGGAGGTGGAAGGAGAGATTTCAGAATATAGCCTACGTCCACAAGCAGCGCGTGGTCCCTCGGAAGTTGCTCAAATGCGCTTTACCATTGCAGTGAAAGTGGATTTTACGAATCGATTAGAACCGGATAATGATTTCTCTCAGCGATTTTCTCGTTACCGGGATTATGATGCCGATTTGAATTTTTCGGATATTGAAACCGAATTGTCAGAGGAGATCATCAAAGAATTGACTGAAGATATCCTCAATAGGGCCATAGCAAACTGGTAAAATGAACGCGAAGCAACTCAAGGAATATTTTGAGCACCCTGAAAAGATTGACGATGCCGCCTTGGTAGCGTTGAAGCAGGCTGCGCAAGATTTTCCTTTTGCTGCCTCATTGCAAGTATTGTACATGAAGGCGTTGCAGAATCAGGACAATTACCAGCTGCCTGCTCAAGTGAAGCGAACTGCGATTGCAGTGCCAGACCGCGCGTTACTCAGAGAATTCTATGAAGCCTCAAGTAAGCAAGTGAAGCCTGTAGCAATTGAGTTTGACCTTGAAGCCTTCAAGGCCCAGAAAGCTCAAAAGCAAGCTACAACAGAAGTAAAGTCAGCGAAGGTTGAGGTTAAAGAAACTCCGCAGCCTGCGAATGCACCTGCAGTAGCAGCGAAAAAGCCCGTAGAAAAACAAGATTCTAAAAAGAAGGAAACTTCAGCAGTGAAGCCGCAGGAAAAGCCAAAACCTAAACCGGTGGTTCCAAAAAGAGATCCAAATAACCTTGATCATCTTCCCGAAAGTGTGCGAAATGCCATCTTAAGGTCTAGAGCGTTGACTAAGGGCGAATTGGCTCCAGAGAAAAAAGAACCTGTACAGCCAACGAGTAAACCTGTTGAAGCAGGGGAAGAGAAATCAGCTTCGGTGGTAGTAAAGCCTACAGCAAAACCGTCAGAAGTAAAGGAAGAGAAACCAGCTCCGGCTGTCGAACCTATAAAGGTTAAGAAAGAAGAACCAATTCCTTCCAAACCTGCAGAAGCTGAGAAGGAAGATCTACGAGTAATGCCCTTCAGCGAAAAGGCTTCGTTCTTGGAGTGGTTGAATGCAGACCATGCGGTAGAGGTGCAGACCATAGATCCGTCTCAAGACTTCGCTAGTGTTGAGGTTATGGAGCCTGAGGAGAGTGAAGATCAAGGAAACGAGATCCGCCGAATCATCCGCGAGTTGCCAAAATTTGAGGTACAACCAAAGGATGGGAAAATCAATGTATTCACCTTGGAAGCAAACGAAGAGGGCAAGTTTGTAACGGAAACATTAGCAGAGATTTACTTTAGTCAAGGTTTATTTGGCAAGGCAATTAATGCCTATGAAATTTTAAGTTTGAAATACCCGGAAAAAAGTGGTTTCTTTGCCGACCGAATTAGAGCAATTAAGAAAGAAAAGAACTCATGACAGCACTATTCTCAATCCTTATCGTAGTTATTTCAGTACTACTTGTTTTGGTGATTCTTGTACAGAATCCAAAAGGTGGTGGTTTGAGCTCAGCTTTTGGAGGCGATAGCCCTCAGATGTTGGGTGGTGTGAAGAAGACGACAGATTTCCTAGACAAGGCAACTTGGGGTTTGGTGATCGGTTTGTTCGTTTTGGTGATCGCTATGAACATGAGCGGTGGTGATGCTGTAGAGGAAGAAGATACTTTGTTGCGTGAGCAAGTAGAAGGCGCGGTTCCTTTCCAACCAGCAGTTCCGGCTCCAGCGGCTGATGCTCCAGTAGAGGAGATGCCAGTGGGTGATATGCCAGAGAGCGTTGAAGAATAACAAAGTCAAAAAAGATATATGAGCCCGGATGGTCCTGCCATTCGGGCTTTTTTTATGTCCAAAACTGACAGTTCTTCGCCATTGAAGACAGTGTTGGTGTCAGAGTGGCACGAAAGAAGAATTGGCACAAAATTCCTAGTAGGAAGAGCATCAAACTTTAAAAACTCAAATCATGGCAGATTTAAACATTCGTCCGTTAGCCGACCGAGTAATTATTGAACCGGCGGCTGCTGAAACTACGACTGCATCGGGAATCATCATTCCTGATACTGCACAAGAAAAGCCTCAGAGAGGTACTGTTGTGGCTGTGGGCCCAGGTAAGAAAGACGAGCCTATGACGGTGAGCGTTGGTGATGTAGTGTTGTACGGCAAGTACAGCGGCACTGAATTCAAGTACGAAGGCGGTGATTACCTCATTATGCGCGAGGCAGACATCATGGCAATTGTTTAATCCTAACTGATAAAAACGAATAGACATGGCAAAGGAAATTTCATTTGACGTAGATGCGAGAAACAGCCTCAAAGCAGGTGTTGATGCATTGGCAAACGCAGTGAAGGTGACATTGGGTCCAAAGGGTCGCAATGTGATTATTGAAAAGGCATTTGGTGCACCACACGTAACGAAGGATGGTGTATCTGTTGCAAAAGAGATCGAGCTTGAAGACAAGCTAGAGAACCTAGGTGCGCAGATGGTAAAAGAAGTGGCTTCTAAGACTGCAGATATCGCAGGTGACGGAACCACTACAGCAACGGTTTTGGCACAGGCTATATACAATCACGGGTTGAAAAACGTGGCTGCGGGTGCTAACCCGATGGACCTTAAGCGCGGTATTGAGAAAGCAGTCGATGCTCTTGTAGGCGAGCTTCAGTCTCTAAGCCAAGAAGTTGGTGACGACAATAGCAAGATCAAGCAGGTGGCTTCTATTTCTGCAAACAATGATAACACCATCGGTTCTTTAATCGCTGAAGCTATGGCCAAAGTGAAGAACGAAGGTGTGATTACTGTAGAAGAAGCGAAGGGTACCGAAACTTACGTAGATGTAGTAGAAGGTATGCAGTTCGATCGTGGTTATTTGAGTCCGTACTTCACGACCAATACCGAGAAGATGATTGCGGAATTAGAGAACCCTTACATCTTGATTTACGATAAGAAGGTAAGCTCTATGAAGGAGTTGTTACCAATTCTTGAGCCTGCAGCTCAAAGTGGTCGCCCACTACTTATCATCGCTGAAGATGTAGATGGCGAAGCGTTGGCTACCTTGGTGGTCAACCGCATCCGTGGCTCGCTCAAAATTGCTGCAGTGAAGGCACCAGGCTTTGGAGACCGTCGTAAAGCAATGCTTGAAGACATCGCTATCCTAACTGGTGGTCAAGTAGTAAGCGAAGAGCGCGGTATGACACTCGAAGGCGCTACTCTAGATATGTTGGGTACTGCTGAGAAAGTAAGTATCGATAAGGACAACACAACTATAGTGAATGGTGCTGGTGAAGCAGAGGCTATCGCAGGCCGTGTTGCTCAAATCAAAGCACAGATTGAAAATACAACCTCAGATTACGACCGTGAGAAGTTGCAAGAGCGTTTAGCTAAGCTTGCGGGTGGTGTAGCTGTACTTTATGTAGGCGCGGCCTCTGAGGTTGAGATGAAAGAAAAGAAAGACCGTGTAGACGATGCACTGGCAGCGACTAAAGCGGCGGTTGAAGAAGGATTCGTTCCTGGTGGTGGTGTAGCGCTTGTTCGTGTAAGCTCCGTTTTGGAAAGCTTGCAGGGCGAAAACGAAGACCAGACTACCGGTATTCAGATTGTAGCTAAGGCTATCGAAGAACCACTTCGTCAGATCGTACATAACGCAGGTTTGGAAGGTTCTGTAGTAGTGAGCAAGGTGAAAGAAGGCAAAGATGACTTCGGCTTCAATGCAAAGACTGATACTTACGAAGGCATGTACGAGGCGGGTGTTATTGACCCAACAAAGGTGACTCGTGTAGCCCTTGAAAATGCTGCTTCGGTAGCAGGTCTATTGTTGACCACGGAAGCAACTATTACTGAGATTCCTAAAGAAGAACCAGCAATGCCAGCCCCAGGAATGGGCGGCGGCATGGGAATGATGTAATTCTCAGCATTTAGCTAGAACTAGAAAGCCACTCTGAAAAGGGTGGCTTTTTTTATAACTTTAAGGGAGACCAATAGGACAATGAAAAAGACGCTAACTATACTCCTTTTTTGTTTAATGTACTTAGGTACGCAAGCACAGAATTGCTTCAGTAATCAGCTTTCTCTAGGTGCTGCAGTTTTACCCTGGGGCCATACTTTAAATTATAGTGGTACTCTTAATTATGAGTTTGTCAAAACCAATCACATAGGTGTGTTTTGGAAGAACTGGTATGAAGAAACGTCTTGGAGTGGAATAGGGGAGCGCGAGCAATCTTTTGGTTTGATTTACACCTCTAATCTTATCGATCGTAAATGGTACTTGGATGTCCGGTTCGCCATAGTCGCTAGCCGTCCGATGGAGTATAAGGATGAATTCGAGTTTGATCCTTATGTAGGCCTGAGTTTCGGTAGAAATATTGGCGAGCACTGGGGTGTGGGTACCCAAATAAACGGCTGGACCTATTATGGATTAAACGGAA
>JAAXJR010000015.1:0-2760 GCA_012269745.1 Flavobacteriales bacterium | reverse complement strand
GGACCACCGAAAGCATTAATTGCTTCATATACGAAGACCGAACTAGGCTCGTGGGTGGAGAAGCTTTCAAAGGGAATGCCGCATTCAATCAACCGCTTCGTGTCGGTAAAAGGTATGCCTGTGGCGCCGGCGCCGAGGCGACCTGGATTGATGCCAAGGATGAGGTTACGCGGAGTGTCGTCGCTGTAAAATTTGTGGTAGAACCCGCTTAGCGCTCGCTCCTGCTCAGGGCTGGCTCCTTCAAAGGGGTTGAGTACTTCTAGATCTGCATCAAGGTATTTACGGTCGAAATCGAGCGCGTTGTAAAAGGCCAGTATCTGTTCAGCCTTGGTCATTTCTTGTTGAGCTGATTCATTGTGGTGTTTATCCCTGCCAATCCGAAGCTTTGACACATCTTAACGGCATGTTCAATAAGCGCCGGAAGATGGGGTGCTTCGTCCTTGTTCCATTCGCCGAGTACGTAGTCTACCTGACGTCCTTTCGGAAAGTCGTTGCCAATACCGAACTTAAGTCTAGGGTAATCACTGCGACCAAGTTTAGCTTGAATGTCTTTTAGACCGTTATGTCCTGCATCTGAGCCTTTGCCTTTGATGCGAAGTGAGCCGAAAGGAATGGCTAGATCGTCAACGACGACCAAAACATTTTCTATAGGGATTTTTTCCTCTTGCATCCAATAGCGAACAGCATTGCCACTAAGGTTCATAAAGGTAGTAGGCTTGATGAGCCTAAAGATTCTGCCTTTGATTCTGGCTTCTGCAGTCATTGCATAACGCCCGGGTTCAAAAACAACATTGGACGCCTTTGCGAAGGCGTCCAATGTTAAAAAACCAATATTATGACGGGTATTTTCATACTCGGCTCCAGGATTGCCCAAACCGACAATGAGGAACTTTTTCATACCCGTAAAGGTCGAGATTACTCAGCCGCTGCTTCGCCTTCTTCCTCCTCGTCATCGTTATCGTCAACAGCACCACGTGCTTTCTTAACAGTAACGATAACCGCTGTATCAGCGTTTAGGATTTCGAAACCTTCGGCTGGTACATCACTTACGCGGATAGACTTGCCGATACGAAGGCCAGTGATATCTAGTTCGATGCTTTCTGGGAACTGACCAGGTACCGCGCGAACTGAAAGCTTACGAAGGATAGTTTTTAGCTTACCCCCTGCCAATACACCACGAGCTTGACCGTTAAGAACTACAGGGATATCCATAGTTACAGGCTTGCCTTCTACCAACTGGATGAAGTCGATGTGCATCAACTGATCAGTTACTGGGTGGAATTGGATGTCTTGGATTACTGCTTCAACAGTCGCATCGCCTACAGTGATTTTTGCAGTTTTAGCTTCCGCAGTGTATACAAGTCCTTTAAATGCTAGAGTAGGAGCAGAAAAGTGAATTGGCGCTTCACCACCGTAAACTACACATGGTACGTTACCTGCTTTACGCTCTGCTTTTGCGTATTTTGAACCAACCTCGGTTCTTACATTTCCTTGAATTTCAACAGACTTCATCTGATCTTGTTTATTCTGGTATTACATTATGAAGTGTCCTGAAATACTCTCGTGGTGGTGAACATTTTTCATCACCTGAGCAAACATTTCAGCAACTGAGATCACGCGGATCTTCGGGTTCTCTTGTGTTTGTGGAATGGTATCAGTGATTACCAATTCCTCTAATGCGCTATTGGCAATTCTTTCGTGAGCGGGGCCACTTAGAACACCATGGGTACAGTAAGCGCGTACTGTTTTGGCACCTTTTTCTTTCAGCATTTCTGCTGCTTTGCAAAGTGTACCGCCGGTATCAACCATATCGTCAACAAGAATTACATTCTTGCCATCAACATCACCAATGACGGTCATTTTATCAATAACGTTTGCCTTCTTACGCTCCTTGTAACAAACTACCACATCTGCTTCAAGCTTCGAGCCGTAAGCATGTGCACGTTTTGCGCCACCCATATCTGGAGAGGCAATACAAAGATCATCCATCTTCATGCCTTCTATGTCCTTAATGAACAGGGCAGAAGAGAAGAGGTGGTCTACAGGAACCTCGAAGAAACCTTGGATTTGGTCTGCGTGAAGATCCATGGTCATAACACGAGTAGCGCCAGCTGCCATGAGCATCTTTGCAGCAAGCTTTGCGCCTACTGGTACTCTCGGTTTGTCTTTACGGTCTTGACGGGCAAGTCCGAAGTAAGGGATAACCGCTGTGATGTGCTTTGCAGAAGCACGCTTGGCAGCATCACACAACATTAGAAGCTCCATTAAATTATCTGCAGGCGGATTCGTGCTCTGAATTAGGAATACACGATTACCGCGCACAGTTTCCTCGAAGGACGGACAAAATTCACCGTCGCTAAACTGGGTGATTTTGACATTCCCCATAGGAATACCGTACTGTCCCGCGATTTTCTTAGCGAGATCCATGGTGTGTCGACCGGCAAATATTTTTGCTTCAGGTAGCATCTGTACTGTGTATCAGTGTTATTAACGTATTTAACGCACCTCCGTAGAGGGGTGCAAATGTAAGTAAAAGAACATTAAAAAGCCTCCTAAAAAAGAAGGTGATTCAATTTCTTGAAGAAAATGTTAGGAGAATTGGAAAAGCCCCTTATTTTTGCCGTCCAATTCCATGGAAGCCTGGGTGGCGGAATTGGTAGACGCGCTGGATTCAAAATCCAGTTCCTTCGGGAGTGCGGGTTCGATTCCCGCCCCAGGTACTAGATTCCGAGCGATGAAATTGCCGGATTAAAGAAAAAA
>JAAXJR010000082.1 GCA_012269745.1 Flavobacteriales bacterium | reverse complement strand
AACCGCTACATTTTTAACAGCGGTACCGTAACCGATACCCTCACCAGCGCCCAAGGCTGTGACAGTATTGTGCAGACAACAGTGACGATTAACTACAGCATTGAGCGAGTAGAAACAATCACCTCTTGCCAACCAATTTATATTGGGGCACATCAAATAGATACGAGCGGTACTTATGTATTTAATGCAGCCACTCCAGCAGGCTGTGATAGCACCATGACGGTTTATTTCACACGAACACCTGAGTTTACGGACACCTTAACAATAAGTGGATGTGGAATTGTATCTGCTCATAACTTCACTTGGAGTAATAGCGGGATGTATTCCAATACGTTCACTTCTCGTGACGGCTGTGATTCTACTTGGTATTATGACATTACTGTTAATAGCCCTACCATTTTCAATCATGTAATTACTGGCTGCGATAGCATCTCCATGAACGGACAGGTATTCACGCAAAGCAGCACATTAATTGACACGTTGAATGCAAGTAATGGTTGCGATTCAATTGTATACACGCAATTGGTCGTTAACAACAGCTATGTAGATACTTTACAAGCATCCGTATGTGGAGAATACACTTGGAAAGACAGCACATTCTCAACTTCAGGAATACACCAGTTAAATTATGTTTCTTCAAGTGGCTGTGATAGTATTTTCTATCTCGACTTAATAATTTCAAAAGACAGTACTTATCAGTTAATTCAAGCATGCGATTCTGTGCTCTTTGATGGCTTACCAATCATGTTCTCTCAAAACTTGGTTAACCTACAAGATGGAACCGACGGCTGCGACAGCCTCCACCTAACGCAGATAGTCATTGGAGAAAGTGCTCCAGTAAGTATTCCTGATTCCATTTTCATCTGCCCAAAGGACCTTCCATATACTCTTCCGGAAGCACAACCTGCCAATGGCGTTTGGTCAGGCGATTATGTAGAGAACAGAATTTTTGGATATCAAAATATGGAGAGTGGCTCGTATAAAATCACCTACTCTAACACTTTAGACGGTTATTGTCATGATAGCGCTTCTACAGTTCTTGTAGTAGACAATGTGTGCGATCCAATCATCTATGCTGCAAACACTTTTACCCCAAACAATGACGGAAAAAATGAAGTTTGGTCTGTATCCACTGTTAACATTGAAAGTGTAGAAATTGTGATTGCCGACCGTTGGGGGAATATCATTTTCAGATCTAATGACTTGCATTTTGGCTGGGAAGGGACCTACAACGGAAAAGAACTACCACAAGGGGTATATCCTTATAGGTTGACTTACAAATACCGGAGAGGAAAGACCTATGGATTGAGATCCGTAACAAAAATGGGACATGTACACCTCATACGGTAATAAGGCACTTAAATCGCATAGAATGTGCTTATCTTTGCCCTCCTACATCGGGGTCGACTGGTTTTGACAGCAGGTCGAAGGTTGATGTAAGCATGTCGAGCGCGGAAGGGGCAGCTCGTTAATACACCGCTTCACTTTTTATAACTGGCGAAGAATCTTACGCTTTAGCCGCTTAATCTGACAGGATGTCGATTATGCTAATCCTATACAAGGTATAGGAGCTGAACATCTCGCAAGAGCCCCCGTCCTGAGGCGCTTGATCACGAGGTGTAGAAAATTCAGGAATGCAATTGGCCCTCGCCTCGCGGGCCAATTCAAGTTTAGAGGCTAAGCCATGATTAGGGTGCTTGTGCTCAGAGATTGGTCGAAAACTTAATCACAAGATAAGCATGTAGAAAGCCTCAGGCTTCCTTGTTTGGACGCGGGTTCGATTCCCGCCGACTCCACTTGGTGATCCAAAAAGAACAAAGCCAGCCCACAACGTGGGTTGGCTTTTTCTTTAGACAAAATCCAAGGCTTGCTTAAGGATTTTGGGTGAAGAAAAAGACGGTAGACGCGAAGCGGAGCCATTAACTATAAGCTCTGCTTATCCCATTATGCCTTTTTATTTATATCTGAGCTAACACCAACATTTATACACCATTAGCCAGTTTTCACTTTCTTCGATTGGATTAGAAACGAGAATCTCTCGACATTTGGAATTACATTTAAATCCAAGATAAATTGGCTTTCTTTAATGGAGTCAAAAAAGCACCGAAACACCATGGATAAATCGACAATGCCGAAAACTGGTTTTGCTGGATTAAAAGCCCATTTCAAAGACGACCTTTCCTCGGGGTTTAGCGTCTCACTGATCGCTTTACCACTTTGTTTAGGAATTGCCATCGCTTCAGGAGTACCGCCACTCGCAGGTTTAATCACAGCCATCGTTGGAGGACTCATCGGTTCAAGGATTTCAGGGACGTTTGTTACGATTTCTGGACCTGCAGCCGGTCTCATAGTCGTAATTTTAGGAGCCGCTGAAGGACTTGGTGGTGCCGGAGTAGAATCTGGATATGCCGGTTACCCTCATACGCTCGGCGCTATTGTTGTAGCCGGAGCCATCATGGCGCTCTTTGGCCTGTTAAAAGTTGGCAAGGTTGGAGATTTCTTTCCTTCTGCAGCGGTACACGGGATGCTTGCAGCTATCGGTGTAATCATAATGATCAAACAGTTATTTCCTGCCATTGGAGTTCAGCCGGAAAAAGCAAGCATACTTGAGACCGCCACGCAAATCCCAAACGCACTGCTTCATACAAACAGTTATGCAGCAATTATCGCCATTGCCACCATACTGATCTTGATGGTGCACCCGAAAATAAATTGGACTCCCATCAAGGTTGTACCTGCACCAATGTGGGTAATGATTGTCACTATCTCAATGGCACAATATTTTGGCACGGACAAACTGGCCTTGGTTCAGATGCCAAAAGACTTATTCGGTAGTGATGGCTTTACATTGCCAAGTTTTGCAAAGATTAGCGAGGGTGCTTTCTGGTCGGCCGTCATTGGAATAGCGCTTGTGGCCGCTATTGAAAGTCTCTTGAGTGCAAAAGCAGTAGACGCCCTAGACCCGTACCAGCGTAAATCGAACCTCGACAAGGACTTGTTGGCCATGGGGTCTAGCTCATCACTTGCAGCACTCATTGGAGGCTTACCTATGATTAGCGAGATCGTTCGTTCCTCCGCTAATGTCAATAATGGTGGGAAAACGCAATGGGCCAACTTCTTTCATGGGTCATTCCTTTTGGTGTTTCTCTTGGTAGCAAGCTCTGTCATTGAACTTATCCCTTTATCAGCACTTGCGGCAATGCTTGTTTTCACAGGATTTCGCTTGGCTTCGCCAAAGGAATTTGTTCATATGTACAAGATTGGCACCACTGAAATTATCGTCTTTGTAACCACCCTCCTCGCCGTACTTGCGACGGACCTTATTATTGGGATTGGCGTTGGAATTTTATGCAACTACTTTTTGGTCCTTCTTGGAAGAGTTCGTGTAACTGATTTATTCAAAACACACATTACCGTTGAGTCAGACAATAACTCTATTCTTCATTTAGAAGGTGCATTCACCTTTTCGAATTACTTAGGTTTGAAAAAGCACATTGACAAGGCATTGGAAACTACTGAAACTGCAATCCTTGACTTTGCTAAGGCGACTTTTATTGACCATACAACTATGGCTCATCTACAATCGTTACAAAAAGCCGCGACTGTAGATGGCAAAACCATACAGTTTTTAGGCTTAGAAGAGTTAGTGCCTTCAACATCTCATTCACAGTCTCAACGCAAAAGAGCACATGAGTAAAGTACTACTTATGTCTTTGGGCTCTCGTGGAGACATGGAGCCATTCTTAGCCAAAGGCGAAGAATTAATTGAAGAAGGACTCGAGGTCGCTTTTTGTATGCCCGCACAATTCGAAAATCTTGCAAAAGAAGTCAGCCCAAGCTTTTATCCAATGACCCCAGATTTCTTGGCGCTTATGGACAATCCCGAGGTTAAGAAAATCACCGGGCAGATTGGTTCAGGCTGGAGCAGGCTGAAGACCATTTTAAAGCTTTTACGCTCTACCAAACACATTCAACAACAACTTATAAGAGATCAAAAAACAGCGGATGATGCTTTTAAGCCCGATTCAATCATCTATCATATAAAATGCGTCTACCCAGTAATTGCTGCATTGAGATATAAGCGTAAGACCGCCCTTCTTAGCCCTGTGCCCTGCCTGCTGCATCCTGTTGATCATGAGCCCGCAATCGGTTTTGGTAAACCGAGGAGCACATGGTGGAACAGGATGACTTACTCCATCGCGAATTATGCGCTTATCAACCAAGCCATCTTGGGATATGGGAATCCAGTATTGAAGGAATGGAAGGAAAAACCTTTACAAAAGAAAGAATTGAAGTGTTTTCTTTTGGATGAGTTACCCATTGAGTTCGCAATCTCAAAAGAGCTGTTCCCCAGACCAAAGAATTGGCCACAACATGTTGTTGTGACACAGTTTCGTGAACGGAATAAAACACAGGGGTGGAATCCTTCGAATGAGCTTTTGACATTTCTAGAAAAATACCCAGAGCCTTTGTACGTGGGATTTGGCTCCATGATTAACGGAAAGCCAAAGGAGATCGGTCGAATGATTATCGAATCCTGCAGCGAGCTTAATCAACCCGTTCTGATCAACACGAGCTGGGGAGGAATTGAATTGGGCAAGGATATACCAGAACACGTCTTCGTTATTAGCGACATCCCTTACGACTGGCTATTTGGCAAGGTCAAGGCAGTTGTACATCATGGAGGTTCAGGGACCACCCATAGCGCCTTAAGGTTTAAAAAGAAGCAATTGATTATTCCGCATATTGCCGATCAATACCTATGGAACCGTTTGATACACAAGGCTGGATACGGCCCTATTGGTTTTCCAATTAAAGCATTCAACAAAGAGCTCTTCAAAAATAGCTTACAGAAATTACTATCATAAGCCCTGCTTATTTTCAGGATATGAACATTTGTCTATGTTTATGATAGTATTACTATTATATTAGCATCGCTAAACAACTATTTAGCTATAGCTATTACATCATGAACGTCTTAAACATAACCGTCAGCCACAAGCTTTACCACAAGAATCCGGAAGAAACGGATCTAGGGAAGCGCATTCTATCCAAGAGCATTGAGCTCATGGAGCAGATGGGCTATGAGCAGTTGACGTTTAAAAAAATTGCTACCGCTATAGAGTCCACTGAAGCGAGTGTTTATAGGTATTTCCAAAACAAACACCAGCTTTTGGCATACCTGATTAATTGGTATTGGGGCTGGCTCGAAGTAAAATTGGCCCAGGAATTTATTGTTCTTAATAGTCCTGAGAACAAGCTTAAGCGCGCTATTCAGCTTCTTGTATCACCTATGGATCAAGATGCACGTATCCCGCATATTAATGAGGCGACCCTTCAACGTATCGTCGTTGCGGAATACCCAAAGATTTATTTGACCAAAGAGGTTGATGTTGAGAATAAGGAAGGTTACTTCCACGGTTACAACCGTATTTGCGATATCTTAAGCCTAATTGCATTACAAATAAATCCGGCTTATAGATTTCCACACAGTTTGTTCTCAACCATCATTTCCGCAGCACAAAGCCAGCAGTTCTTTGTTAAACACTTACCGCGTTTATCAGATGCAAAATCGGGGTGCGAGGACATTATTGATTTTCTTACTGAATTGACTCTTAAAACCATTAAAACCGATGAATAAACATCCGTTTCAAAAGCTTTTAGCGATGCTCTCCGTAGACAAGAGAGATATTCTCTATTTGTATGCGTACTCCATATTCTACTCATTGGTGTCATTAACCTTACCCTTGGGTATTCAAGCAATCATTGGCCTGATACAAGCAGGGACGGTTAGTACAAACTGGATCATTTTGAGCGCCATTGTAACCATTGGTGTTATTGCCGGTGGTATACTACAGGTGATGCAGCTGAGCATCACGGAAATTATCCAGCAGCGAATTTTCACTCGCGCTGCGTTTGAATTCACCTACCGCATCCCTCGTTTCCAAAGCTCAAGCATTAGAGGTATGTATCCTCCTGAGATGATCAATAAGTTCTTTGACACCTTGAACATTCAAAAAGGTCTGCCAAAACTGTTGATGGACTTTAGTTCTTCGGCGATTCAGATTATTATAGGGTTGATCCTTTTGAGTACCTATCACCCGTTCTTCATCACCTTTGGTGTTGCCCTTATCTTGTTACTGACTGCCATCCTATACTATACCGGCCCTCGCGGATTAGAGAGCAGTTTGCAAGAGAGTACCTTCAAATACAAGGTAGCACACTGGCTTCAGGAGATTGCAAGAACCATGGACACCTTCAAGCGCGCAGGCCATACTGAATTACCTTTGGAGAAGACTGATGGTTTGGTTCAATCGTATTTGACACATAGGAAAAAGCACTGGAAGACCCTCATTTTCCAATTCTCCAACATCGTCGGTTTTAAAGCTTTAGTGACGCTTGGCTTACTCGTAATCGGGGGCCTTTTGGTAATAGATAATGAGATAAATATTGGCCAATTCGTTGCCTCAGAGATTGTCATAATCCTCATCGTGAACTCTGCTGAAAAGCTCATTCTCACTATGGAGCCTATCTACGACGTATTAACCGCAGTCGAAAAGATTAGCAAGGTAACCGATATTCCATTGGAAGAAGACCAAGGCGTTATCATGTTTGGTGATATCGATACAGGTATGGGTGCATCCATTGATCTAAAAAATGTAACCTACACTTCTCAGGACGGTAAGCTAGATATCCTTAAAGACTTAAGCGTTTCTATTGCTAGTGGCGCCCGTGTAGTGATCACCGGACCGAATGGATCAGGTAAGTCTACCCTTCTCAGACTGCTTTCGGCCCAATACGAAGCCACAAGCGGTACAGTAAGCTATAACGGTCAAACTGCTGGTAATTTGAATACTGCAGATTTAAGGTACAACATCGGCGATTGCTTCTTAAGTGAATCGCTTTTCGAAGGATCCTTGATGGAAAACATCACCTTAGGACGCCCTGAAATTGAGCTGGCAGACGTAGAATGGGCTGTTGAAGGACTTGGTCTCAAGAACTTTATCATGACCTTACCTATGGGTTATGAGACTCCTGTTGGACCTAAAGCTATACCTCTTTCAAGCTCTTTGATAGAGCGAATATTGCTGGCGCGCGCCATTATTACGCGCCCAAGATTGTTATTGGTAGATGATGTATTCCACCTCTTCGATCCAAAAGACAGAAAAGCAATCATTGATTTTATCTGGGACGAAAAACAACCATGGACGCTAGTGGCAGCATCGAATTTGGATGTGGTATGCTCGCACAGTTCTCAAACGATTAAACTCTAAGTCATGCTGAAATTATCTAGACAAATTATTTCAGACAGAATTGACCTCAGCCGTTACAAAAGCTTCAGTCAATTGGGTAATCCATTCATTGGGCCTAAAATCAAGCGTCGCTTCACCATCATTGCAGCGATTAGCTTGCTGGCACTATTCCTTCCTTGGACACAGAACATTCAAGGCAAGGGTCAGGTAACGATGCTCCGCCCTGAGCAGCGACCAAGTGAAATTCAAGCGCAGATTGCTGGTCAGGTGGCACAGTGGTACAAGCAAGAAGGTGATATCGTCACTGCAGGTGATACTATAGCACGATTGCAGGAAATCAAGAGTGAATACCTTGATCCAGAGGTAATTCAGCGTACTCAAGAGCAGGTAGATGCAAAGCTGGATGCATTAGCAGGATACAATGCCAAGGTGGAGGCACTTGAAGAATTGATCCGCACGCTGCGCACCAATCAGGGTGTCAAGGCTCAAAGCCTAGAGTATAAAAAAAATGCAGCTGTCGCAGCGGCATCAGCTGATAGCACGAATTACTATTCTCAGAAAAAAAATTTAGAGGTCGCTCAAACCCAGGCGAAGCGTTACGACCAGCTTCTCGAGCAAGGGTTAAAGTCGCGTACGGATGTAGAACAGTACAGTGTGAAGCTCGCACAGCAACAAGCGAAAACTGAACAGGCCTTAGGTAAATGGGAAGCGAGCCAGAACAAGCTTTTGGATGTGACCCTCGAGTTGGCGAATAACGCCAATGCATTTTTAGAGAAAATCAGCAAAGCACAAAGTGATCTCGCGACCGCGAAGAGCAATGCTGCGGCTGCACAAGGTGAATTGGCCCAATACAGGAATAAACTAGCATCATTACAAGTGCGCGCTGGTTATTACTACATCATCGCACCTCAAAGCGGGAAGCTCGCTAAAGTAAAAACGCAAGGTCTCGGTGAAACTGTAAAGGAAGGGACCGCGCTCGCTACGATTGTACCTACCTCTTACGAATTGGCTGTTGAGCTCTATATCAGCCCTATCGATATGCCTTTGATCCATGAGGGCAGTAAGGTGATGTTCCAATTCGACGGATGGCCAGCTATCGTATTCCGCGGTTGGCCTGGAACGAGCTATGGTACTTTTGATGGAAAAGTAGTTGCAGTTGATCAGGTGACTAATGATAAAGGCAAATACAGAATCTTGGTCGCACCGGGAGAAGATTGGCCGAAAAACTTGCGTGCTGGTACGGGCGCAAGAGGTATCGCATTGTTGAACAATGTTCCTGTTTGGTACGAAATCTGGCGTCAATTCAACTCTTTCCCACCGGACTATTATGAGCCTATCGTAGCTAAAGAGAAGGTGGACAAGCCTAAAATCAAGATTAAATAATGAGAAAACTAACCGCACTCTTCTTATTACTCTCTTGGTCAGTAATTGGTCAAAATTCGCAGGAAGCGCCGGCAGAGCTCAGTGCAGCGCAATTCGTGCAGTGGGTGGATGCAAATCACCCTGTGCTGGCAGCGGTACGCAATAAATTACCCATCGCAAAAGCTGAGCTACTAAAAGCTCGAGGCGCCTTTGACCCTGCCGTTGTAAGCAACTATGCTAGCAAGGAATATGGGGGTGATTTATACTATGAGATGCCCTCGGTTCAATTGGCCCTTCCTACTGCCTCTCCTATTGACTTTCATGTAGATTGGAATGCCATTGATGGCATCAATACCAACCCGCAGAATAAATTACCGGACGAGGGACTCTTTGCCATCGGTGGGATGATCAATCTTGGAAACGGGTTGATGACGGATGAGCGTCGAACTTCGCTAAGAATGGCGAAAGCTGCTGTTGAACTCACGGAAGCTGAAGCACAGTTGTACCGCAACAAATTACTAGCAAAAGCGCTCAGCGATTACTGGAAATGGTACGAAGCCTACGCCAGTCTTAAAGCCTATGAAAGCGCAGTTACTGCAGCTCAAGAGGTCTATGATTTCACCATCAATTCCTTCAATGCAGGTGATGCTGCGGCTATTGACACTTTGGATGCTCGTGCACTTCTGACCACATGGCAAACAGACTATTTCAAGGCTCGTAATAAGGCTATTTCTACCATGTATACCGCTAGTAACTGGTTGTGGTCTGCAGATGGCCAGCCTATGCTTTTAAAGCCAGAAAGTCGTCCTGTTGAAATGATGGAAGCGCTCCAAGTCCAACTTGAATTGGACCC
>JAAXJR010000032.1 GCA_012269745.1 Flavobacteriales bacterium | reverse complement strand
CTACCGATCAAGAGAAACTTGAGCAGGAAGTGGAGTATTGGGGTGAAGCATTGCCGAATGCCGAAATCATTCCTATTTCTGCCTTAAAAGAGGCCAATATATCTTACCTCTTAGATCGATTGATTGAATTGATTCCTGTTAGTCCGCCATATTTTGATAAAGATGCCTTGACCGATAAGACAGAGCGCTTCTTCGTAAGTGAGATCATTCGAGAGCAGATCCTATTGAATTACAAGAAAGAGATTCCATACTCTGTAGAGATTGACGTGGAGGACTTCAAGGAAACGGAGGATATTATTAGAATGCGCGCAGTCATTTATGTGGCGCGCGACTCCCAAAAGGGAATCATTATTGGGCACCGTGGCACCATGCTTAAGAGGGTAGGTATAGGTGCAAGAAAACAACTCGAGAAGTTCTTTGCTAAGAAGGTGCATCTTGAGACCTTTGTAAAAGTTAAAAAGAACTGGCGCGATAGTGATTTACATCTTAAGCGCTTCGGTTATAAACAGTAGGTATGAGCAATATCGTTGCCATCGTGGGGCGCCCAAATGTGGGTAAAAGCACGTTATTTAATAGACTAATCCAGCGCAGAGATGCTATTGTAGATTCTGTTGCAGGTGTCACTCGCGACCGCCACTACGGAAAAAGCGATTGGAACGGTAAAGAATTTTCAGTGATCGATACCGGCGGGTACATCGAAGGTTCTGAGGATGTTTTTGAAGGAGAGATTCGCCAACAGGTAGAATTGGCCCTTGATGAAGCTTCAGTCATCCTTTTTGTGTTGGACCTACAAGCGGGTCTAACGGAATTTGATAAAATCATTGCTGATCTACTCCGTAAAACGGAAAAGCCTGTAGTGTATGCAGTAAACAAGGTAGACAACAGTATGCTTGAGTTGGAGGCTACAGAATTCTACGGCCTTGGGATTGAAAAATACCATACCATCTCTGCGGTAAATGGCGGAGGAACTGGTGACCTCTTGGATGAACTCACCGAGCACATGGATGAAAATCCTGTGGACGATTTTGAGGACCTTCCAAAGATGGCTATCGTAGGTCGTCCAAATGCTGGAAAATCTTCCATTGTAAATGCGCTTTTTGACGAGGAACGCAACATTGTTACGGACATCGCTGGTACTACACGTGATACGGTAAATACCCGCTTCAACAAATTTGGTTTTGACTTTATGTTGCTCGATACGGCCGGGCTTCGCAAGAAGGGCAAAGTGCACGAGAATCTAGAGTTCTATTCCAACATGCGTTCTATTCGCGCTATTGAACACGCGGATGTGTGTATGATGGTGGTGGACGCAACACGTGGTTTTGAATCGCAAGATTTGAGCATTGTATCCTTGGTCGAGAAGAACAAGAAAGGTCTGGTCATCGTAGTAAATAAGTGGGATTTGGTTGCGAAAGAAACCAACACCATGCGCGATGCCGAGGCCTACATTAGAAAGAAACTAGAGCCGTTTACAGATTTCCCAATCATCTTCACCAGTGCACTTACAAAGCAACGTGTATTGAAGGCCTTTGAAGAGGGAGTGAAGGTATACGAACGCCGTAAGCAACGCATTTCAACTTCTAAGCTGAACGATGCGATGCTGGAGATCATTCAAAACTACCCGCCGCCAGCGGTGAAGGGGAAATATGTGAAGATCAAATTCTGTACACAGCTGCCGACACGTACGCCGCAGTTTGCCTTCTTTGCGAACTTGCCACAGTACATCAAGGAGCCTTACAAGCGTTATTTGGAGAATAAGATGCGTCAAATGTTTGATTTCCACGGTGCACCGATAGAAATCTTCTTCCGTAAGAAGTAATGCGTTCATTTCTAGCGTTGATGTTTTTGCCCCTTGCTGGCTTTGGTCAGCAGGAGCTCCCTGACCCCTTACAAGCGGGTTGGAAAGGCGAAAAAGTCTGTGAGGTGTTGGTTGAAAACGAGAGTGTTCGTACCCTTCGTTGCACCTTTCCTCCAGGAATCGGTCATGAAAAGCACTACCATCCTAAACACGTTGGCTATACCCTCAAGGGAGGGACTTTCCGCATCACAGACGCGAAAGGAACTCGCGAAGTAAATATTCCAGAGGGCTACACCTTTTACAATGAGGAGGTGCCCTGGCACGAGGTGCTCAACATTGGAAACGATACGGCCGTCTTTCTTATCGTCGAGCCTAAAAATTAAAGCTCATAGCAAATGATGGCGGCTCCTTGGCGAAGGATTAAAACCGGCATTCCTGTTGGGCTTAATCTACCTGCCACCGCTGAACTGCCGGTAAAGCTGCCGTAGTTTTCTCCTGTTTTAAGGTTCACCACTTGGACGGCAGATGTCCCCATGATGAGACCAGTACCGCCAGGGTAGGTCAAGACATTTTCTATGCCCTCAGACTTGAATCTTTGAGTGCCTTTTTCACTGCGAACTTCGACTGCTTCCGCGCTCCAAACCACCTTGCCGTAACTTTCGAAAATCAGTCCGCGTACTTCACCCATAGGATCGGTAGAGGTAGCGCTCGTACCGTCCCAGCTTTGGCGCTGTACTTCGCCTTGGGCTCCAACACGCTCTGCGTAAGGAATGGCATCGTTTTTAATTGCCCAACTACTGTTGGAAGCAGTGACACTAGCAGTTTTTATACGCTCTTCACCGCGTCTGTTTAAGATCAGCGGCTTGGTGGCCGTGGAAGTAACAATGTAGTCTTTGCCGTTCTTCTGGAACAGCTCCGGGGCGGTAACAAGTCGTTCGCTTGCAGCATCCGTTTTCCACCCTTCAATGCGTTTTCCTTCGCTCGAGTAGTTGTAAAGTTTGGCGCCGGCGGCAACAAGGAAGCGGTAGTTTCTATTGCGGTCGTAATCGAGCACGCTCACCCCAACGTCTGTTGCCTCAGGGAGGGTTACGGGGTATTCTTCTACATCGCGTCCCAAGAGGTCAACACAGTGCAATTGGGTTGTTGTTGCAAAGAGCAATTGGTATTTGTTGTTCTTGAAAAGATCCACTTGGTGAAGCGCTCCTGCTATGGGTTCCTCGAGCGATTTTTTCCAGCTGACCGTGCCGTCGGCAGCAATCCAATACAAAGTGTGGTTTTCGTCTTGAACTACAACATCGTTCTTGCCGGACCTGTGGTTTTTAACGATCCAAGGACCTGCCGTAGCGGCACTTTCTAGCGCTGTAGACCACAAGTAGGTACTCGTTTCTATTTCTTCTTTTTCCACCTCCGTGCTTCTGGCATTGCCAAAGGTGAGGTCATTTTTAACTTCAAGATTCCCGTGAATCACAAATTCTTTCGCGCCTTCTTGTTCAGGGAACTTTAGATATTTCGTGGCCGATTCCGATTGTGCCGTAAACGCAACGCCAAAGTGTCCCTTCTTGTCAATACCGCTGGCTAGTGCGCGTAGGGATTTCACGTTTTTCCAGGTGGCCTTTGCAGCCAACTCATTCGCATAGACTTCTAGTGTTTGCTCTGAAGCCGCAACCAACAACCAATCGTCATAAATCATCCACGAAGGTGTGCCGAGGTTTTTGTACCACCACCCAAACAGGGCACTAAAGAGGAAGCGATCCCCTTCCTTTAGTGTGCCACTAGGGTGACCTTGGAATAGAGAATTTCCGGGGCTCAATTTTTTCAGTTGCTCACTAACCGCATCTGGATTTGTAAGCTTGGCAGCAACCACTTTTTCCTGGCCGTAGCCTACATTGACAAAACTGCCTTCGAACCAACTTGCGGCCGTTAGCGGCTCAATCTCGAGTGGATCTAGAAGTGCTAACGCTTGTTTCAGTCGCTGCTTCTTGCCTCTATATCCATTGTAGCCACGCAGCCATTCTACTGTATTACCGACGTTCATCTTTACTGCATGAGAGGCGGATGCCGCTATAATTTCACTTACTGAGGTGCCCGAAGGAGAGGTGTCGAATGTGCTGAAAAAGGTATTTGTCGAATCGGGGTTGATGCTCACGGAAGTAAGCAATACACGGCCTTTGCCAAAATCGATATCTATTTCTGACCAGGCTGCCAGATGCTCGGTCCAATTCCAATCTTCACCCGCGAACCAAGTTCCTACTGAAGGAAGCTCTTCGTGCTGCACAAAAAGATTCAACGCATCTGAGCTATTTGCGTTATTCCATAGTTTCTCAAAGCCCGCATTGTCGATAATGTTGTATCCGCTGCCGATTTGATTCATCGCTGCTTGCAACAACATCTTGCTAGTGCTAATTGCCGCAGAAGATCCAGATTTGAGTGCGAAATAGTTAGAGTCTAGTGCCATTATTGCCCCGTCCGTGTAGCCGCTCATTCGACTGCTGTCGCCCACGGTGGTCGTCCATATCCAATCCATCTTATCTGCACCAGAACCACAAAGCGCACCGGTCCATATTCCGGCGCTCATGCTCATCAAATCTGCCACGGGAACTGCCGCCGCTGCGGGCAGCTGGGTAGAATCTGCAAACCTTGCTAATTCCTGCGCATCATTTACACGCAGCACTAGAGCGCTATTCATTGGAATAAGCGCAGTAGAAGGGTTGGACTCAGGCGCACTGGAACAGCTCGCCAAAATCAGCGTAAATAGTAGGGAAATGAAGTAAGTGGTGCGGTGTAACATGAACCAAGGCTTTGGTTCAAAGCTAACGACCTCTACGGCGCTCCAAGTATGGTGGAGGAGGTTAGTTTTTCACAAATTGGCTAATCGCCAAACAAGTTGAGCTGTGCTGGGAGAAGCTGGAAACTCTTGCGGTGATGCGGCGTGGCACCAAACTCTCGAATCGCATCGCGGTGCCCTTTGGTGGGATAGCCTGCATTTCGCTCCCACCCATATTCTGGATATTCTATGGCCAATTCCTTCATCCGGTCGTCCCTGTAGGTCTTCGCCAACACTGAAGCCGCTGCAATATTCATGTAGGTAGCATCGCCCTTGACTTGGCAATGGTGTGGGATGTTTTGATACGGTTTGAATTTATTGCCGTCTACAGCGATAAAATCGGGACGTTGTTTTAATTGATCGATACTGCGGTGCATCCCGAGAATGCTCGCATTCAAGATGTTGATTTCATCGATCTCTTCAGGGCTCACGTGTGCTACTGCCCAAGCAATAGCCTCCTTTTCAATGATGGGACGCAGCATGTACCGCTGCTTTTCAGTCAATTGCTTTGAATCATTCAGTACAGGATGGTGGAAGTCCTTTGGCAGAATAACGGCAGCAGCGGTTACAGGTCCACTCAAGCACCCGCGCCCAGCCTCGTCTGTGCCCGCCTCAAACAACGCATCTATATGGTGTTGCAATTTCATCCCTTCAACGCATCAATCCATGGCTGGGCGCTCGAGGCCCAATCAAAATCTTTCCCGCGTTCCAGCGCCAACGCACTCCAATGTTCTCGCTCCTGTTGCATACGCTCCAAAGCAGCTGCCCAGGCATCGACATCATAGGTTGGGACTAATAAACCTTTATCGGCAACCACTTCCGTTATAGCGCTATTATCCGACGCAATAACAGGTGTGCCGCACTGCATAGCCTCCACTAGTGGAATGCCAAATCCTTCCATAGCACTTGGCATGCAATAGGCAATGGCGCCTCGATAAAGCATTTCCAGTTCTTTCGGGTTCAATCGGCCCATCCATTCAACGCGGCCCGGATGTTTCAATCCATCCACTACACTCTTCAATTCAGGGTCGCTAAAATGTGGCTCCCCGGCAATTCTTAAGAGGCCGAAATTTTCTTCGTTAGAACACCATTTGTCAAAAGCTAAAAGCAGCGTTTTTAAATTTTTGCGTGGGGTTAATGCGCCCACGAAACAGAAATATTGCCCTACATAAATAGATGGTCCAGATTCGAATATCCGTTGCGGAGCATTGTAAGTCACCGAAATTTTATCCTCGGGCAACCTGTATGTCGCTATAAGGTCATTCTTGCTCCAATGGCTCACCGTAAAGACCTTATCCGCTACTTCGGCGCCTCTTTTGATGTTCTTACTGTAATATTTCGCCACCGTTGCTGGGACCCACTGCGGATGGTGTTCAAAGTTCAGGTCGTGAATGGTAACCCATTGTTTAATGTCGGTCTTCGCGGGCAGTCCGTCGGGCGACCAATACAGATCCACGTTCAGTCTTTTTAGTTTTTGCGGAACGGCCCAATCGTTCCACATCGCCCAAAGCCATGGATGGCGGGCTGGAGGTGAAACCACGTGGTAGGAGAGGTTGGGAAAATCAAGGCCTAATCGGTCCGTATCGACCTGACGGTCCAAGAGTAAATAAAACTCGTGCTGCGGAAAAGCCGGAATGACCTGCTCGAGCATCCGAAGGGTATAGACCCCAGTACCCTCTAATTTTCCGGGCAGTAACCAACGAGCGTTCACGGCGATTTTCATGTTTCAAATGTACAAAAGCCAACTCTTGCGCGTTAGTAAAGCGGTATATTCGCCGCCATAAGCGCTTAATTGGCACAAAACCATGCGAAGTAGGATTAACCAATTCATGCAAAACCCCATCGGTGCAACCCTTGCCAAGGGCGGTGCTGTTGTGCTCCTGTTTAAAGTCATTGGAGCCTTGGGCGGTTATGTCCTTCTTTTCAGCTTATCCAGAGTCGGAGGCGAGCTCTCCGTAGGTATTTATGAGGTAGCCTTCACCGTTGTACTGATCGGTTCTACGGTCAGTCGTTGGGGTCTTGATACCGTCTTGGTCCGTGAAATGGCCCGAGACAGAGAGGCAAACTTGGCCAGTCGAGCCCTCTACCTCGCTGTACTTTCCCGCGTCTCCTTACTCTCCATCGCCTGCAGTATTTTAGTTTTTTTCGGGGCCCAATTCTTAACCGACCTCTTCTTCCAAAACACACCCACGAAGGTTATTGCAACCGCCGCCTTTGCCATCATTCCCTTCACACTCATGCTCCTCAATGCTGAGGTGTTTCGCGCCATGGGCAAGAGCCTTCTTTTTTCACTGAACCAGCACGGCACAGTTTACGTCTTCATCGGCGCGCTGATAGCATTCATCCCTTTCCCCGAAGCGTACACAGCGGCCGCCGCAGCACAAACCTCCTTGTTCTTACTCTTGGGTATCTCTGGGCTGTTCTTCTTGTGGACTACGGTATACATCTTGAACCTGACCAAAGGGCAACAGGCCGAAACCTCCGGTTGGAAGGGACAGCTCTACAGCTTGGGAACGCCCATGCTCATTTCCTCTTCCCTGTTTTTGGTCATCAGTTGGTCCGATACGCTCATGTTGGGGTATTATCTGCCAGAAGATAGTGTGGGTATGTATCGTATTGTCTTCAAAATTGCTACCCTCATCACCTTCGCTCAATTTGCCTTGAACACAGTCGTAGCGCCCATGGTGAGTGCCATGAGTACGCAGCGGGAGCGCTTGCATGAATTGGCCCACAAGGTGGCACAGTTGAACCTTATTACTGCGGGTCCAATTTTCCTTGGCATCCTCATTCTCGGCCCATTCCTCATTCAGCTCTTTGGGGTAGAAGAGGCTTACGCAGCCTACCCATGGCTCGTACTTCTGGCTGTGGGGCAACTCACCAACGCCTTTGCAGGGCCTGTGTTGAACATTCTCAACATGACGGGTTATGAGAAAAGCGCGCGCAATACCATGCTTATTATCGCGTTGCTCAACATCGTTTTCAACCTTGCGCTCATACCGCTCTACGGCCCCCTCGGCGCGGCAGTAGCGACTACGGCGACCATGATGGGTTGGAACATTTGGGCGGCCTACCTCGTCTACAAATACCATGGGGTCATCGCGGTTCCGTTTTTGACTAAAATTCGCCGCCATGATTAAGACGAACCTCTTTCTCATTGGTGCGGCAAAGGCAGGAACTACCGCGTTGGCAGAGATGCTGGGAAATCATCCACAGATCAGCACTTTGGCGATCAAAGAACCGGGGCATTTCTGCGACGACATCTATGTAGAAGGTTTCTCTGCGAGTTACCAAAAAATGCTGCGTTGGGACGAAGCGCAATATTTTAAAGCTGATGCATTGCAACAGCGTCATATGGCCTTTGTTAGGGGACGTGAAAACTACGACCGACTAGTCTTAGAGGCTGCCGAAGCTGCATATGTTTTAGACGCTTCCACAGCCTACCTGCCTTCGGCGAGTGCCGCAGAAAATATTGCTAGTTACAATTCAGAAGCTAAGGTCATTGTGAGTCTTCGAAACCCAGTGAGCAGGGCCTATAGTCATTATAATATGGCGAGGAAATACGGCAAAGAACAGCGCTCGTTTTTGGACGCTATCAAGGCGGAAGGAGCGTTGGAAAGAGCACGATGGGGCTGGGATGAATGTTATTTGGAATTGGGTGATTACGCGCCGCAATTAGAGCGCTGGCTCAAACACTTCTCAATGGCTCAAATTCATGTGGTTTGGCAGGACGAATTGTTGGCAGAGCCGGCAGCGACACTGCAAGGCATTTCGAAGTTTCTGGGCTTGAAAGATGAATTGAATCCATTGGCCGAAGAGAAACACGGTGCTGAGGTTCCCAAGAACAAGGTGCTGGGCAAGGTGCTGGGTGGAATTGGCCCCGCAGTAGCCTCTATTTTGCCGGAAAAAATCAAGACAAGCGTAAAAAATATCGTTTTAGCCAAGCCTGAAGGCATGGAAGAGGAGGCTCGCTCGTTTTTACTTCGTTATTTTGCATCGTCCATTGAAGCATTAGAAAGACTTCTCGAAAAGGATTTAACACACTGGAAATAAATAGAATATGGAATACAGCAGCTCAAATTTGATCTCGTTTGTCTACAAGAATTGGAAGCCATTGGTGGTCATTCCATTCCTGTCCATGGTCGTAGCTGTAGTTTTTAGCGGACCTACCTTCATTAAGCCGCTTTTCGAATCGCAGGTGATTCTCTTCCCATCCACGACCAATTCTGTTTCGAAGGCCCTCCTTCCTCAGACCAACGGGTACGGCGATGAAGACATCTTCGAATACGGCGATGAGCAACAAGCCGAGCAGCTTTTGCAGATCTTGAGCTCTGGTGAAATTCGCGACAGTGTCATTGCCAAATTCGATTTGATGAACCACTACGACATCGATCCAGATTCAGATTACCCGCGTACCAAGCTTTTCAAGGAATACGAGAGTAAAATTGAGTTCAATCGTACCCAATTCATGTCTGTAGAAATCAATGTGCTTGATACGGATCCACAGATTGCAGCCGATATTGCCAATTACATCTACAAGCTCGTAGATAAGGTGAAGCGTCGTGTCGCAAAGAACCGCGCCCAGATGGGGCTTCAGATTGTAGAAAACGAATACCGTGGTTTGCAAAAGGAGATTCAGACCATGGAAGATAAGATCACTGAACTTCGCTTCAAAGGGGTGCACGATTACGAAAGCCAGAGTGCGGTTTTTAATGAGCAGTACGCTATTGCATTGGCAGCCGGAGCTTCCGGGTCGCGCATAAAGCAGCTAGAGCGTCGCCTTGATACCTTGGCGAAATACGGTGGTAAATATGTCGCCATTCGCGATGAGCTACAATTGCTCAAAGAGGAGGAGGTAAAGCTCAAGACGAAATTTGACCAGGCCAAGGTGGATGTGAATCAAAACCTTCCTGCCACCTTTAAAGTAGATGAAGCACGTCCTGCCGAACGCAAGACGTATCCAAAACGCAGCATACTCATCCTTGCTGTGGGTTTCGCTGTCTTTATCCTCGTGGTATTTACCCTGCTTGTTCGCGGTACTTTCTTGGAACTTCGCGCTAAAGCGTAGTGACTTCGGCCAAGCAAATAAGCACTAAGGGCATTGCCATCATCGCACTGCTCGTATTACCGTTCATTGGTCTGATTGTGGCCAAAGAGTGGTGGGAACTTTTGCTTTTGCCCGCCGGTTTGCTCGTGGTATGGCTGACCCTGTACCGAATAGATTGGGCCATGTGGTTTGTGGTTTTGTCCACGCCTCTTTCCGTAAATCTTACTGACCTTACTGGAGGTGCTGGCCTTTCCTTGCCCACAGAGCCTATGCTTGTGTTAATTACAGGCTTAGTCATCGTCAAAATGCTCTTCATGGGTGAGTACGATATCCGTCTCATTAAACATCCAATCTCCATTGCCATCTACATCTATCTGGCCTGGATGTTGTTGACGGTCATCACGTCCCAACTTCCGCTAGTTTCCTTAAAGCAATGGATTACTCGTGTGTGGTTCATTGTACCTTACTACTTCGTATTGGGCCATTTATTCCTGCGCGATCCTAAAAACGCGGTCCGATTCCTTTGGCTCTTCCTTGTTCCGCTCATTATTGCCTGTACCTACACAATGGTCATACACAGTCAATATGGCTTTACCAAAAAGACTTCAACCTGGGTGATGTTCCCGCTGTTCAAAGAACACACCTCTTACGGCGCAGTACTGGCTATGTTCTACCCAGCTGCACTGTACCTCACGTTTCGTAAATCTTCTTGGGGGTTCAATGCTATCGCTGCTGTGCTTCTGGTCATTCTTACCGCGGCCACGGTCCTCTCGTACACTCGCGCAGCTTGGCTGTCGCTGGTAGGTGCTGGTGCGGTGTATTTGGTTTATGCTTTCCGCATGTCGAAGACGGTAGTATGGTCGCTGGCAGGTTTAGTGCTTTTAGTTGCCGGTCTCAATTTCTCTTACATCAGTTCGAAGTTCGAACGCAACACGCAGGATTCTTCGGACGATTTGAACGAACACGTGGCTTCGGTAACAAATGTGAGCACGGATGCGTCCAACCTGGAGCGTATCAATCGTTGGAATTGTGCCATTCGGATGTATGCTGAGCGCCCATTCTTGGGACACGGTCCTGGAACCTACATGTTCTTGTACGCACCCTATCAAAAACCTTCCGAGAAAACCATCATTTCCACCAATGGCGGCAACAGGGGGAATGCGCATAGCGAATACTTAGGTCCATTGGCGGAATCTGGCACTTTTGGTTTATTAACATTCTTAGGAGTTATCATCGCGGTCATCGTCGTTAGTACCAATTCCTACCAACGGTTGAATAGTGACCGATTGAAAGGGCTACTTCGTGTCGCATTTTTGGGACTTGTCACCTATTATCTGCACGGTTTCCTCAATAATTTCCTCGATATGGACAAGGCCAGCGCTCCGTTTTGGGGTTTTACCGCGCTAATTACAGTGCTTTCTTTAAATTCTTCCATGAAGGCTTAAAAATTGCAATATCCTCAATAAATCAGGCTTTGATTAACAGGCTTATGCATAAAGGAGAGGATATCATTGAAATAAGACAATCTTATGTTTGCTTTTTTTGAGTAAACTTTTTCTTTTGATGCTTGTTTCATTTCTGTGAAAGTGCAATTTTAGCGCTACTTAACATTCGTTTAACAAAAACAGGTACAATGAAAAACAAGTTTTTACTCGTTTGGTCATTTCTGATTGCTTTCAGCGCGACTGCGTTTGCACAGAATGAACCAGATCAAGGCGAGGTGCCAGAGCTTCCAGATGTGTTTGAGCAATTGGAAGAGGTAGTAGTTACTGCCGGTGGTATCGCTCGTGAAAAAAAGGCCCTAGGTTTCGGCGTAGAGGAAGTAAAAGGTGCTTCTATCAAGGAATCAGGTGAATCAAACATCGTTAGTGGTATCTCTGCTAAGGTGAGTGGTGTTCAAGTAACCAACTCATCGGGTGCTGCTGGTGCTGCTTCTTACATCAAGATTCGTGGTAACGCAACGTTTACTGCGAACGACAACCAGCCTTTGATGGTTGTTGACGGTGTGCCAATTGACAACTCTCAGATCGCTACTTCTGACTTGCGTGCGGGTGTTGCGAACTCTAACCGTGCTATTGATATCAACCCAGATGATATCGAGAGCATCTCTGTACTTAAAGGTGGTGCTGCTGCAGCTCTTTACGGTACTCGTGGTGCAAACGGTGTAATTCTAATTACTACTAAGAAGGGTGCTTACGGCCAAGACTTCAAAGTAAACGTGAGCTCTTCTCTTGAGATCTCTCAGGTGAATAAGTTGCCAGAGACTCAAAACAAGTACTCTCAAGGTTACTTTGGTACTTACGGTGGTGGTACTTCAAACCCATTCTCATGGGGTCCTGCACTTGCAGACCTAGGTTACGATGCTGACGGTAACATTACTCAAGATGCTACTGGCGGTGTAACTCCTTACGATAACACTGCATTTTTCCAGAACGGTAGAAGATTGAACAACTCTTTGACTTTGTCAGGTGGTGGTCAGAAATCTTCTTACTACTTGTCTATTGCAAACTTGCAAGACCAGGGTATCGTTCCATTGAACCAGTTCGATCGTACTACTATTCGTTTGACAGGAACTGGTCAGATCGCTACAAACTTGAAAGCGACAGCTTCTTTGGCTTACTCTAACTCAGGTGGTTACCGTGTTCAGCAGGGTTCTAACACATCTGGTTTGATGCTAGGTTTGTTGCGTACTCCTCCAACGTTTGATAACTCAAACGGTGTTACTGATCCAACTGATCCAGCAGCTTTCTTGAACGCTGACGGTTCTCAAAGAAACTACCGTGCAGGTGGTGGTTACGATAACCCATACTGGACCATTAACATGAACCCATTTACGGATGACGTAAACCGCGTATTCGGTTACACTAAGTTCGATTGGTCACCAGTTGAGAATCTATTGGTAAGCTACCGTTACGGTATCGACCAATACTCTGATGTACGTAAGCAGATCATTTCGATCAACTCTCGTACATTCCCAGGTGGTTCTATCTCTGATGAGGTTTACACTGTAAAAGAGCAAAACCACGATCTTACTGCACGTTACAGTATGGATCTAGGTCCTATTGGTGCTAACTTCTTTGGAGGATTCAACGCCAACCAACGTGATCGTAAATATGTAGGTACTTACGGTACTGGTTTGGTATTGCCAAACTTCTACAACATGAGCAACGCACAGAACCAACAAGCTTACGAAAGCTTTGTAGGTCGTCGTCTATGGGGTGTATATGGTGAGGCTCAGTTTGACTACGCTGATTGGGCGTACTTAACTTTGACAGCTCGTCGTGACCAAGCATCTACGTTCGGTAACGTTGCAACTCCTATTCTTTACCCATCTGCTTCTTTGGCATTAATCCTAACCGAAGCTCTAGGTATCGAAAGTGATGTATTGAACTTCGCTAAGTTGCGTGTTTCTTCTGCAAAAGTTGGTTCTGAACCAGGTTTCGCTTCGAACGCAACTTACTTCAACCAAGCAGGTGTTGGTTCAGGTTGGATCAACGGTATTAGCTTCCCTTACTTAGGTGTAACTGGTTTTACTCAGAGCAATACTTTGGGTAACCCGGATCTACGTCCAGAGTTTACCGTAACTAATGAGATTGGTGGTGAAGTACGTATGTTCAACAACAAGATTTCTGCAGACATCACATTGTACCAGCAGACTTCTGAAGATTTGATCGTTGCAGTACCAGTTGCTGGTTCTTCAGGTTTTACTTCTTCATTCATCAACGCAGGTTCTATGACGAACACTGGTGTTGAATTGCAATTGAACGCTAACCTAGTTAAGACTGATGACTTCACTTGGGATGCAGGTATGACTTTCACTCGTAACCGTAACATCGTTAAGAAATTGGCTGATGGTGTAGATGTAATTTCTCTACCATGGGGCTTCTTCGGTGCTAACCAACGTCTAGTTGAAGGTGAAGCTTACGGTACACTATACGGTGATGACTGGGCACGTGATGAGAACGGTAACGCTCTTGTTGATGCTTCTGGTTACCCAATCTACTCTTCTACTGAGGTTGTAGTTGGTGATCCAAACCCAGATTACTTGATGGGTATTACTTCAGCTGCTTCTTACAAGAACTGGAGCTTCAATATGCTATGGGACATTCGCCAAGGTGGTGATATCTGGAACGGTACTCGTGGTGCATTGTACTACTTCGGTACGCACATCGATACTGACGTAATGCCAGATGGAACAGGTCGTGGTGAAACATTCGTATGGGAAGATGTAGTAATGGGTAACAGCGGTGTTTACGCGCCAGGTACTACTGATGCTGACGGTAATGACATCAGCGGTCAGCCAAACACTACTCCTATCTTGAACGATATCGATTCTTACGCTCTAGGCCCACTATCAGGATTTACTGGTGCTTCTCGTCCATTCATTGAGGACGGTAGCTGGGTTCGTTTGAGAAACATTGGTGTGAACTACAAGTTTGATGCTGATGCCCTAAATGGTACTAAGTTGAAAGGTTTGTCAGTAGGTGTTAGCGGTCGCAACATCTTCTTGAGAACTCCTTACCGTGGTGTTGATCCAGAAACTAACCTTTCTGGTGCGACTAACAGCCAAGGTGCGGATTACTTCAACATGCCTAATACCATGGGTGTAATCTTCAACTTGAAGGCTAACCTCTAAAAAATTAAGCATTATGAAAATTAAATCATTAGCAATATTAGCGGTAGCCGCAGTTGGGTTTACTGCTTGTTCAGACGCATGGTTGGAAGAGTACAAGCTCGACCAAAACCGTCCTTCTGACGTAAGTATGGAAGTACTTCTTCCTTCTGCTCAAGCCGCTTACGGTATGACGCAGGGTGATGTACTACCACGTTTGACTAGCATCTTCATGCAGCAAATGACAGGAACGGACCGTCAATCTTTGGCGCACAACCGTTACGCACAGATTGGTGAGGGTGATTTCTCTACACCATGGAATAACTCTTACGCTGGTGGTCTTTACGATCTTAAGTTGATCGAAGACAAAGCAGCTGAGTTGAATGCACCAGCGTACGCAGGTATCGCAAAGATTATGACAGCGATGTACTTGGGTGTTTTGACGGATCACTTTGGTGATATTCCTTACACTCAGGCACTACAAGGTGCAGATAACTTGAAAGCGTCTTACGACAGCCAACAAGATATCTACGCTACTATCTTCTCTTTGTTGAGCGATGGTAAGTCAGAATTGGCACAGCCATCTGATGTAATGCCAGGTGGTGACGATTTGATCCACGGTGGTGATTTGGCAGCTTGGGCTGCAACTGCTGACGGTCTTCGTGCTCGTTACTTGAATCACTTGAGCAAAACTTCTCAGTACAATGCTGCTGATGTAGTTGCTGCTTGTGATGATGCATTGAACGCAGGTGTTTACTGTACAATCGGTTTCGAAGCTGCATTGAACCAAAACCCTTGGTACCAGTTCACTGTTATCGATCGTGCAGGTTACATCAGCCAGTTCGGTACTATGTATGACATGATGGAAGCATCTTCTGATCCACGTATCGATTTCTACCGTTCTGCAGATAGTACTACTATGCCTGCTTACGGTAGCGCTACTTCAGCTCTTCCAATCGTTACTCCATTCGAGATCATGTTTGTTAAAGCAGAAGCTCAGTTGGCATCAAGCGCTACAGACGCTCGCACAACTTTGGAAGCTGCTATTGACGCTCACATGACTTGGTTGGGTGTTGATGCTGCAAGCATTGCAACTTATATTGCAGCGTTGCCAGCTACAACTGATCTAGAATTGATCATGAACGAGAAGTACGTAGCCATGTTCTCAACTGGTGAGTCTTGGACTGACTGGAGAAGAACTGGTTTCCCAGCATTGTCTGCACCGGCTGACGCTAACTTGAGCGGTATGCCACGCAGAATGCCTTACCCAGAGGGTGAATACCTATACAACGGTGATAACGTACCAATGCCATTGACTTCGTCTCCAGACGAGAAGTTCGGTGTTGATGCTACTTACCGTCTATGGTGGGATATGTAATCTATTAGATCCTTAGATCAAACTCAAAGCCCCCAAGCGCATCGCGCTTGGGGGCTTTTTTGTGTTCGATAGGAGATGATCTAGTATAAGCAAAATAAATAGCATGGATAATTTTTGGAAATACTTAGAATAAATGGCATTTTGCGCGTACTTAACATTCGTTTAACAAAAACAGGTACAATGAAAAACAAATTGTCACTGTGGTCAGTACTACTATTCGTACTATCAGTAAACTTCGCTGTTGCACAGTCGGTTTCTGGTGTCGTTAGTGATGCTGCTTCAGGTGAACCGTTACCAGGTGTGGCGGTTGCACAGAAGGGGACCAACAATGCAACTTTGACTGATTTTGACGGGAAATTCTCGTTGACTGCAGAGAAAGGGGCAACATTGGTTTTCTCTTCAATGGGTATGGAGACCCAAGAAGTAGTTGCTTCTTCGGATTTCCTACAAGTTTCAATGGAGGCTGCTGCCAGCCAACTTGATGAAGTTGTTGTAACCGCTTTGGGTATCTCTCGTGAGAAGAAGTCCCTAGGTTATGCAACTCAAGAGGTTGATGGGGCGGAAGTAACCAAGGTTAAGGATGCTAACTTTATGAACTCTTTGAGTGGTAAAGTAGCTGGTGTAAACATTAAGAGTTCAGGTACTCTTGGTGGTTCTGCCAACGTAGTAATCCGTGGTTACAAATCTCTTACAGGTAATAACCAAGCACTATTCGTAGTGGACGGTATTCCAATCTCGAATGCTACCGGTAACAGCGGCAATGTAGCTCGCGGTCGTGGTGGTTATGATTTTGGTAACGCTGCAATGGATATCAACCCAGAGGATATCGAGAACATCTCGGTACTTAAGGGTGCTGCTGCAACTGCCCTATACGGTTCGCGTGCTGCGAATGGTGTAGTAATGATTACAACCAAGAGCGGTAAGGCTAATGGCGGTAAGAAGACTTTGGGCATCACTGCAAGTACTGGTATTACAGTTGGTCGTGTGAACGAAAGTACATTCGTTCGTCACCAGAACTCTTACGGTCCTGGTTACGGTCGTTTCTACGGTCCTTCGTACATCACAACTGCGCCGGGTGATTCGACGTTTACTGACGGTCGTGCACAAGCTGTGGACGTTGATGGTGATGGTAACCTTGATATTGCACTTCCAATGGGTGAAGATGCATCATGGGGTATTGCACTAGATCCAAATCTAGACGTATACGATTGGGAATCGATCTTCCCTGAATTGCCTACTTACGGTCAGTCTAAGAAGTACGCATTGCCGGATAGCCGCGCAATGAGCTTCTGGGAGCAGAGCGTAACACGCAACAACTCTTTTGCGATTGATGGTGGTGGTGAGAACACATCGTTCCGCTTATCTGCAACAAGCTTCGATCAAAAAGGTATTGTACCAGGATCAAATATTGGTCGTGATAACGTAAGCTTCAGTGGTCGCTTTAACGCTTCTGATAAGTTGACGATTAGTGCAAAAGCGAATTACATTCAGCAACAAGGTAAAGGTCGTTACGGTACTGGTTACGATTCTCGTAACCCTAACCAAAGTTTCCGTCAATGGTACATTGTATCTACGGATATGGCTGCTCAGAAGGATGCATACATGAACTACGGTCGTAAGAACTACTCTTGGAATGCTTACGGTTACGGTGCAGCTGCCCCCACAAAGCCTCACTACTTTGATAACTTCTACTTCTCAGCGCTTGAGAACTTTGCAACTGACGTACGTGATCGTATCGTTGGTAACGTAATGGCAGAATACCAGATCAATGAGTGGTTGAAGTTAACAGGTCGTATGACAGCGGATACATACTCTGAACTTCGTGAAGAGCGTATCGCAGTAGGTTCTGTTGACGTAAGCCGTTACTCTCGTAACAACCGTTCGTTTACTGAGCGCAACAACGATTTGTTCTTGAACTGGAACAAATACTTCGGCGACAACGGAGACTTGAGCTTTGCAGGTATGCTTGGTTACAACCAACGTCGTACTTCATTCCAGAGCATCTACGCAGCCACTAATGGTGGACTAGTTGTACCTGGAGTTTATGCTTTGAGTAACTCAGTTGCAGCTCCAGCTGCACCATCTGAGACTGCATACCAGATTGGTGTTGATGGTTTCTACGGTCAAGCATCGTTTGGATACAAGAACTTCTTGTATGCTGATCTTTCAGCGCGTCAAGATGTTAGTTCTACACTTCCTGTAGAAAACAATACGTACTTCTACCCGTCAGCAACATTGAGCTTCATCTTCTCAGAATTCATCGACTCTGATGTGCTTGAGTTTGGTAAAGTTCGTTTGAACTGGGCAGCTGTTGGTGCTGATGCACCTGCACAAGCACTTGTTGATGCTTACGGAATCGGTACACCATTCAATGGTGTTACTCTTGCTTCTGCTCCTTCTACTCAAAACAACTCAAGCTTGTTGCCAGAGCGTACTGAGAGCACAGAGGCAGGTATCGAAATGAAGTTCTTTAAGAACCGTGCTGGATTAGATATCAGTGCTTACCAGAGTTCTACCTACAACCAGATTCTTCCTGCACAGGTAAGTTCTGCAACAGGTACGTACTACAAGTATGTGAACGCTGGTCAAATCGATAACAAAGGTTTGGAATTAAGTGCTTACGTAACTCCAGTAAAGACAAAAGACTTCCAATGGGACATCAACATCAACTGGTCGCGTAACCGCAACACAGTAGTCGAGTTGTTCGGTGACTCAGAGTCTTTGATTCTTGGTTCAGTACAAGGTGGTATGAATATGGTTGCACGTGTAGGCGAAGCTTACGGTGCGCTAGAAGGTACTCAGTTTGTACGTGACCCAGAAAGTGGTGCACCACTAGTTTACGATTGGTCAAACTCTCGTGGCGGTGCTCGTTACTGGGCAGGTGATTACGGTGTTATTGGTAACATCCAAGCAGATTGGAGAGGTGGTATCAACAACTCGTTCTCTTGGAAAAACATCACTGCTTCTGCGTTGATTGATATGCAGATGGGTGGTGACTTCTTCTCATTAGATACTTACTACGGTTACGGAACAGGTGTATATGACTTCCAAGCAGGTACTAACGCTGCTGGAAATCCAATCCGTTCTAACCTAGAAGATGGTGGTGGTTTGACATTTGCTGAGGTTGCGTACCTCGGTATTGAAACACCAAAACTTTGGGATGGATCTACGGATGCTGACGGCAATCCAACGAACGTTGGTGGTGAGCTTCCACACTTATGGATGAACGACTACGGTACATCATTGGGATGGACTAACCGCGTTCAGGAATTGCACGTACACGATGCTTCTTTCATTAAGTTGAGAGAGGTTGCGGTAACCTACGCTGTTCCAACTGCAGCATTGGGTGATTTACCAGTTGCAGGTGTAGACATCAGCTTGATCGGTAGAAACTTAGCTATTCTTTACAAGAACACTGAGTTCTCTGATCCAGAGGCAGGTCTTGCAGCAGGTAACTTACAAGGATACCAATCAGGTGCATATCCATCACTACGTGAGGTCGGTTTCAACTTGAGAGTTAAATTCTAAAAAGTAACGAGAAATGAAAAAGATATTATTCGCAGCAGCAGCTGCACTTGCTATCACTTCTTGTACTAGTGATCTTTCTGACCTTAACGTAAACGGTAAAGCTCCAGAAGCTGTACCTGCAGGAGCGTTATTCGCTAATGCAACTATGGGTTATTATGACTTTACGTCTGTACAAAATGTGAACTTGAACAACTTGCGTCTTTGGTCTCAGCACTGGACGCAGACTACGTACGTTGACGAATCAAACTTCCAGTTGAACGATCGTGACGTAAACGGAAATACATTCGTACGCATGTACACTACGGTAATTCGCGATTGTGAAGAAGCGCGTTCAGCTTTGGCTGATGTTGTTGCTTCAAACGCAGAAATCGCGGCTTCTGAAGCAGCTATCGAGGTGGTTGAAGTACTTGCTTACTCTTTGTTGGTTGACCTTTTCGGAGATGTTCCTTACTCGGAAGCTCTAGGTGAATCTAATACTCCTTCTTACGATGATGATGCAGCTATCTACGCAGACCTATTGGCTCGTTTAGATGCAGCGGTAGGTAACCTTAGCGGTTCAAACGCTTTCGGAAGCTCAGACATCATCTATGGTGGTAGTGCTGATTCTTGGAAAATGGCAGCTAACTCTTTGATGTTGCGTATGGCGGTTCGTATGATCGACGCTGATGCTGCAATGGCAAAAACGTACGGTGAGAAGGCTATCGCTGGTGGTGTATTCGCTTCATCTGCTGATGATATGCGTTTGTTCTACTCGTCAGCTCCTCCTCATACACACCCAATGTGGGAAACACTAGTTCAGAGCGGTCGTACTGACTTTATCGCTTCTGCTACGTTAGGTGATGTATTGAATGGCTTGGCTGACCCACGTCGTGCTGGCTTCTTCAAGAACCTTGGTGGTTCTGATTCTGTAATCGGTGCTCCGCACGGATTGCAATCAGATTACTACCAGTTCTCTCAGCCAGGTACTGCATTGGAAGATCCAACTTGGTCTCACGCGGCGATTAGCTACGTTGAAACTGAGTTCTTGATGGCTCACGCTGCGGTTGCAGGTTGGGCAGGAACAGGTGATGCTGCTACACACTACGAGAATGCTATTCGTGCTTCTATCGAAGAGTGGGGTGGTTCTTCTGCTGATGCTGATACTTACATGATGCACTCAATGGTGGCATTCAATGCTACTACTGCTGCAACTCAGATCGGTGTTCAGAAGTGGATTGCTATGTACAGCAACGCGGCTGAAGCTTATGCTGCAGTTCGTCAGTACGATATTCCTATGGCTACAGCCAACTTGGCTCAAACAGTGACGCCTTCGCGTTACTCCTACCCATTGGATGAGTACTCATTGAACCTAAGCAATGTTGAAGCAGCTGGTGCTAAATTCAACGGTGATGATACATTCGCAAAAGTATTTTGGGATATGTAATCCGACAGATCATTTGATCATATAAAGGCCGCCGCTCCCGCAGGGAGCGGCGGTTTTTTTTGCGCTAAATTTGCCCCATGGAAAAGACTATTCGTCACTTACAGAATACCATCGGTGAACGTGCTATTTCTTCAAGTGAAATGGACGAGCTAAAGGATTCTCTTACAGATTTTAGTGAGGACTGGTTCGAATTTGACGAGGGGGAAAAGGCATTCTTTCTCACGCCAGAAATTCTAGGCTATAAAGCCAAGCCTAAGGAGGACTATGAAGCTCTAGGATTAGGCGAACTAGAGGAAAGAATAGTTGATGTCTTAGAACAAGGTAAAAGCGTCAAATGGGGCAAGTTGGCCCTTGCGATGTGGCTGTTCTTTCTTTTTATCGTTGTCTACACGGTCGTTGAGGCCATTTTCTAAAACATAAAAAAGGCTACCCAATGGGTTGCCTTTTTTACTAGTGATTTATCTACGTAGTCAACAGAAAATAATTCGAGCTAAAAGCGAGACTAAGCGCGCGGCGCAGCGAGAACTTTTCTGTCGAGATTTTTCGCGAATTATTTCGCGCGCTCTTTGTAAGAACCGTCCGCTGTATTGATGACAATCTCCTCATCAGTCTTGATGAAAAGAGGTACTTGGACTTGAGCGCCACCTTCTACTGTTACGGTTTTCATTGCATTGGTAGAGGTGTTGCCTTTAACGGCAGGTTCTGCGTAGGTTACTTTTAAGTTCACTGTACGAGGAAGTTCTACTGCCATCGCTCTGTTTTCTGTGGCGTGGAACAATACTAGACACATCATACCGTCTACCAAGAAGTCTGGAGCGTTGATGAGATCACGTGCAAAAGTCAATTGCTCGTAGTTGTCTGTGTTCATGAAGTGGTAGTCGGTACCGTCGTTGTACAAGAATTGGTACTGACGAGTTTCCACGTCGATCGTTTCAATCTTTGAACCCGCTGGGAAAGTGTTGTCTAATACACGACCAGTTTCAAGATTCTTGATCTTTGTACGAACGAATGCTGCACCCTTACCTGGTTTTACGTGTAGAAATTCAATGACTTGGAACGGTTGACCATTGAAATTGATACACATTCCGTTTTTGATATCTGAAGTACTTGCCATAATCGAGTTATTTGTTGCCCAAATATACTGCAAATGCAGAGGGCTAATTCATGGTTTAATAATGCTTTTCAAGGAGTAGTTCACCGTTGCAGAAATCATATTCGTGCTCGATGTAATTGCTTGCCACAATAATGGTTTTATCTGTGGCCAATTCTTTAATGAGCTCTTGATAAAAAGCCACACCGTCATTGTCAAGATTACTGGTGGGTTCGTCTAATAAGAGCAGTGGACGGGGGCTCGCTATTGCCAATAATAATCTAACGCGTTGCTGCATTCCAGAGCTGTACGTTTTGATTCTTTTGTTTTCATGCGCTGCGAGGCCCGCTTTCTGAATCCACTTATCGAGATCAACACTCTCTATAAAACCACACATCTTCTGGTGGAAGTCCAATGTTTCCCTCAAGCTGAACATCGGATTCAATGCCACATAAGGGGCGGCAATGCTGCAAATGCTGCCTGCCTCTGCAGATGGGGTGTTTTTCCCGTCAAAGTTATACTGAGGTGGGTTCTCTGTAGCTTCTTGAGCACCTGAGATAATCTTTATCAGGGTCGATTTTCCAGACCCGTTGGAGCCCAGGACTACAGTCTTAGAGCCAGCTGTAAAGGTGTGGCTTACGTCCTGAAGGATGTGTTGATTGCCGAAGATTTTTTGAAGCCGATCCAGAGTGATCATGGGACTTACTTTCGAATTAACCCTCTATCACTAGAAGAAATGAAGTCAATGATTTCTTGGGCGGTCTTGTTGCCTTCAAATTCAGACTTTACTACTTCTACGGCCTGACTGATGTTCTTGCCGCTTTGGTAAATAATGCGGTAGATGTCTTGCACTTGGCGAATTTCTTCGTTGCTGAAACCTCTTCTTCTAAGCCCTACGCTGTTTACCCCAGCATAAGTCAATGGATCGCCAGCAGCAGTTATCATTGGTGGAACATCCTTGCGAACCATAGCGCCACCGCCAACCATAACATGATTGCCAATCTTAACAAACTGGTGTACTGCGCTTAGACCGGAGATGATTGCCCAGTCACCAACTTCAACATGACCTGCGAGTGCTACGGAATTCACCAGAATGACACGGTTTCCTAGGATACAGTCATGCGCTATGTGCACGTAGGCCATGATCAAACAGTCTTCACCGAGAGTCGTCTTGCCGTAAGCTTTAGTGCCGCGGTTGATGGTGACGCATTCACGAATAGTAGTTCGGTCACCAATTTCAACAGTGGTTTTTTCGCCGTCAAATTTGAGGTCTTGAGGAACCGCAGAGATGACTGCACCGGGGAAAATCCTACAATTGGCCCCAATACGCGCACCATCCATGATAGTAACATTTGGGCCAATCCAAGTACCCTCTCCAATTTCTACATCTGCCGCTATGGAAGTAAACGGACCAATTTCAACTTGGTCGGCAATTTTAGCGGAAGGATGTACGTCGGAGAGTTTATGAATCATTATTTGGTAATCTGTGCCATCAGTTCAGCTTCGCTAACTAAGGTATTTCCAACGAAAGCTCTTCCGAGCATGTGGACGATTCCCCTGCGAATAGGACTAATAAGCTTCAAGTCAAAAATTAATGTGTCACCAGGAACCACCTTCTGTTTGAACTTCACGTTGTCAATCTTCATGAAGTAGGTCAAGTAATTTTCTGGATCTGGTACCGTACTTAGAGCAAGAATCCCGCCACATTGCGCCATCGCCTCTACTTGAAGAACACCAGGCATTACCGGTGAACCAGGGAAATGACCTACGAAGAACGGTTCGTTCATTGTAACTGACTTTACCCCAACTACGCGATCTTCTGTTAATTCGATAATCTTATCAACCAAAAGGAATGGTGAGCGGTGTGGAATTAAGGCCATGATGTCTTCTACAGTTTTCACTGGAGGGACATTTGGATCGTATTTAGGTGGTCTTGGCTTGCTTTCCTCTTTGCGAATTTTAGCTGCCAACGCCTTTGTGAATTCGGCATTCACACCGTGACCTGGCTTAGTTGCAATCAGTCGAGCTTTCAACGGGCGGCCTAACAAGGCGATATCACCAATAACATCAAGAAGCTTGTGACGCGCTGCTTCGTTTGAGAAGCGCAATTCAATATTGTTTAGTGTGCCTCTGTTGGTCACTTGAACGTCGTCTTTTCCGAATGCTGTCTTTAGCTTGTCAAGGGTTGCAGGTGCAATCTCTTGATCAACATAAACAATCGCATTGTTCAGATCACCACCCTTGATTAGACCTTGATCTAAAAGGGGCTCTAGTTCACGCAAGAAGCTGAAAGTACGTGCACTGGCAATCTCCTCACGGAAATTGGTCATTTGATCTAAATGAGCGTGTTGTGGACCCAGAACAGAAGTGCCGTAGTCGATCAATGCGCTCACCTCGAAGGTATCGCTAGGCAATGCCATGATCTCAGAGCCGTCTTCGTCTTTGTAAGTAAAAGGCTCTTCCAGCGTGTAATAGTTTTTCTCCTCGCCTTGCTCTTCTACACCTGCCTCAAGAATAAGGTCTACTAATGGTGCGGCAGAACCGTCTAGAATGGGCACCTCACTGCCGTCCAATTCAACACGAAGGTTGTCGACGCCTAGAGCGTACAAGCTCGCCATCAAATGCTCGACGGTGCCCACCGAGGCATCACCCTTTTGTAAAATGGTCTGACGGTTGGTGCGATTCACATGTTTGGCCAAAGCAGGAACTTCCGTATTGTCCATATCTGTGCGGACAAATACGATCCCGGTATTTACTTCAGATGGAACTAAGTTTACTTTGACGGATTCGCCAGTATGAAGGGCATTGCCTTCAAATGAAACAGTGTTTTTGAGTGTCTGTTGCAACATAATTACAGGCCTTGTTTTTTGAAGGCCGAAAATGATTTCAAAAAGTGTCTACGGTCTAGGGCAGGCGTGCCAAAGATAACCTTATTGTCGGGAACATCGGCCATGACTCCGCTCTGCGCTAAAATGGTGACGTTATTGCCTATTTTGAGGTGTCCAGCGATGCCTACTTGGCCGGCAAATCTACAGTTGTCGCCTATACTCGTGGAGCCTGCAATGCCCGTCTGTCCTGCCATTACCGTGTTTTTACCAATGGTCACGCCGTGGGCAATCATACATTGATTATCGATCTTGCTTCCCTTGCCAACTACTGTATTGCCTATGGCTCCGCGATCTACGGTTGTATTGGCACCAATGAAAACATCGTCTTCGAGAATCACTTTTCCTAGCTGAGGGATGGTGTGGTACACGCCGTTTTTGTCCGGTGCAAATCCGAATCCTTGTGAGCCAATTACCGCTCCTGCTTCAACTACCACTCGGTCACCGAGGTGAGCGGCAGAGAGGATTTTTGCGCCTGCACCGATGCGGCAGTTGTCGCCGATAACCGCTCCTGCGCCGATGATGGCGCCAGTTTCTATGATGCAGTTTTCACCGATGGTGGCCTCAGGGGAAATTTGCGCATTGTTGCGGTCGTCTTTCGCAGTGCCTAATTCCTTTTCTAGACCGACGAGGTACATGGTAAAGGTCATGTAGGGGTCTTCGCATTCTAGGAGAATACTATCGCATTCGACGGTACTGCCTTTTTTAATGAGAATAGCGGATGCACCCGTGCTCTTGGCTTGTGCGGCGTATTTCAGATTTGAGAGGAAACTGAGATCGCCCGCTTCGGCATCTTCTAAAGTTGCCACTCCGTTGATTTCGAGTTGCTCCTGACCAACAGGGCAATGGAGCTGAAGGGCAGCGCAGATGGCGCCTAACGTTTTAGGTGCGTGCTTCATAACAGGTGTCTTAATTCTCTTGGGAAGCAGATGAAATGGCGTTCTACCGGTTCGCTAAGGGCGTTGATGGTCATTTGATCTGCGGCGGTGCTGATGTCGCTCGTGCGGCCGTCTTTGTAGAGCAGGTTGATGTGGCCTTTTTTGTTGTTGTAGGCGTGGTTTTTCACCTTGTCCACGATGAGCATATAGCGCTCTTCACCGTGAGTGAAGCCATATTGGTTGCGGATGCCTTCTGCCATTTTTTCGGCCAATTCTTCCTCGAAAGGCTCCTCCTGCAATCGGATCTTTAAGAGATTTCTATTGATGATTCGCGAGCTTAGATCACTTAGGATGAGGTCGCTATGGTGTGTCCAATCCTTGATGCCGCTCATGACGTCAAAGTCGTCGAGTTCTAAGAATTTCTTCAGGATGGCCGGGTTCTCCTCAAAGTCATTCCAGGTGTAATCTGCCGCCAAGAAGTGCTTTAGTGCTCCTGTGCCGGAGAGTTCAATGCCTTGGGTGGCTAGATATTTGGCGCGTTTAAGGATGTTGACAAGCATAAATTCGGCGCTCAGCACCGTTTTGTGCATGTAGACTTGCCAGTACATCAGTCGGCGAGCTACGAGGAATTTTTCTACGCTGTAAATGCCCTTGGAATCGACGACCAGTTGGTCGTCTTTAACGTTGAGCATGGTGAGGAGACGCTCAGAGTTTACACTGCCCTCTGTAACCCCTGAATAAAAGGAATCGCGGCGTAGATAATCCAATCGGTCCATATCTAACTGCGAAGAAATGAGCTGATGTAAGAAGGCCTTCGGGTAGTTGTTCGTGAAAATATCAATGGCCATGGTAAGGGCACCGTCGAACTCGTTGTTAAGCTCTTCCATGATCTTTAAGCTCAGCGCTTCGTGGCTAACTCCGGGGATTAGAGTGTGCTCTAGGGCGTGTGAAAAAGGGCCGTGACCTACGTCGTGAAGGAGGATGGCAACGAGGACCCCGCGCTCTTCTTCTGCTGAGATTTCATGTCCTTTCTGACGTAGGGTGTAGATGGCGCGACCCATGAGGTGCATGGCACCAATGGCATGGTGGAACCTAGTGTGGTAGGCGCCAGGATAAACCAGGTAAGTAAGTCCTAGTTGACTGATGCGGCGCAGACGTTGGAAGTAGGGGTGGTCGATCAGCTCGTAAATAAGCGGATCCTTGATGGTAATAAACCCGTAGATAGGGTCGTTAATGATTTTGTTCTTCGTGCTCAATGTCAATAGTTTTACCTGTAACGTAAAAATAGTACAGGTCTTAAGGCGAGCTAGGGGGTAAGCGCATTACTTTTAACAAGAATAAAACGACCAATTATGCCGAATATTTTATGGGTTGACGACGAAATTCACATGCTCAAAGGACACCTTTTGTTCTTGGAAGGAAAGGGCTATTCGTTTGAGACTTGTAATAACGGTAGTGATGCCCTTGAGGAGTTTGAAAAGCAGCCTTTTGATGCGGTCTTTTTGGACGAGAACATGCCTGGTTTAACGGGTCTGGAAGTGCTTGAGAAGATGAAATCCTTGCGCCCTGAGGTTCCCGTAGTGATGATCACCAAGAGTGAAGAGGAGAGCATCATGGAGATGGCTATTGGTTCTAAGATTGCGGATTATTTGATCAAGCCGGTGAATCCCAACCAGGTACTGCTTTCCTTGAAGAAGATTTTGAAGGGCAAGGAATTGGTCACTCAGCAAGCGACGCGAGGGTACCAGCAAGTTTTTGGTAAGCTCACCATGGATATGCAGAGTTTGCGTACATGGGAAGAGTGGGCAGATTTCTACAAAGAGCTTCTGCGTTGGGAATTGGAATTGGATCAAAGTTCTGAGGAAGGACTGAAGAGTGTTTTGGCTACTCAGAAAAGTGAGGCGAATGAGCTCTTCGGAAGGTTCATTTCGAATAACTACGAAGATTGGTTTAGTTCGAACGAGCGCCCCATGTTGTCTCATGAGGTTGTGGGTAATGTAGTTGCACCGCAGATTCGCAAAGGCGAAAAGGTCTTTTTTGTAGTCATCGACAATCTCAGGTTGGACCAATGGATGGTCATTAAGCCGATGATTTCTGAGGACTTCAATATTACTTCTGAGAACATTTATAGTAGCATCCTTCCGAGTGCCACTCAATATGCGCGCAATGCACTGTTTGCAGGAATGGTGCCGGCGGACATCAAGAAGAAATTGCCGCAATATTGGAAAGAAGAGCATGAGGAGGGCAGCAAGAATGAATTTGAAGGCGAGTTGTTTGCTGAGCAACTCAAGTCCATTGGACTTGGAGATAAGCAAGTGAAGTATCACAAGGTCACCAATATGAGAGTGGCGAATAAGTTTGTCTCTAACATCCATCAGAACAAGCAAGCGGATGTAGTGGCTTTGGTGTACAATTTTGTTGATACCCTGAGCCATGCTAGGACTGATGTTGAGGTTATTCGAGAATTGGCTTCTGATGATAATGCTTACCGTAGGGTAACTGCGACTTGGTTCGAAGGGTCACCGCTTAGAAAGGCCCTAAAGTGGGCCGCTGAAAACGGATTTAAGGTGGTGTTGACCACCGATCATGGAACAGTGAATGTGAACAAGGCGACCAAGGTGGTAGGAACGCGTGATCTTACGACCAATCTCAGGTTTAAAAATGGCAATGGCATGAGCTATCAAGGCAAGCACAGCTTTGTGGTAAAGGCGCCGGAGAAAATTGGCTTGCCTAAGCATCATATCGTTGATGAATACATTTTCGCATTGAATGATCATTTCTATGCTTATCCGAACAACTTCAATCATTATGTGAAGTACTACCGCAACACGTATCAACACGGTGGGGTATCTTTGGAGGAATTAATCATTCCTTATGTCGTCCTTGACGGAAAATAGATCGATAAAGTTTGAAGGGGTAGGCTTGGCCGATTTACCTAAAGTCGCCTCCGAAATCCTAGCGCAAACGAAGCATTCAGTGAATTTGTTGCAAGCGCCCATGGGCAGTGGGAAGACGACTTTGTGCAATGAATTGATCAAACAGTGGGGCAGTGAAAGTGCCGGATCCTCACCGACCTTTTCTCTCATTGAAGAACACAGTGGCCCTCAGGGAACACTGTTTCATGTGGATGCGTATCGAATTGACCACGAAGAAGAAGCCTACGACTTCGGATTCGAAGAGTACATAGAAAGTGGACATGCCATTTGGATTGAATGGGCAGAGAAAGTAGAATCTTTCTTACCTTACAAAGTAGGAGTCGTGTACATCACTGCGGAAGAACAACATACGCGCACTATCGAGTTCTTCCCTGAAGTGTCGACTTCTCAAATACAATGGAACCATGAGTGAATATCTTAGCTGGTCGGAGACGGCTTGGGCAACGCAGGAAGAGCGTTTAGCCGTTGAAACAAAGGGAGCAAAATTAGTCATCGGTGTGCCGAAAGAGCACGACATGGATGAGCACCGAATTTTGCTTAATCCGGCTGCGGTAGGAGTTCTCGTTCAGAACGGTCACAATATTCTCGTTGAGACAGGTGCGGGTTTACTTGCGGGTTGGGACGACAGAGAATATGCGGATGCGGGTGCTGAAATAGCATCATCAGCCGCTGAGGTGTTTCAATGTGATATCATTGCGAAAGTGGCTCCTCCGAATGCAAATGAAATAGGCATGATGAAGGGGAATCAGACCCTCATTAGTGCGCTGCAGTTAAGAACAAGAGATAAGGCGTTTTTCAAGGCCCTAGCGGACAAAAAGATTACCGGAATTGCCTTAGAAGAGGTGCGTGATGCGGAAGACCAAAGCGCACTGCGTATTGCCATGAGTGAGATTGCCGGTCAGCAGGCTGCACGCTTGGGCGCAAATCTTCTCGCCGATGGATTGACAGGCAAACGCAAAGGAAAACTTATGGGAGGAGTCCCTGGAGTAGCACCTGCTTCAGTGGTGATCATTGGTGCCGGGGTAGCAGCATTAGCAGCTGCACGCGTAGCCTATGGTATGGGGGCGTCGGTAGTGATGCTAGATCAGAACATCAGTAAACTTCGCTTTGCCACCGAACAGCTTGGACAGGCCGTTACTACAGAGCTTATCCAAGATGTGGTTTTAAAGAATAGATTGGCTACGGCGGATGTTGTTATTGGGGCGCTTGCTCCAGTAGAAGGGCGCACGCCAATGGTAGTTACTGAGGAAATGGTAGAGCAGATGCCTATTGGTTCTGTGATCATTGATATTAGCATTGATAGCGGTGGTTGCTTTGAAACTTCTGAGATTACTTCGCACCATGCGCCAACGTTTGTAAAACATGATGTATTGCATTACTGTGTGCCTAATATGAACAGCGCTGTTGGGAACACCTCTAGTATTGCCATGAGCAATATTGTAGGTCCACTGTTACAGCAGCTTTCGGACAATGGTGGTGTACAAGACAGTCTTCATTATGATTTGAACATACGTGCTGGGCTGTATCTTTACCGCGGTCTTTTGACAAAGCGTCATCTGGGTGAGCATTTTGATTTACCGTATTCTAGTGATGCCTTGTTGTTTGGGAACCTTTAACCGCACTAACAAATGGCATTTTTACGTCGACTACTATTTTACGCAATCGGAATTGGTCTTGGAATCTTAATCGTTCTCGCCTTTTTTGGGGACAGAGATTTTGATTACGCGTACGGTCCACAGGCACGAGTGAAGAAAAACTTTAGAACGAAGCCCGTTGATTCTACATCTTTGGTTCAGCCCTTGCTAGATATGAGCAAGGATAGTATCTATTTCCAGGCTGTGGTAAATGGTCGCGTTGCTTTTGGTAGTAGCGAGCCTCGTAAAGAGCCTTGTGGTGAATACCTACTGAGATTTTCTCACGCCAGTTACGCGTACAAAATGGTGCTTGAAAACTGCGATACAGTTCGGGTGCTCAGCTTAGAAAAGGATATCGATTAAGCGCGTCTGCGTTGCACTTCTTTCTGGATCAACCCTAGTTCTCTTCCCGTCTGACCTTCCACTGAGGTGTTTTCTTCAGCGCGTCTAAACAGATAGGGTAGTACATCGCGAACTGGGCCAAAAGGCAAATATTTTGCAGTGTTTAATCCTGCCGCAGCAGCATTGAAGCTGATATGGTCACTCATGCCGAAAAGCTGAGCAACATGCACTCTAGGGTGCGCTAATTCTAATCCTTTGTCATTCAAGACCTTTGCGGCTAACTGCACACTTTGCTCATTGTGTGTTCCTATGACCACTGCCATGTGGTCAAGGTTGCTTAAAATGAGGGTGAGTGCCGCATTGTAATCTTTGTCAGTTGCTGCTTTGGTCGGTTGGATAGGAGATGGATAGCCCATTTTCTGTGCACGTTCTCTTTCCTTTTCCATATATGCTCCACGGACAATTTTAACCGCATAAACGAAGTTGTCTTTCTTTGCTAGCTCTAGGGCACCTTCTAGCTGTGCTAGACGATCATGACGGTACAATTGGGCCGTATTATAAACTATGGCTTTTCCTTGGTTGTAAGTGCGCATGTATTGGATGACCAATTCGTCCACCGCAGGTTGAATCCAGCTTTCTTCCGCATCCACCATCACCGGAACACCCAGTTCATTCGCCTTCTCAATAATTTGTTTCCAACGACCCAGAGTTAGTTCCCAAGATTTTTGTTCAGCCGGGGTCAACTCCTTTCCAAGGCTCACCTTTTCGTAGATATCGATACTTCCAACGCCAGTAGGCTTGAATACACCAAAAGGGACATCGGCGTTATTCTGAGCGTACACTAAGGTTTCAATAGTGGTGGCAAGTGTGCGGTCGAAATCTTCTTCACGCGCCTTTCCTTCCACGCTATAATCGAGGATAGCACCAACCTTGCCTTCTGCTAAGCGTGCGATTTGCGGGGTACACTCCGCCACACTTTCTCCACCACAGAACTGGCGGAATACGGTTGCTTTAACGATACCTTTGATGGGAAGTCGTAGTGCTAAAGAGGCTAGAGTTAAGGATTTTAGAGCGCTGACCACTGACGGTGAGCTCAACGTAGAGAACAACAGCTTGCTTTGGCGCAAGTCCATGTTGGTCTTCATTTTAAAGGCGATCTCCGTATTAGAAAAGTCGATCATGCTCTGTGTTTTGGGAACTCAAATATAGTGCTGAGAAGTGTTATTTTTGAAGTGTGAGTACAACAGCATCCACCATTTTTTTCGGTGCCGAGGGTTTTAATGCCTTGGACCAATTCTTAGAAAATAAACAGCCTTCCAAGACCTTTGTTTTAGTCGACGAAAACACGGCCACTCTTGTGCCGAATTTTGCGCAGCGATTAAGCAATCTTGATGGCGAATTTGAGATCCTTGAGGTCCCTGCTGGAGAGCAGAGCAAGGATTTGGAAATAGCTGCACAGCTGTGGGCGACACTGTTAGATTACGGTGCCGACCGCAATGCGCTGATGATTAATCTCGGTGGCGGCGTTGTTGGAGATCTTGGTGGTTTTGTAGCCTCGACCTACAAGCGAGGTATTTCCTTCGTTCAAGTGCCTACCTCACTTCTTGCCATGGTAGACGCCTCTGTTGGCGGGAAGACGGGTATTAATTTCGGTGGATTGAAAAACCAGATTGGTACCTTCAATGAGCCTGATTTGGTGCTTGTGGAGCCAGAATTCTTAAAAACGCTCCCCAAAGAAGAATGGGAGAGTGGTCATGGGGAAATGATCAAGCATTGTTTGCTTACCGGTAGCGATTGGCCGTTTATTCTTCAATTGACCCCAGAGTTTGATAGTACAGATGAAATCCAACGCTCGATTCGTATTAAATCAAGAGTGGTTGACGCCGATTTCAAAGAAAGTGGATTGCGCAAAACCTTGAACTTAGGTCACACCTTTGGCCATGCTTGGGAGAGTTTGATGCAGCAAAAAGGAACGCCTGTATCACACGGAAGGGCGGTAATACAAGGGCTTCATCTTGCTTTAGTACTGAGCGAGCAGGTGCACCTTCAGCGTGAAGTCGCACGCACATATCCTTGGCTAGTTGTAGATCCAGAAGATCTAGCGCAGCTTTGGACTTTTCAGCTCGCCGATAAAAAGAACGAGAGCGGCGAAGTTCAGTTTGTTTTGCTCTCTTCTTTAGGAAATGCAACATACGGGACGGCCGTAAACATAGAGACTTGGTCCGCATGTATTCTTTGGCTCAATGAAAGAGGCAATGGGAAATAGGATAGACCTAGCTCCGAAGAAGGGAGCGCTCAATGGCACTTTCGAATTGCCGCTAAGTAAGAGTATGGTCAATAGGGCCTTGCTTTTAGCTGCGCTATTCCCTGAGATCACGCTTAGCGGAATGAGCAGTTCCAGCGATAGTCAATATTTGCAGCAAGTGCTTGATGGCTATTTAGGTGATAGTGCAATGGTCGGAGCCGGTGGGACCACCCTTCGCTTTGCCACGGCATATTGGGCCTGCAAGGAAGGAGCTAGCCAAGAGTTGTATGGAACAGAGACTTTGAATAAGCGGCCAATTGCACCGTTGGTGGAGGCACTGAATGTCCTTGGCGGCGATGTGCGCTATTCGAAAGTAGAGGGTCAAGCCCCATTGCTGGTCAAGGGGAAGAAAATAAAAGGCGGTAGCTACCATATGGGACATGTAGAAAGTTCCCAGTTCATTACAGCACTCATGCTCATTAGTCCAAAAATGGAAGAGGGATTGCACCTGACTTGGGATAGTGTCCCTTCTCAGCCGTACTTGGTGATGACGGCGGCCTTGCTTCGAGAATCAGGATTTGAGGTGTTGCTCACCAATGAAGAATTTAGAATAGCACCTGGTCAAATGCCCAAAAAAGTCGAGCTTTTTATGGAGCGCGATTGGTCCGCAGTAGCTTTTTGGTGTGAAGTGGTAGCGTTGGCGGAAGATGCGGAGATAGAATTGGTCGGGTTTAAGGAGGAAAGCCTTCAGGGGGATAGTCGAGTGCTCGATTATTTTGAGCCTTTGGGCGTGAGGAGTCAATTCAAAAATGATTCGCTCTTTCTTTCAAAAAAGTCAGTCCTTGATTTAGGGAAATTTACGGCTAATTTGATCTCTGAACCGGATTTGGCTCAGGCGCTCATTACAACACTATTACTCCAAAAAATACCGTTCGAAATACACGGGTTGCAGACCTTGAAACGCAAGGAGACTGATCGCATTGGAGCGCTAGTGAATTTGGCAGAGAGGCTTGGCGTGGCTGTGCGTGCTACTAAGGACAGCTTAATTTGTGAGGGTTATCCTGAGCACCTGCAGCTGGCTCAGAATATTTTCGATTCACTCGAAGATCATAGGGTCGCCATGTCGCTTGCACCTGTATCGTTAAAATTCCCATTATCTATCGATCGTCCAGAGGTGGTTGAGAAGAGCTATCCAGAATTTTGGGACCATTTTTCCCAGTTATAGGTTGCGGAAGTAGCTCATTTGCAATTGGCTTTTTTCTGGGTGAGCGGCATTGAAACTCATGCTCATTGAGACCGGACCCCAAGTAGTTTTTCCTGCTATTCCAATAAAGTCGTCGTACACAGCAATGGCGCCGATATATCCTCTTGCCGAGGGCGAGCTGAGCCAAATGGGTTGTCCGTTGGAGGAGATCATTGCAGCCATAAATTGAAGCTCGAAAGCACCCATCTTCCAATTTCTACGGCCACTCCAACCATAGGTGCCGCTGTGCCAATGGAAATCATAAACCATGGCATTCACAGGTTGGCGGTAGCGGACTCGAAAGCTATTTTGCCCTTCAGCGCTTTCGTGCTGTGCGATGATTAGCCCATATTTTTTGTGCTGAATACCTAGCCTTAGTTTCCCGTCGTTCACCAATACATTCCAGCTGCCGTAGCGGTCTCTCCAGCTGAGGTAATGTTTCATGATTAATCGCTCTTTATGTTCAAGGGCCAATTCATAAAGAACGTCCCTGAAGAACACATTGCCGCCTATTTTCTGTGCCTCCACGGTTGCTTCACCGAAGAGGCGGAGCGGGCCGTGGGAGTATTTGGCGAAGGTGGACAAGGTTGGTCCACGGCCCGCAATCCCATAGGCGATTTGGCTTGAGGTTGTCGTCCACGCGTAGAGTGGAAAGGTGCCGTCATGGGCAAGGGTTAGTGTGTGATTCCCTAAGATGTGGTGCACTGCGAAGCCTTTGAGCATACCAGAGGAGGAGGCACCTGTTTGTCCCTTGATACCAGAGCGGAAATATTCTGAGGTGGTGGGGGAATTGAACCCGTCGCGTCCGAACAGTAGACCTTGGCCGAAGTGCAGGGAGTATTGACCTAAAAGTAAAGTGGTATTGTTTCTTTGGTCAGCAAGAAAGCCCGAGCCGTCAAGACTGCCAGAGTCTTGGGTGATGTGCAGCGCTGCGCTTTGCCCCCCTGAACGGTGAATTAAAGAATGGGTGGATTTAGGGCCAGCTGCACTGAGGCGTGCTTTTGAGATGATATTGTTGGAAGTTGTCGTTGTAGTGCGTTTGATTGGAAGAAGGTCGAGGAGGTAATGTGCAATGGAGGAATCCATGCCTGAAATGTAATAGAGTTCATCGGGGTGGTCGAGATGACCGAAAGCACTACGGTATTCGCTCAAGGAGTAGATGAGGTCTTTAGGCAGGCCAAGTACTTGCCAGAGGTGGTGGGCTGATATGGTATTGATAGAGGAGGTGTCTAGGAGTTCCTGGGCTTCTAGAGTGAGCTCTTCTTGAGGGACCTGTGCCCACGAAGAAAGGGGTAGAATAAGAAATAAGAGCAACCTTACCATTGGGCAAGAAAGAGTGGGGGCGCGATGAGATTGCCGGTATTTAGGGTAATTTGAAGCCAGAAATTCTTCTTTTGTATGGCGTAGGATAAGGCTAGGAAATGCCTATTCTGCCGCAGGGAAAACAGGTTGTTTTGGAAGTGATAATGAGCGTGAAGATCGAGGGTGTTTTGATAAGAATACCAAGAGGCTCCAAGGAGAAAATTGGGGTCGAGCCTATAAAGGTGGATGGCGGAGAATTGTAACTGGGAATGCTGAAGGTCGTAGTTGAGGTAAAGGAGCGATTGCGTTTTTGGTTGGGTAAAGGTGGTCGCTAAATTTAAGTCGATAGTGGAGCGAGAAAGCGCTTGATGTCTATGGTTTGCCAAAGTGAGCCCGGGGGCGATAGTGAGATTTTTATTAAGAGATAAAGTGCTGTTTATACCTCCTTCGTGTGCTGAATAAGCGTCGAATAAGCGTTGGTTAAAGGAAAGTCCAAGCCCTTTGGGGTGTGTGTAGTTCAGTGTGTAGTTGTGGAAACTAGAGAGACTGTATCCGCTAAATCCTAATGTGCTGAGGTTGGATGGACAGAAGATGAAGGGTATGCTGGAGTACAGCAGGACGGTTGGGAGCTTGGAAAACATGGGGCGTGTTTTCCATGAAAGATGGTGCGGGTGGAATTGGCCCGCAAAGAATGTGAAGAACTAAAAGTTGTCAACTGCTCTTTAGTAGTAGCTCACTAACTCAAGGCGGAAGATAAGAGGACTATAAGCCGGAATAGTTGGGCGCTCGTTGTCTCCGTAACCTAATGTTGAAGGGAAAATAACTACGGCACGACCGCCTTCCCCGGCGATTTTTAGTCCTTCTTGAAAACCTTGAACTAATGCTGGAAGGGGAACGTAGTTTGATGCTGCCCACCCGTTAGAGAAGATGCTTGAATCTAGAAGATACCCGACGTGCTTAAAGCTTACTTGGTTCGTGCTGTCCGGAATTCTATTGGGGTTGCCTGCCTCTTCTATATGGTAGTATAAGCCAGTACCACTTGCCGTGAAGTCTAGGCCTGAAGCATCAATCCATTCAAGAATCGCGTCCATTTGCATTTCCAGACGCTTCTTATCAGAGGTGCAATTGAACAATAGGAATCCAGTAATGGTAAGGGCAAACAATCTTTTCATAGACTGCAAATTTAGCGATTGAACTTAGAAGTGAAATGAGAAAGTTTACTTTCCAAGAACTCTAAGTACCCTGCAGCTACGGGGCCAAGCTTTTTATTCTTACGCCAAACCAGGTTCCATTGTGTGGTCACAGGTAGCGCTGGATGGTCAATAGCATGAATAAGACCTTGCTCTAGCTCTCTTTTGATCCCAATTTTAGGCATTAAAGAAACCCCTAAACCAGCCATGACACTTTGCTTGATAGCTTCGTTGGAGGTGAGTTCAAGAACGCGGTCTGCGTTGATGTTATTGTTAGCAATAAATTCTTCCATCGCCAATCTTGTAGCACTTCCAGTTTCGCGTAAAAGGAACCGACATTCATCTAGATTTTTACGAGCGCGTTGTGCGTAGATTTCGTTCCCAACAAGAATGAGTTCATTATCAATGAGAGGTAATGCGTTAAGATCTGGTTTTGGAGGTACCACGCTTACCAAAGCGAAGTCTGTACTGTTGTCTAAGAGGTGATCGACCACAGTGCTTCTGTTGGTTACATCCATGATGAGATCGGTCGAAGGATACTTTTCGAGAAATTCTCCAAGCAGGAAAGGCATAACATATTTACCAGTGCTTACAATAGAAAGCAGTAGGGTCCCCGTTAGCTCTTCCTTCAGGGATTCGTTCATCAATTTGAGCTCGTTCGCCTGATCTAAAATGCGCTCAGCATGAATTTTAACTTCTTTGCCAAGCGGAGTAATGATGAGCTTTTTTCCTTGGTATTCAATCAGTGGAAAATCGAACTGTTCCGAAAAGGATTTAAACTGAAGACTTACAGCGGGTTGCGTGAGGTGTAGGTGTCTAGCTGCCTTGGTAATGCTGCCGTGGGTAGCTATCGCGTGGAAGACTTGGAGTTGGCGAAGGGTATAGTTCATAAGCTTTAGCTTATTGCTATCTTATTAAAGATTAATTTTTACAAATATAAACATTGGTTGATATTTGTCACATCCTTAATAACCTAATTTTTATGATAAAGTTTAGCTTGATCGATTCATCCTACCAGAAAGAGGAATGTTTTGAACTGATAAATCAATTGATTGAGGTCAAAATTGACTTTTTAACCAAGAAGATTGCCTCCAATATTGAGCGCGGACTCGATACGGTTCACTTCGAAGCACGGCAAGCTTTACTCATGGAACAACGGGGTCAACTCTACGATATGATTTTTGAGACAGAAGACGGCATGGTCAAAGTGACAGGTGATCTTGAAGTTGAACCATTAGAACTGTAGCCTATGAATCTTGATACTCTATTAACTAATTTGACCAACCCAGCCCTGTTGTTTTTCTTCATGGGCATCGTTGCCGTTCGAGTAAAATCTACACTTAGCTTACCGGAAGGATCCTCAAAATTTATATCCATTTACCTGTTGTTTTCCATAGGTTTCAAAGGAGGGCAAGAACTCAGTCACGGGACCATCAATGGTGAGATGTTGCAGGTCATAAGTATTGGTTTACTCAGTGCAGCCTTGATTCCTATACTTACGTTCTTCATTTTGAGGACAAAGGTCGGCATACCTAATGCCAGCGCTATTGCTGCCTCTTATGGTTCTGTAAGTGCAGTGACCTTTATTACTGCTATAGCCTTTTTAGAGCAACGAGGGCAGGCCTTTGGTGGGCACATGGTAGCACTTATGGCCATGATGGAAGCCCCTGCAATAATTGTTGGCGTACTATTGATGAAGGTATTTGGGAACAACGGTCTAAAGCAGAAGTTGGGCGATTTGCTCAAACATGCGGTGACCAACGGCTCTGTATTCCTACTGCTCGGAGCCACCATCATTGGTTTTATTGCCTCAGAGGAAGCTGCCCAAGGTATCGCGCCATTCACCACCGATATTTTCAAGGGCTTCTTGGTGCTGTTCCTCCTTGATATGGGTATCAAAAGTGGTAAGGAAATTGGAAGCCTTTGGAGAAGGGGTCCTGCACCCATTTTGTGGGCCGTTTTCGCGCCGCTAATCATTGGTTCCGCCATGGCTTTTTTAATCCAATTCCTCTCCGTGCCCTACGGTGACAAAGTATTACTCACAGTTTTAATCGCCAGCGCCTCCTATATCGCAGTGCCCGCCTCCATGAAGATTGCTATTCCGGAGGCAAATCCAGCGCTCTATACCCCAATGGCGCTGGCGATTACTTTCCCGGTAAACATCATGGTGGGAATTCCCCTGTATGCATCAATAATTGCGTAGATCTGAAGCAGTGGTCCTTCTTTTTGCCTAACATTGTGGTATGAAGAAACCACTGCTTCTATTATTCCTTTGCCTGAGTAGCATTGCATTTGGACAAACTTTCGGACCTGCTCAAGGGTTTCCTTCTGATCCAGTAATTAGTGCTGCTTTCGAAGGCGACCGATTGTATTTGGGGACCCAAGGATCCGGTGTTTACGAGCTTATGGATGGTTTCATAAGTCCAAGTGACCGATTCCAAAACTTCAATCGCTCCTCCGTCTACAACTTTACCCAGAGTGATACGGGGCTAGTCCCAATGCTCAACGGTGACCTTCAATCCTACCCACTAATCGTTACCAATTCCTTTGGCACAGAATTTATCATTAACGAAGATGGACTGCAAGTGAAATACAGCGACGCAGCCACTCAGATCAGCGATAAAGCATCGGGTATTTGGCGAATGATCTTAGGCTCAGATCGATTGAACTTCCTGCGAATGGGCTCTGAACTGGTCACCCTTGATCAAAATGGAAAAGAGCTCAACAGGCAAAACTTCAAAGGCTTAGTTTTCGACCTTGCACCAACAGATTATGGCCTATTGCTGAGCGCAGAAAGCGGCTATTATCAATGGGATAACCAAAGGTTTTCATGGAAGAAAGTAGGTGCAGGACTGCCCATTTTCGCCTTTGACGGCCCTATGGCAAGAACGCCGCTGGGAAGTATTGAGGTCAACAAGCTTTTAGAAGGGAATTGGACCACGGAAGATTTTGAAAGAATAGCTTACAGCAGAGAATCTTATGAGGATGCCTACGATGTAGATTCTGTGGCTGATCTCACTTATACCTTTTCTTCTTCAGGCGTTGCCGTCCAACGCGACAGCCAATTGCTCTACACCATAGATCCGCACCGCGAGCTTCCAGATTTGCGCCCCGGCAACTACGACGTGGCACTCATCGCAAATACTCTTTATCTGGCCACACCTTCAGGGATGTACTCCTTCAATAATGCAGGCGAACCGAATATTCCACACACCACTACTGTGAATACATTTGTGGACGGTATTGCTTCAACCGACCTTTCTGGGGCATTAACTGCGCCAAATTCTATTGGATTTTCAGCTATCGTGGATGTGGAAAGTAATTCGCCGCTTCTAGGCCGATACAAGGTCAATGATGGCCCTTGGGAGTCTTGGGATTTAGGCGGGCCAATTCTCTTAGAATACCCAGCTCCCGGTGCCTACACGGTCCAAATTCAAATAGATACCCGCGCCGATTTCACCTCGAGTACTCCAGCTACCTACACGTACACCATCAAAGCACTTTGGTACAAACGCCCGGCATCTTGGGGTATCATCGTCTTCATATTGGCCGCTATTATCGTCCTTTGGCAACGCCGTGAACGTCTTCGCGCCAACGAGCGTTTGGAATTACAAGAGCGCCTGGCAGAAGCTGAACTTCAGAGCAAGCGCGGTCAAATGAATCCACATTTCCTCTTCAACGCACTAGACGCAATCTCAAATTTCATCTTCAAAAACCAACCCAAAGACGCCGTGCTCTACATGGGCAAACTGGCCAAACTGATGCGCCTCACCCTCGAAAGTTCCCGCAACCCTCATATGGTTCTAGCGGATGAGGTTGATCTACTCAACAAATACATTGACCTCTGCATCTTGCGTTACGGCGCTTTCACTTGGCAGCTTGACCTAGCTGACGACCTCGATCTCTACGACACCAAGCTGCCCCCAATGCTCCTCCAACCCTTAGTGGAAAATGCGGTTCAACATGCCATGCGTCCAAATTTTGCCGATGGCAAACCGGGCACTATTAGCGCAATCATTAGTGCGAAAGAAAATGCACTTCATATCGTTATAGAAGACAACGGCCCTGGAATTGAGGATATTGTAAAGGCTTCAAAGAGCCACGGTTTGGCCATTATTCGCGAGCGATTAGATTTGTTGTCGAAGAAGAATAAAGCGGAGTATTCGTTCAAATTGGAATCGATTGAGAAAAATGGTTCAATTCTTGGGACACGTGTTTCACTCATTCTTCCATCAGAGAGCGAAGAATAAATTGTAGCTTCAAGTAAATCCAAAAACCTATGAACGCATTATTGTTAGACGACGAACAACCTGTGTTGGAAAGCCTTGCTGGAAAACTGGGCCTATTTTGTCCAGAGGTGAACGTCGTTGCACAATGCAATAGCGTAGACCAGGCCATAGCTGTCCTTTCAGAAGAAGCCATCGATGTGGTCTTCTTAGATGTCAATCTCAACGGCGAAAGTGGCTTCGATTTATTGGAAAAATGGGAAGGCGAAGAATTGCCCTCTCTCATTTTCACCACAGCCCACGACGAATTTGCGGTAAAAGCCATCAAACATGCCGCCTTAGACTACCTCCTTAAACCTATCGACGCGGAAGAATTAGTCAAAGCAGTTCGCAAAGCAGGTGAAAAGGTTGGTGCTGACCGCAGTGCAGTAGTTAGTGAGGCTGCCAAAGGCGCTCCGAAAAAACTCGTTATTCCGACCACGGAAGGCATGCACATCCTCAACGTGGAAGATATTGTAAGATGTGAAAGCAGTTCTAACTATACCACTTTTTATCTGGCAGATAAAACCAATGTTTTGGCTTCAAAAACCATGAAGGAATACGAGACATTGCTTCGACCTGCTGGCTTCGAGCGTGTTCATAAAAGCCACTTGGTCAATCTTGAGATGATCTCTCGCTACATCAGCGCGGACGGTGGCTATGTATTGCTTAAAGAGGGCTCAACAGTACCCGTAAGTAATCGCAAAAAGGAAATTTTAGTCAGTCACCTTAAACGATTGTAATGCCCTGGAGGTATGCATTTCTTCACTTCTTTGGCAGCCTAATTTTGGGCAGCGTCGTGATGACATTTCTGTCCTTTGTATTGATCAACGTTTACCAACAGACGCTTCATTTTGACGGCCTAGGCTTGGTCTTCCTCCTAAGCATGCTGTATTCCTTCTTCCTGAGCATTCCTGGGGTGGGACACTTAAATCTTTATTACAGCAGAAATTTTCAAAAAGAGAATTTTGAGGTCTTCTGGAACCAATTCAAAAGACGATACCTCCTAACACTTCTTGTCCACGTGGTAGGACTACTAGTACTTATCCTAGCTGTTTTCGGATTTAGTTACCCAGCATTCACACTTACGAATGCGCTTACGGTACTTCCTTGGATTTTGATGATGATATTCAGCTACGGCCTTACAGGTTGGCTCATCTTACGTGCGCTCAAAGACAAACTGCGCTTGGCTTAGGCTATCTGAATAGTCCCCTAATCTTCCACCAAATCCGTCTATACCAAGGCACTTCTATTACAACCACATCGCCTAAAAGAACTACTTCATCCACAGTGACAGCAATAGCAAGGTCATCTGTGTACTTTTCAAAATTTTCTGCGGTGAGAGGCGGGTCAAATTCTTTCCTCACTGTCTGGAAGCCGATATACTGGACCTCTATGGCATCCACTTTATGAGATTCAATTACTTCGGCTTGAACGGCGAAATATCCATCGAAATCTGTCATTACACCACCTATCATCTCTCCTTGTTCATATAGCGCAACGGTAGCGCCAAACAAAGGCTCTTTAGTTTCATTATCGAACACTCTTCCGCGTAATACACGCGTTTGGTCGGCGTGTGAGGTTTTGGCCTCGCTAGTATTTTCGACAATTTCAATAGAAGGAATGGAAGATTCCGCCTGAACTGGTGCCGATACAGCTAAAGCCGCTGCGGCTGCAATACCTAAAGGAGCTCTTTTTTTGGCAGGTTTTGAGATAAAACGGTCCAATTGATCGACAGAAAACTTTCCGCACAACATTTCGTTGGCCTGATACGCTTTGTAAATCTCACGATCACTTTTATCGGTGAAGTCTACAATGCATTTTTCACATACATCGCAGTGACGACCTCCTTGAACTGAGGTCATATTCTGCCAGCTTTCTCCGCATGGCTCAGGGATGGAAATATTGATGGGGCTTCGCATACCTAAAAGGTACCGAAAATTCTGCCTTATTTAGCGTACTTCGCCTTAACCTCTTCAGCGCCTTTTAGGACTTTGGCTTTGAGGCCTTCTTTGTAGTCAATGACACGTTGCAATACCGCTGCATCCGAAGAACCTACAATCTGTGCGGCAAGGATACCTGCGTTCTTGGCACCATCTAGTGCTACAGTAGCTACAGGAACGCCGCCTGGCATTTGAAGAATAGAAAGTACGCTGTCCCAACCGTCGATAGAATTTGAACTGTGTACGGGAACACCTATTACTGGAAGCGGGCTAACAGAAGCCACCATACCTGGCAGGTGTGCTGCACCACCAGCGCCGGCAATGATCGCTTTAATACCTCTTTTGTGCGCATTCTGACCGTAATCCATAAGCTTCTCTGGCGTGCGGTGGGCACTCACGATATCAACTTCATAGGCGAGGCCCAATTCGTCCAATACATCGATAGCTTGTTGCATAACTGGCAGGTCTGAAGTGCTGCCCATAATGATTCCGATCATGACTATTTGCTTTTGACCAATATACTATTCTTTGCCCACTCGGCGCGCTTGCGGGCTTCATCTCTATCTTTTGCCACTACCGTGACGTGTCCCATTTTACGGAATGGACGTGTTTGCGCCTTGCCGTAAATGTGGATGTTTACCCCTGGTTCCCCGAGCAACTCGTCGTACCCCTGATACACTACATCCCCGCTATACCCTTCTGCACCTACTAGGTTCGCCATCACGCCCGCTGCTTTGAGTTCGGTAGAGCCCAAGGGCAGGTCGAGGACGGCGCGAACGTGCTGTTCGAATTGGCTCGTGTAACAAGCTTCAATAGTTTGGTGTCCACTGTTGTGAGGACGTGGGGCTACTTCGTTGACTAAGATCTCTCCGTCGGCAGTGACGAACAACTCAACTGCGAGTAGTCCGCAGATATCGTAGGCTTCCGCAGTACGCATGGCAATCTCTTCTGCTTTGTGCTGCATCTCTTGGGAGAGCACAGAAGGGCAGAGCACATATTCTACTTGGTTCGCCGTAGGGTGGAATTCTTGATCTGCTACAGGGAAGGTCTTCACCTCGCCACTTTCGTTGCGGGCGACAATCACACTTACTTCTAGTTCAAAGTCCACAAATGCTTCGAGCATGCCTGGGGCATCTGGGATATGTTGTATATCATCTTCGCTGCGGCAAACCACCACGCCAAAACCGTCATAGCCACCGGTAGCAGCCTTCCATACGAATGGGATGGGCCAACGATCGCGAGCAGCTTCAAATTCAGCCTTGCCTGAGACCATCTCAAAACGTGAGGTAGGGATGTTGTGGTCGGCGTAGAATTGTTTTTGCTTGGTCTTGTCCTGGATGAGCTCGAGGCTATCTGGGTTCGGATGTACTTTCTTGCCCTGGGCGCGTAGGTCTCTCAACGCTTGTACGTTGACGGATTCAATTTCAATACACACGGTATCACAATCGGCAGCAAATGCCATGACGGTGTCGTAATCTTGGAGAGATCCAACCTGAAATTCATTTGCACCATATTGCCCTGGTGCCTCTGGCGAAGGGTCTAGGACTTTCGTGCGAATGTCAAACTTGCGAGTGGTGTAAAGCATCATTTTGCCCAATTGGCCACCGCCTAATATTCCCAGTTTGTAATCCGTAGAGAAAATATTCTTTGCCATCAATGCCCTTGTTTAAGGGTCCAAAGGTACACAATACTAATGGCCTAAAAAGTTTCATTTTTTTCTTGAAAGTGAGGTGGTCTCGTATATGAGACTGCGCAAAAGACTCAGTCCAGTAAAGCTCAAGTGCGCTATTCTTAAATCGAGAATTAATGTAGGGGGTATAATTCGCTCAATATCCATTAATAGATCTAATGAGTCACTTAGTGTAGTGTTAACACTTAACAGTCTCAATTGAGACACTTGTTTAGAGTGCTTTTATAGGTAAGGGATAGTTATAAGTATGCTTCAAGTGTCTCGTTTGATACCAATGTCTCGTTTGAGACTATTTCTAGAAGTGAGAAAATCGATCGCTTAAGACTGAAATAACACTAGTTTTTTGTGCTCAGGATATGTAACTATTTAAAATTGAATGTTTTAAGGTTTGTGGTTTGTGATGTAAGTGTAGAAATTACACTAACACAAATTCACAACTATGCGTAAACGACTACTTCTATTGTTTTTTATTATTCAAATGCCAATTGCGGGTTTCGCTCAAAAAGCAGTCAGTGCAGGCTTTGGTTCTTTTCAAACTAATTGTTCTAACCAAGGAGCCTATCTTCGGTTAGGAATAGATGTATTCGACAATCTAGAACTCATTTACACCTATAAAGGGTCTTTTGGTCAAAAGTTGGTGTGTCTCGGTGATGCTGGGACCAAAGTATCTACGCAATTTACTTTGGGGCATCAACTGGGATTAGTGCAGTACAACCCTTCTAGAAGGTTTTACGCTGGCTTCTCTTTTAATCGAGATAGGGCAGTGTGTTCAGAGGTGACAAAAACGTGTAATGATGCCTGGGATTATCAATGGAACATATGGTCTAGAAATCAGGGTATATGGAGAGATCCCAATGCTCCCTTGGTTCGCCTGAGTGATTTTGATAAACTACAAACCTTAATGAACCAAGGGCACAGTACAGTTACTACTAAATTGAACTTTGGAATTATGGGCGGCGTAAACATTACCAAACATTGGCGCTTTGAGTCAAATTATGTGTTGATTGATTTGAATGCTCCAGAAACAGACTCTCGTCATTTGAGTAGCATAGGACTGAGGTACCGCTGGTTTATTGACTAAGTTCTATTTGAGCGACCAAAGGAATGGTGTATTGTTTCTTTGACCCTACTTCTTCTACCAGGGCTCGAGTTCTTCGCTTTTCAAGCTTCTTAAACTGGCGTCCTTTGAAGCTGAATAGAGCACCTGGTTTTAGGTCTCCCAGTAGTAAAATATTTTCGCCGCTATCTAATTGAAGCACGACTTTTTGCAATTGTGGATCGCCTCCTACAGCACTCTTAGGTCTTGCGGCATGAATTAAGATTGCAGAACGGTACTCCCTGGGAAAATCACATTGTTCTACCATCTCCACAAGCATCTTCCCAAACATGTTCTTCCATTCGATGCCGTGCGGTGCCGCTTTACGTCCGTAGGCATTCCACACCTTGAGATGTGCGATTTCGTGGACCAGTGTCGTTAAGAATTGGTACTTACCTAAGTTGCTGTTAAGCGTAATCTTGGCGCGAGCTCCCTTTCTTGGGGGACGGAAATCTCCTAACTTGGTTGCTCTTGGCCGGTGTACGGCTAAATCAAAAGCCTCGTCCTTGAGCCATTTGTCCAAGAGGGGCAGCACTTCTGCCGTTGGCAAATAAGGCAAAAGTGGCTCCAGATTCATTAGCCTACCTGTGTAGTTTCAACTGCGGAGAATGATGGGCAATCGCAATCTTTAGCGGTTCCACAGCTGCTTAGTGCAAGTGCTAGTAATACGATAGAAATAGTGGCAATTCTCTTCATAACATAGGAGTTTGTCCTTCAAAGAAACTGTAAATTAGCCATATGATCACGAACTTTTTCGAAGGAATTGGTGCCTACGGCGTTTTAATGACGAAAGTATTTCGACGTCCTGACCGTTGGAATCTTTTCTACCGTTCTACGATTAAAGAAATCCAGCTTTTGGGAATCGATTCCATTGGTATCGTAGTGATCTTATCTGTTTTCATGGGAGCCATTGTCACTATCCAAACGGCTTTTCAGTTAAGCGACGATCCTCTGATCCCTACCTATTACATTGCCATGGCGACCAGAGAGTCTATTACGCTGGAATTTAGTCCAACTGTAGTAAGTCTCATTCTTGCAGGAAAGGTAGGCTCGAATATCGCTTCAAGTCTAGGTACCATGCGCGTTTCCGAGCAGATTGATGCGCTCGAGGTAATGGGAGTTAATAGCGCTAGCTATCTCATTCTTCCGAAGATAGTAGCCCAACTGTTCTTCAATCCTATACTCATCCTAATGTCAATGTTCCTCGGTTTGTGGGGCGGAGCCATGGCCGGTGATTTACTCGGATTAATCGCTTTTCAAGAGAGTATCAGCGGGTACCAATTAGAATTCATAGTCTTTGAAAATATTATTTACGGCTTGATCAAATCGGTCGTGTACGCCTTCGTTATAGGATCGGTAAGTGCCTATTGTGGCTACACCGTAAAAGGCGGTGCCGTCGAAGTTGGGGTTGCTAGCACAAATGCCGTAGTGCGCTCGTGTTTGACGATTATTCTCTCAAATTATGTCTTAACCGATTTATTACTCAACTAATGATTCAAGCAAAAGGCATACATAAAAGCTTCGGAGACAACCACGTCCTTAAAGGAGTAGATGTCGATTTTCATCAGGGTGAAACCAACCTGATTATCGGACGCTCTGGTTCAGGAAAGACCGTGTTTCTAAAAACTATACTAGGTCTGCATCAGCCAGATAAAGGCGAGATCATCTATGACGGTGAGGTACTCGGTGAAATGACCAAGCAACGCTTCAAGAAGCTGCGTCAAGAGATCGGGATGGTCTTTCAAGGCGGTGCCTTGTTTGATAGTATGACGGTTGCTCAGAACATTCGTTTTCCGTTAGAGATGTTTTCTACCATGACGGAGCATGAAATGGATCAGCGCGTAAAGTTTGTGATGGATCGCGTTCGTCTTGAGGGTGCAGATGCAAAGTTTCCCAGTGAAATTTCTGGAGGTATGCAGAAGCGTGTGAGTATCGCACGCGCCATTTCGATGAGTCCAAAGTATTTGTTTTGTGATGAGCCGAATTCAGGTTTGGATCCAGAGACAGCCATTGTCATTGATCAGCTCATACACGAGATTACACATGAATTTGGAATGACGACCATCGTAAATACCCATGACATGAACTCTGTCCTAGAGATTGGCGATCACGTTATCTTTATGAAAGAGGGACACAAGGTTTGGGAAGGCAATAGCTCAGAGGTGCTTAAATCTACGAATGCTGATGTTGAAGAATACGTCTTCAAATCAAAGCTCTTCAAACAGGTTCGTCAGGCCCTTCGTTAATCGCAAGCCGTTTTAATCAATTCAATTTTTAGGCATAAAAAAACCGGGACGCTTGCGCGCCCCGGCTGGGTAAATTGTGTTAAGCAAGTAAGGATTACTTGATAGTGATGCGCTCTACGGTGTTCACGCCTTCGCCTTCTACTGAAAGGATGTACATCCCTTTGGCGTTGTTGCTTAGGTCGATTACTTTGCGCTCGCCTGCAACGAAGTTTTCGTTTGAAGCGTAAACTACTTGACCCAATACATCAACCACAGTAACTGTAGCATCAGTAGTTGCATCTAGCTCTACATTCACCACACCGTTAGATGGGTTAGGGAAGATAGATACTGAAGTCAACTCTGCATCTTCGAAACCGATAGTTGAAGTACCAGAAGCAGTTACAGAGATCAAGTGTGAGTAGCTCATGTTGATGCTCGTTTGGTCGTTTCTCCAATCTGATGGTGAAGTCCAAGCAGCGTAACGAGTAGTGTTAAACAAGAAGTTCGAACAGTTCGTTGAAGTACTGTCGAAATCTTGGATAAAGTAGCCCTGTGGTGCAGACGTGTTTCCTTCTCTGTAGTAGTAGAAGTAGAACGGGTTGATATCACCAGTGTTGTTAGAGTAATCGATAGTATCAGAAGTAGTCGCGCCACCTGGCAGGTACTCAACGAAGATACCCAATAGCTCGTCACCCATCATTGATAGACCACCGTTTGGTACTTCAACACCAACAACAGCAACACCACTATCTGCAGTGCTCAAAGCGTAGTCGATAACCACAGTGTTTGAAGCAGTTACACCACCAGCGTTTCCGTTGTCAGAGCTACCAGCGTAAGCCATAGTCTTAGCAGTAGGCTGTACTGTTGGGTCTAGGGCAGCCCAAGTACCTGCGTTGTACTGAACACCTGAGAATGGTGAAGAGAAACCGTTCGCGCCTTTGAAAATTGTGAAACGAATAGAATCAGAGTTGTTACCGTTAAAGATGTCGTAACCACCGATCACGTACAACGAATCAATGCTGATCTGATCAGTTTCGTTGAATTCGTTACCTCCCCAACCGTAGTAGTTGAAGTCGTATAGTGCACCTACAGCATGGTTAAAAGAGTAACCAGGAGTACCGTCAGAGTATACGATAACCGTTGTAGAATCTGGAGTCGTTGTAATTGCACCAAGAGCCATGTCTGAGCTGTAGAACTGGTACAAGAAGTCAGTGTAATCGTAGTTGTTGTCGATAGCACCACCTCTCTTAAGGATGATATCCTCAATTTTTTCTTTAGCAGCAGCGTCAGGGGTGATTTCAGTCTGCAACAATTTATTCACCATTGCATCTTGAGCGAAACCGTTCAACCCGAATGCAACAGCAGCAAGGAGTAAAACTTTTTTCATAAGTAGTTCTTTAATTGAATTGAACTCCTAAGATAGAAAAACATCACTGAACTAGAGCTTGCGAACCATCATTATTCCGTCGCGTACACTCAATATGACTTGCTCCACTCGAGGATCTTCGGCGATGTGTTTATTTAAGGCTAAAATGGCTTTAGTATCCTTGTCATTAGGTGCCAATTCTTCCACCACTTTTCCGGACCATAAGATGTTGTCAACGAGCATGATACCGCCGCTTAGCATTTGAGGAACAAGCAGCTCATAGTACTCCATAAGCCCCCTCTTGTCGGCATCCAAAAAGATGAAGTCCCAAGGGCGTTGGAGCTCCTTTAGTACGTTCCCTGCAGGGCCTATGTGAAGATTCATTTGGTTGAATCTAGAATTGAGCTTCCAATATTTAAGAATAATGGATTCTAATTCTTCGTTGATCTCAACTGCGTGGAACTCGCCTTGGTCCGCTAACCCTTCCACTAAATAGTGCGATGCATAACCGGTAAATGTGCCTACTTCAAGGATGAATTTTGGGCGCATCATAGTGGTAAACATTTTGAGAATCTGGCCTTGAACGTGCCCGCTGAGCATGCGAGGCATAATTACCTTAACCCAAGTTTCACGTTCTAATTCGTTCAAGAATTCTGGCGCTGTCGTGGTGTGCTCGCTGATGTATTTGTGGAGGTCGTCGCTTAGAAATTCCATGGCCTTACGCTTTAGTATAAATCAGAGTAAATGCTTTGTCTCTGTCGAGGTAGGCATTGGCTACTCGCATGAGGTCATCAGTATTTAAGCTGCGAATTTGCTCGGCAACAAATTCAAAAGTGCTCACCTTGCCAAAATGAAGTAAGGCACGAGCTGCGCCAATAGCACTATTCAAGCCATTCTCCTCTGCTAAGGCCATTTGACCTATGAATTGGTTTTTGGCCTTACTTAACTGCAATGTGCCTAAGGGCCTTTGCTGAAACTTCTCAATTTCCTTAAACACCAAAGATTCTGCCTTTTTTGTTTGTTGAGGGTCACAGCCAAGGTAGATTCCAAGCATACCTACGTCGCTGTATAGGTTCATGTAGCTTTCGATGTTGTAGGCAATGCCATGCTTCTCTCGAATATTCAAACCTAGTCGACTGTTCATAGCAGGACCTCCTAGTACGTTGTTCAATAGCAACAAGGCTCTGCGGTCTTTGGAGTGGATGCCTGGAATGCGCCATCCGGTCATGAAGTGATCCTGGAATTGTGCTTCAGGACTTACTAAACGCTCCGCTTTATTGCTGGGCTGGTAAGATGCTTGCCAATCACTATTTGAAGGAGTCCACTGGCCAAAATATTGATGTAGCATAGCCTCCATTCTCTCTACTCCGAACGGTCCAGTGATGGCAACCTTGATGCGGTCTGCTGTATAGGTTCTCGATCTAAACTCGACAATATCTTCTTTTCCAAGACAGTCTACGCTTTCAGGAGTTCCCAAAATATTTCTACCCAAACCATCTCCTTTGAATACGAGGTCTTCAAAATCGTCGAAGATGCGTTCTGAGGGGCTGTCCTTGTAACTGAATATTTCGTCTTTAATGACCTCCTTTTCCTTCACGAGCTCCTTCTCTGGGAATGTGCTTTCTATCAAAACATCGCTGAGAAGATCCATAGCTCTGCGGACATCGCCTTTCAAAAAACTTGCGTGGATGATGGTTTCCTCCTTCGTGGTGTAGGCATTGAGCTCCCCACCAACATCGTCCAGCCGACTCAAGACGTGATATGCTTTTCGGTTTTTAGTGCCCTTGAAAAGGTTGTGCTCTATGAAGTGCGCAAGACCTTGTTGGTGCTCGAGCTCGTCTCTAGAACCTGCCTTGATGGCTACAGCAATATGGGCAACTGTGCTTTTCTTGTACTGAAAAGAGCACTGAAGTCCGTTAGGAAGGTTAAATATTTGGTTAGATTTCATCAGCCTTGATCCAATACTTCAAGCACTGTTCGGAAGGCAAGGGCGTGTTCACCCCAGGCTTTTGCGCTTTTCTTGCGGAGCTCTTCAGCATACATCTGCATGTAGAGTTTGATGCTCTCTAAATCGGCGGCGCGGTATTGAATGCTATAGCTTGGGTGATCTTGTTCTTGTTCTGGAAAGACCTGAGTGAAAAGGTAAGATTTGAACATCCCTGTCTGCATGACTTCTGGTATGTGTTCTTCTTTCATCCATTTGATCCAGCGCTCTTCAACGACCGGATTCACCACTACAGTTACATTGTATATGTGTTCACTCATGGGGCAAAGGTACGATACATTGTACGTGCTTTCTCGGTATAAAATCCATTGGGATATTTCAGCAGATAGCTTTCCACAGCCTCTTTGGCCTGCACAGATTGAAGGTTGAATAGCGCTTTAGCATAATAGAAATAGGCTTCCTGCTTCCACATGCCTTCGCCAGCTGCATTTTGTAGGGTAAGAAAGGTATTCGCTGCATTTTTATCTTGGCCCAATTCCAATTCTAGCTTCCCCTTCTTCAATAAAAGGTCGTCATAAACTTCGTTGGCGAGCAAGATTTTCTCAGCGCGCTGGTAGGCTTGTAGTGCTTCCTCCTTTTGGCCTATCACCTCTAGCAGCATTGGTCCACGAATGATTTGCAAACCTTCGTAAAGAGTGTCTTCCACGGAATTAGCGGCTATCAAAAGCGCATTTTCAAGCGCGTCATTGGCAATCTCCTTGGAAGTAGATTTTAGCAACACTTCGAGCTGCGTCTTCGCCCATGGGATGTCCCCATCGTAAAAGGCACACATGGCTCTGGCTAATCGGCTCGCATCACCTTCCTTAGAATCTCCTAACAAAGTTTCCGCACGTGCATATTCAATAAGAGCTCGGTCAAAGTTGCCCAACACTTGAAGCATCCCAGCATAGCTCTTGTAGGTAAGTCCTTCCATGAGTGGACGAGGGTATCGAGCGCGTAGGTTCGCCATTATTTTAGCATACTCTTCAACGGAAGTACTGTCTATAGCTTGTAGACGCATTTTGTATTCCTCTCGAGCCAATTCCCATCCGAAACAATTGCCACATTCATTGCCGCCGAAATCTGAAACAAGGGTTTGGGCCTTCGCCGGATCTACGATGGCTAAAATCACAAGCTGCTCTTGGAGCGCTTGGTTCAACCAGCCACCCTGCATCGCACTTGGGCGGGAGTAAATCATAAAATCGTAGACTTCGGCCGCCAGGGAGTAGTTGTCGGCTTCACGGAGATCACGAGCAATACTAATGAACTCATTCGCACGGAAATCATCGCTTTTAGCTTTGGCTCTGAGCCATCTAAATACACGGTCATATTCTCCCAGTTCTCTGTAGACGAACAGTAAAAGGCTCTCGAACACACCGACGTTACCGCCTGCTTGGATGCGTGAAATAAGGGCAGATTTTGCAGCTGCTGCATGGTTGCCTGCTTCGTCGTCACCAATATTTTGGGTGATGCGTAATTTGATGTTGTTCAAATAACCTCGGTTCTCATCAATCGCTTTTAAGTAGGCGGCATATTGCGCATCGATATCACCAAGCTGTGCGTAGAGCCCGGCACGTTCGAAGGAAACATTCAGTTTGGGTTGACGCTGCTCGGCCAATTCATATATACCCACAGCCTCTTGTAGCAAGCCATATTTTTCCAATACTCTTGCCACGGCGCGTGAAGAGTAGGGATTTTTAACTACCTGAAGCTCGATGTCTTCCCAATCCGGTCCGCGTTTTCCTAGTTTTTGACTCAGTACCCAGTAATCGACCGTGTATTGCGGTCGTGCATCTCCAAATCGCTTACTCTGTTTGCGAACTACCTTCAAGGCCCCTGTAGTATCATTACTCAGCAAATGCGCATCGAGCAATTTCTCGTAAGCCGGTCCTTGCGGATTGGCGGCATAAATGGGTTCCAAACATTGGACGGCCTCTTCATATTTCCCCTGCATGACAAGGGTGTCGCAAAAGCGAATATTCATCCTAGGCTGAGACTTTTGAGCCCAACCGAATAGGGGAATAAGTAAGAGTAGTAAGAATCTATTTAGGCACATTAGTCGCTAAGATATAGTTCTTCAGCGAGTCTAATTCTGCTACAAGATCGTCGTGCTTGCGCAAGCATTCAAAGCAGGCACCATAGCTCTTGTTTACACGGCGGTCCGCATCTCTCAATGCAAACGCCTCATCGTTAAAATACTTCACAGCACTGGCACTATCAATATTTCCGCTTTCTACAGTAGAGCGGAGGGTAGAGAGTTGCGTACTGTTGAACTTTGGGTCCAATTCGCTGGTGTAGCTGCCTACCACGCGTCCGTAGTACTTTACACATTCGTCCATTTGAAAGAGGGGACCGGTAAACATCTTTTTAGGAACACCGAGCTCAATCATCTCATCAACCTGAGCGAGGAAAAAGACTTGGAGGTCTCCCATTTCGAGATATGCTTCTGTAACGCGCGCACTGTCGATACTGGAAATAACCGCTTCATGGCTCTCGCTAAGGACAACCATTGAATCTAACCTACTGACCATCTCAACTTGCCAAGGTTCCTGCTGTGAGCAAGAGGTTATTCCAAGAGAAAGAAGAGCTAGAAAGAATAGGTTGCGCATTATTTTATAATATCAAATCCTGTGTATGAAACTAACGCCTTAGGAATCTTAATCCCCTCCGGCGTTTGGTGATTCTCCAATAATGCTGCCAAAACTCTCGGAAGTGCCATAGCGGATCCGTTAAGCGTGTGGCAAAGTTGTGTTTTCCCGTTCTCGTCCTTGTAACGGAGCTTGAGACGGTTGGCTTGGAAGGTTTCAAAATTGGACACAGAGCTCACTTCTAACCAACGTTCTTGTGCAGCACTGTATACTTCAAAGTCATAGGTCAATGCTGAAGTAAAACCAGCATCTCCACCACAAAGGCGAAGAATGCGGTACGGCAACTCTAGCTTGTCCAAAAGACTCGCCACGTGCTCTACCATCTCTTCCAATAGAGTATAAGAGCTTTGAGGATCGGTGATGCTGACGATTTCTACTTTGTCGAATTGGTGCAATCTGTTTAGACCACGTACATCTTTTCCGTAAGAACCTGCTTCTCGGCGGAAACATGGTGTATAACCGGTGCTCTTGATTGGGAAATCTGCAGCTTTTACGATCTCGTCACGGAAGATGTTAGTGATTGGTACCTCGGCAGTTGGAATAGCATACAAACCGTCCAACGGCATCTCGTACATCTGGCCTTCTTTATCTGGAAGCTGACCTGTTCCGTAACCAGAGGCAGCATTCACAAAATGCGGCGGCTGATATTCTGTGTACCCGGCAGCTCTGTTTTCATCCAGGAAGAAATTGATCATAGCGCGTTGAAGACGTGCCCCGTGATTCACATAAACTGGGAAGCCAGCACCGCTAATCTTTACACCTAGTTCAAAGTCGATGAGGTTGTACTCAGAGGCCAAATCCCAGTGCGGCTTCGCACCCTCGTGCAAGGTTGGGATTTCGCCTTTGCGGCTAATCTCTTCGTTGTCGTTTTCATCCTTCCCGGCTGGAACGCTCTCATGAGGAACATTAGGGAGGGTAAGAATGAGCTCGTGCTCTTTGTCTTCTAAGCCTTGAAGCTCTTCGCTCAAAGATTTGATTTCCTGCTTCAATACACCCGTTTGTGCCTTGAGGTCATTAGCCTCGGCACCTTTTCCAGATTTGAATAACTGGCCAATTTCTTTTGCCAACGAATTACTAGTTGCCTGCTTTTCCTCCATTTGATGGCGGATAGCACGGCGCTGGGCATCAATATCTATGAGATCACCAACGGTCTGAGTGGCGTCAATACCTCTTTTCTTCAGTCCTTCAATGATTGCCTCTGGCTCTTGTCTAATGCGCTGAATCTGCAGCATAATCTCTGGGTTTAGGCCTCTACGGCTATGACGCGCTCTATCTCGGGCGCATATTTTTTAATCGTTGTTTCAATACCGCCTTTAAGGGTGAAGTCGCTTACTTTGCAGCCGACACAAGCGCCGTGGAACTTCACCTCTACGGTGCTTCCATCCACTTTTACAAGGCTTACATCCCCGCCATCGTTGGCTAAGAATGGACGAACCTCGTCCAAGGCTTTTTCAATCTTTTCTGTTAGCGTACTCACTCTCTTTGCTATTTAGTTGAGCATCCAGCCATCGTTGTGATGCGGACAATCTCAGTTGGCGGTAAATTCTCGTTGCGCTTGGCAACTTCGCTTACAATATTACGAGCGATTTCCTCAAAAGCCAACGGAATATTCGTTCCCTCTTGAAGTGCTGCCGGACGGCCTACATCACCTGCTTCACGAATGCTTTGGATCAATGGCAATTCTCCCAAGAATGGCACGTCTAAAGATTTAGCCATATTTCTTGCGCCTTCCTTTCCAAACAAGTAGTATTTATTATCTGGCAATTCTGGTGGTGTGAAATAGCTCATATTTTCCAGGATGCCCAATACAGGAACATTGATCTGATCCATTTGGAACATCGCCACTCCTTTGCGGCAATCCGCAAGAGCTACTTTCTGAGGGGTACTTACAATCGCAGCGCCTGTCACCGGTACGTTCTGAACCATACTCAAATGAATATCACCGGTGCCAGGAGGCAAATCGATCAACAAAAAGTCCAATTCTCCCCAATGTGTATCGTGAATCATCTGCGTCAACGCCTTCGTTGCCATGGCCCCGCGCCAAACGACTGCTTGGTCCATGTTTGCAAAGAACCCAATAGACATGATTTTAATGCCATAGCCATCTACAGGCCCCATCTTGTTTTTGCCGTCTACATTAACAGTCATTGGTTTGGCGTGCTGGATGTCAAACATCAACGGCGCCGAAGGCCCATAAATGTCTGCATCGATCAAACCGACCTTGAAACCCATCTTCTTCAAAGCAATAGCAAGGTTCGCGGTCACTGTGCTCTTACCTACGCCGCCTTTACCAGAGGCAATGGCAATAATGTTCTGAACACCAGGTATTGGAGCCCCTTTGATCACGTTGGAAGCTTCTTCCTTCGCTTTTTCGCTCACGGTAACATTCACAACCACCTTTGCCTTGACATTTACTTCGTCGTGGATGGCTTTCATGATATCTACCTCCAATTTCTTTTTCGCCTGTAGGGTAGGGCTGATGCTTTCTGCATCGATGATTACCTCGTCACCGAAAACTTGGATGTTGCGAACCAACCCTGCAGCAACAATGTTTTCTGCTTTGGTGGTGCTTACCTTTTCCAGTGCCTTTTGGATATCAGATTTTTTCATGCTCAAAGAATTCTGTTGCAAAAGTAATAACCACTACATTCACCACATCGTTCAATGCCCATGGATTCCACGGATACTTTATTTATTACCGGCGCCACAGGCCAGTTAGGTTCCTTTATCCTTGCTGAGCTCCTTAGTCACCTCTCTTCCGAGGGTCATTCCGGTCCAATTCTCTGTGCAAAACGTTCCACCTCCTCTACTCAGCAGCTTGACTTGACCGAGCATTTCCTTGGTCTGCAACCCGGTGAGCTCACCAGTGCTTCTAATGTTCACTGGGTGGAATGTGATATCAGCGATGCGCATCAGGTCCAGGATGTTATTGAAGAATACTGTCAAACAAATAATCTCGACCTTCCGACGGAAATGATTCATGCGGCTGCGACTATCAACATTAGTCCTTCAGCACCTCAAACCACAAACAATGAGCAGTTGGCTGATCAGATGGTGCTTTTGGGCGAATTGCTAGGAGTTAAACATTTCACCCACATTAGCTCCATCGCGGTGATGGGTGGCACGGCACCTCTGGGAGAGGAAGAAACTATCGGTCCGGAGCACTTTCACCCCAACAGGTCGGATGCATTTTTATCAAACTATGCCTTGGGAAAAATAGCCGGTGAGCTGAGAGTTTGGGCGGCTCAGGCCGAGGGAATTTCTATTTCTATCGTCCGTCCAGGAGTGATTTTGGGAATGGGGCCAAAGGCAAATGCGCCTCAAGAATTATGGCTACGTGCGATGAATTCCAAACGCCCAATTGCCACAGACGGCTCCTCAGGGGTAGTGGATGTGAGAGATGTAGCTGCTATTGCAGTGAAAGCACATCGTGAGCGAATTCAGGGACCCACTATTGCCGTGGCTGAAAATCTGCCTTTTTACGAATTGATCGAAAAGATGAATACTGTAATGGGTAATGAAAACAAGGTGACTGTATTCCATGCCGAGCCTTGGTTAGATCGCATGCGTGCTGTTGGCTTTTTAAGAAGGGTTCCTGTGATTGGGAAGTTTTTTACCCCGCAGGTGCGAATCATGCTGTTCTCCAAAACGAAATACGACGGTGGGAGTGGTGCTGAATTGGTTCCTTATCGAAACGTGAGTGAAACCATCGATGATTTTGGCCGCTACCTCCAAAAAGCTTGGAGATAAAAAAAGAGCTGCACCAAAGGCACAGCTCTTTTCTGAGTCTAAACGAGTTTGCTATTAAGCGTTTGGTACAACGCTAACGTAGCTCTTGTTATCTTTTTTCTTGCGGAACTCAACCTTGCCGTCAACTAGTGCGAACAAAGTGTGGTCTTTACCTACACCTACGTTCTCACCAGGATTGTGCTTCGTACCACGTTGACGTACGATGATGTTTCCTGCGATTGCTTCTTGGCCACCAAAGATTTTGATACCCAATCGTTTACTTGCTGATTCGCGTCCGTTTTTCGAACTACCGACACCTTTCTTGTGAGCCATATCTTACTTATTTTTCTGCTTTAGCTTCTGTTTTCTTAGGAGCTGCTTTTTTCGCTGCTGGCTTCTTAGCTGCAGTTTTCTTTGCTGCTGGCTTTTTAGCTGCTGCTTTCTTAGGCGCTGCTTCCTTTTCTTCAGTTGCTTTTGCTGCAGCCTTCTTAGCTGGAGCTTTAGCAGTGATTTTATTAATAGTAATAGAAGTGAACAACTGACGGTGACCGTTCATCTTTTGGTAACCTTTACGACGCTTCTTCTTGAATACAAGAACTTTATCGCCTTTCACTTCGCCGTTTACGGTAGCTTCTACTTTAGCTCCGTCTATAACTGGGGCGCCAACTTTTACATCACCTTTATCTTCAATGAGAAGTACACGGTCGAATTTTACTTTCTTCCCTGCCTCAACATTCAAGCGGTTTACGTACAAGCGTTGGTCTTTCTCAACTTTGTATTGAAGCCCTGCTATCTCTACAATTGCGTACATTATACTTGTTTTTAAGGGCTGCAAATATAAAACAACTCATTTAATAACAAAGCGTTAAAAGAGGGAAGATTTCAAAAACTTGCGGTCCAATTCTAGGGCTGACCGCCGCAGTGCGCTTATATTTGAGCCACCATCCAAATATATCATTAATGAAAAACTTCATGATCCTGGGTGCATTGGCACTTTCAACTGCCCTGAGCGCCCAGAACAAAATCGATTTTGAAGAATACGATCTAGACAATGGTCTGCACGTCATTCTTCATGAAGATCACAGTACCCCTATCGTCGCTGTGACAGTTCTCTACCACGTAGGTAGTAAAAACGAAGACCCAGAGCGCACAGGTTTCGCGCATTTCTTTGAGCACTTGTTGTTCGAGGGTAGTGAAAACATAGAGCGCGGTGAATTTGATAGCTACGTGACTAACGCAGGTGGCGCATTGAATGCCAACACCTCTCAAGACCGTACATTCTACTTTGAATTGTTGCCGTCGAACCAAATGGAATTGGGCTTGTGGCTTGAAAGCGAAAGAATGCTTCATGCCAACATCCAGAACATTGGTGTAGAAACACAACGTGAGGTAGTAAAAGAAGAAAAGCGTCAGCGTGTAGATAACCAGCCTTACGGTTCTTGGTTGGAAAACATGATGAAGCGTTTGTACACAGAACATCCTTACAACTGGGTGCCTATTGGTTCTATGGACCATTTAAATGCGGCCCAATTGGACGAGTTCATGGCCTTCTACAAGAAATTCTACGTTCCAAACAATGCGACATTGAGTATTGCTGGAGATATCGACGTTGAAAAAACCAAAGAGCTTATTGCAGCGTACTTCGCAGAGATTCCTCGCGGCGCGGATGTCATCCAACCTACAGTTAAGGAACCAGCCTTGGGCGGTGAAAAGACTGCGACTATCTATGACAACATCCAGTTGCCGGCAATCATGATGGGCTACCGCATGCCTCCGCAGACTTCGGATGATGCGTATGCGCTTCAGATGGCGAGCTCAGTACTAAGTGGAGGCCCTTCTTCACGCATGTACAAGCGGTTAGTAGATCAAGATCAAACTGCATTGCAGGTTTTTGCCTTCCCATTCTCTTTAGAGCAGGGCGGTGCCTTTATCACTTTCTCTTTGGCAAACGCTGGAAAGACTATTGATGATATGGTTCCTGCATTGGAAGAAGAGATTTCAAAGCTTCAAAATGAATTGATCTCTGAGCGTGAGTTCCAGAAGATTCAAAACCAGATGGAGAGCAACTTTATCCAAAGCAACTCGAAGATGGCAGGTATTGCGGAATCGTTGGCAGATTACCACACCTACTATGGTGATGCGAACTACATCAATACAGAGATTGAGCGTTACCGCAGTGTAACTCGTGAGGATATCCAGCGCGTTGCTCAAAAGTACCTTGTAAAGGACAACCGAGTGGTATTGCGCTATTTGCCAAAGAGTGAAGAACCAGCTGAATAAGACCTAAGATGAAAAAGTACATTTATTCCCTTATAGCAGTAGTAGCGGCCTTCACTTTGACGGCCCAGACTACCATCGATCGCTCGAGCGCACCTACTCCAGGTCCTGCTCGTGTTCCAACCATTGCTTCGTACGAAAGCTTTGAATTGAAGAATGGATTGAAAGTATTCGTGGTTGAAGACCACAAATTGCCACGTATTTCTATGTCGCTCATCCTTGACCGCGATCCTATCGTGGAAGGAGATAAAGCAGGTTATGTAAGTATCGCCGGTGACCTTTTAGGTGCAGGTACAGCAAATAGAACAAAAGCTGAGCTGGACGAAGAGGTAGATTTTATGGGTGCTAGATTCTCAACTTCAGCGTCGTCGATGAATGTTGGCGGTTTGAGTAAGTACACAGATAACCTCATTGAAATCATGGCGGATGTATTGTTGAACCCTAGCTTCCCAGCTGAAGAGTTTGACAAGCTGAAATCACAAATGACTTCAGGGTTGAAGGCAAACGCTGATGATCCAGATGCAATCTCTGGTAACCTTCGTGGTGCCACTCTATATGGCTTAGAGCACCCTTATGGTGAGGTGATGACAGAATCAACCGTTGAAGCTGTGACGCTCGAAGATTGTAAGAACTACTTCTCAACGTATTTCCGTCCAAACATCGCCTACATGGTGGTGATTGGTGATATCACTACAAAGGACGCTAAGAAGAAGTTGAGCAAAGCATTAAAGGGCTGGAAGGCTGCTGAGGTGCCGTCGCACGACTATGAGAAAACAGCAGTACCTGCGGCAGGACGTATTGTGATGGTGGATAAGCCATCTGCGGTGCAATCTGTGGTATGGTTAGGTAATGTAATCGACCTTCCACAAGGACACCCTGATATTGAGCCATTGCGCGTTGCGAATCAGATTCTCGGTGGCGGTATGTCGGGCCGATTGTTCACTAACCTCCGCGAGGACAAAGCATTCACCTATGGTGCATACTCAAGCTTCGGCGTTGATCAGTTAAATTCAACATTCGGTGCATCTGCCAAGGTGCGTAATGAAGTAACAGATTCAGCCATCGTTGAATTCTTGTACGAGATCGGAAGAATGCGTACTGAACCAGTAAGCGAGGAAGATCTCATCGCTGCAAAGGCTTCTTTGAGCGGTGCTTTTGGACGTTCCCTAGAGAGCACATCAAGTGCTGCGAACTTCGCGCTTAACATTGCACGTTACGGTCTACCTACAGATTACTACAACAACTATCTCGCTCGTCTAGAAGCAGTAACAGCTGAAGATGTGATGCGCGTATCTAAAGAATACATGCGTACCGAGAATCTTACCATCTCTGTTGTTGGTAAGGCGCAAGATGTGGCTGCAGGATTGGCTGCCTTTGGTACGGTTGAGTACTTCAATGCGGAAGGTCAACCTACAGATGCGCCAACATTCTTGTTCATGCCAGAAGGTGTGACCCTCGAAACGGTTTTCGGCAACTACTACGAGGCCATGGGAGGTGTTGAAGCGCTAAAAGAATTAAGCGCAATCGACATGAAAGCCCACCTTGAGATCCCAGGTATGCCGGGTAAAATCAAGATGCGTACGGCAAAAATGATTCCTGGCAAATTCATGATGGAGCAGAGCATGCAAGGCATGACCGTAATGAAAATGACTTACGTGGATGGCGTAGGTAAACAAAGCGGAATGCAAGGCAATAAAGATCTCGAAGGGGAGGAGCTTGAAGAGTTGAAGGAGCAAGCAGCTTATGTTGTCGATGAATTGGCTTGGATGGACGATCTAGGTTCGTTCACCTTTGACGGTCAAACGTTGATGGACGGTAAAGCAGTTTACCAAGTTTCCGAAGGTGATAAGACCATGTATTTCGACGTGGCTACCGGTTTGTTCTACAAGAGCACTGAAACTACAGAAACACCTCAGGGCGATATGGCGGTAACCACAACTGTTGAAGAATGGGGTGAGTTCGCCGGCGTGAAAATGCCAAGTAAGACCGTACAAAGTGCGGGTCAGCAAACATTCACGATCATTGTAGACTCTATCGAGTTCAATGGCGAGGTAAAAGACAAGCTTTTCAAGTAAGCTTCGATTATGTATAATTTCAAATACACCCCGCGGGACCGCGTTCCGCGGGGTGTATTACTTTGAAACATACCTATACTTTAAAATAGGGTATAACACGCTCCACTAGTTGCTACTTTTACCGAAGATGAAAAGGAATACCTACCAAATACAATCACGGATTATTCTGCTAACGGGGCTATTTCTATTATCTCAACTCATTTGGGATAATGGAATGCTCGCTGAGGCGTTTTGGTCGCCAATCTTTTTGGCTGCTTGGTTTTGGATAACTGCGGGGATATACAGGTTGATTGAAGAGAAACGAGGCTCGCAAAGCATAGGTAAACTTGAGCACGCTTTAATGTATGTTCTGGCCTTCGCTTCTATAGGTCATGGTATTATTGAAGGAATTGAAAATACTCTAGTTCTAAAGCCGCTCATTGCCAATATTTTGATGTCACTGACAACTCTTATACCAAACTATAAAAAGGTAGGCGCTTCAGTCGTTTTTTGGTCCATATTGACAGTTGTAGTTTTTGTTCTTGGTCTTATCGAGTTGAATAGAGTGGATACTTCCGCGTTTTTCAATTACAAGGATATGGGGCTTGGTTATGTGATATCAGAATCTTATGCTGTGCTTTCAGTTGGTGTTCTGTTAACTTTAAGTCATTTTAGTCGATTGGAATTTCAACATCAATTTGAATTGGAAACGAAGACCAAAGGCGTTTTGGATAGATTGAACAAGATGATTGCGCATAATTTGCGCTCCCCATTAGCGACGCTTCAAATGCAGTTGGAAATAGATAGGATAAAAGGTGTGGATGTTGAGCGTTACGAATCCGCGGTATTTGCCTTGATTCAAACCACTGAGGATATGATGGCATTTAATGCAGACATCAATCAAATTGACTCTAATGATATCGTGAAGAAAGTGGCGAACATTTCTGATCGGATTCAAATAGAGTCCGTACCTAGTAGCAACTTTATAACATCTGATTTTCGCGGAGTGTTTTACGGTATTCAGAATTTTGTAGGTAATGCACTCAAGCATACCCAAGGCAAGGTAAGGTTCAGTTTAATTGGAGATTCAAGTGATTGGGTCATCAAAATTGCTGACGATGGTGTAGGTATGAGTGTTAAAACGCTTAGTCAATTGGGTCAAAAACTGGAATCAAAATCAGGTGGATTGGGTATCGGTTTAATGTTGACCAAGGAATTGGCAGATATGAATGGGTTTACCATAGTTTATCAGAGCAGATTGGGACTAGGGACAGTTGTTTTTTTTGGTAAAGATTGTCACACCATTGAGTCAAATCTTCTCGAGAATTGGCCAACAAATGTAATTTCCTGCTCACACAAGGATAAAAGAGGGATGCAGCCTATGCCATCATCGTTTATTGATCAGGTATATACCCGTAACGATAATTAGCAACCCAGCTAAGTGATTCCAAAGTATTTGCTCCCCGTCCCAAATTCCCCACAGCACTGCTACAATAGGAATTGCATAGGTGACAGATGAGCTGAAAAGAGCGCTAGTCATTTGGATCAATCGGTTAAACATAATCACAGCTAGTCCACTTCCTAAGATTCCGAGAATGCAGATATATCCAAAATTTTGCAGGGCATTTGGATCGGTTTCGAAGACGTTAAAAACTCCTGAACTCAAGCTGTAGATAATGGTAAATGGCGCAGCGCTTGCCAAGCTCAGCGTTGTCACTGTGAGGGCGCGTAGATGAGGTAGTTGCATCTTAAGAGTGTTCACAGACGTTCCGTACATCATTGTAGCAAGCACACCGAACAAACCATAAGCCAGTTCGCCTTCCATCTCAAAAGCACCTTGTAATATGCTGTTCATAGGGAGGATAAGTAGTGCCGCCCCCAATAAACCGACGCCTACTCCCTGCCAAGCAGTTCTGCCTGCTTTTTGACCAAAAAACCACCCTCCTATGAGTACAGTAAATAGCGGTACTAGAGAGTTGATAATCCCAACTACACCGCTATCAAGGTGGTTAACCGCTAGCGGAAATAGTACGTAAGGAATAGCATTTCCTAAGAAGCCTACAATGAGTAATGGGATGAGGTCTTTCTTTTGAAAGAATCGAAAGTGACGAAAACCAATGACCGTCATGAAAATAGCCGCAATGCTCACCCGAAGTGTCCCAACTTGGGTATAGGTAAAGCTCTGCAGACCGCGCTTCATTAGGATGAAAGATGAGCCCCAGATCAAGGCAAGTCCGATAAAAATGAACCAAGGCAGTAGAGGGTTGTTTTCTTTTGTGGTGCTCATGCGGCAAATTTGTAACAAAAAGCACAGTCTATGTGCGGACCGCCCTTAATTTTGTAAAAAAATAAAGTGATGAAATACTCTATCCTAGTAGCAGCAACATTAGTTCTCGGGTCTTGTTCAACCCCGGAGCCAGAGGTCGTAACTATTCCGGCGGCTCAAAATCAGTCAATCGCTCAAGCAACAGCAAACGCTGAAGCATCATTGTTTGTATCGGGCATGACTTGTGAAATGGGCTGTAAAGGTGCTATTGAAAGTAAATTAGGTAAGAGTGAAGGCGTAGTAGATTTTCAAATCACCTTCGCTGATAGTACTGCTGTAGTAAGCTTTGATTCTACCTTAGTTAGTGCCAAAGAAATTACAGAGCGTATTGCTGCCGTAGGTGGAGGCGATTTGTACTCAGCTACGGTTCTGAAGTAACATACGGTTATGGCCAGTCCCTTGATTAAAAAACTTGCGACCACCTCATTGGTCTTCATTTTCTTAGTGATCCTTGCTGGGTCTGTGGTTCGTGCTACCGGCTCTGGTATGGGGTGTCCGGATTGGCCACAGTGTTTTGGTTACAATATCCCACCTTCAGATATAGAAACGCTGACTTGGCGCCCTGGTAAGTCTTTCGAGGAAGGTCAGATGATTCTTTTGGATAATAAATTCTGGGTTGCCACCGGAGATATTGTCACTGCTGAGGTTTTTGAGCAAAGCAATTGGAGCGTTTTTGACCGTCACGAATACACCATTTTCAACCCAGTTCATACTTGGATTGAATTTATCAATCGATTGATCGGTGCCCTTTCAGGTTTACCTATTCTTTTGATGACTGTTATAGCATTTATCCAGATCAGAAAAAGCACCTGGAACGCAATTCTATCATTTGGTGTGTTGTTCCTATTAGGGTTTGAAGCTTGGTTGGGGAAGTTGGTAGTTGATGGAAACTTAGTTCCTAACCAAATCACCATTCACATGATGGGTTCTGTTGCCATTGTGTTGCTGCTTCTAGCTCTGAGAGCAAGAAACGACGAAGGCTCCCAGGAACTTCCGAAGTCTATTTTAAGGGTGTTAGTTGCACTATTAGTTGCTGTAGTTGTACAGATATTTTTAGGGACACAAACTAGAGAGCTTGTTGATGCGGCTGTAGATCATGGTGTTACGGACCGATTAGAAATTATTCCAAGTATCGGGGAGGCAATGCCGCGTATCCATAGATCATTTGCTTGGATTGTAATCATCCTAACAAGTGTGTTGTTCTACCTGCGTAGAGTCAAAGCTGTGGTGATTCCAGGATTCTCTGCACTTGTTTTTGCCATAGGCTTAGAATGGGCAATTGGTGTTGTTCTATACTTCCTTGGATTGCCTAAGGCCATGCAACCTGTGCATCTTGTTTTAAGTATCGGGATTTTAGCTTCAATTAGCTATCCTCTCTTTCTCGCTCTACGTAAGTCTTAAGCAAATCCAGAGCACGATCCCATTGTGCTTCGAACACAAAAACTTTAACGCTTAGATTCCCTCCTACAGGCAGAACCGAAGCCATAGTGAGGTGTTCAAGTTCAACTCGAATACTGTTGCCTTCCAAAAAACTGGCTACTAGATTGGCCTCGGTGGGTGTAGAGGCGACGAAAAGAAGTTTGCGACTACTCATTCCAACTCAAATTTGCAATAAGCTCTAGCATCTCCTCACGCATAAATGCAGTGACTGGAGCAAGACTGTCTGGGTTTGGTGCGCTGTAGTGATAAAGCACCCCTCTTAAAAAGTGATTCGTGCTATCAGTAGCGTAAAACTGAGTGGTGGCTGCAGAGGCTCCAGACATTTCGTAATACATGCCGTAGACCCTTGCGCTGTCATAGGTGAAGAGTTGCTCGCGCATACCAGAGGCCTTAACAGTATGCTTGTAAGCCAATTTCTGCGCATCAATAAATAGCGCTTCAAGGTTGTCGTTTACGGGCTTGTAAGTGAGTTGTATGGTAGAGCGAATAGATGGGTATACGATATCTATCCAACAGTTTGCTGAATCCTTGTAAAGGACTTTGGCTTCTTCATTAATACTGCTTTGAAAGGAACAGCCTTCAAGAGTTAATGGAGCATATTCCTTTTCAGGTAGGCCAATTCTCATATGGCCATTGGGCCTCGCAATAGGATCCGAGGCACACGAGGCCAAGACTATAAGTGCAAAAAACAGGGCGAATTTTTTCATTTAATCTTCTTCAGTTGGTGTAATGGTCACCTTCACGCGAATGATTTTACGCTGGTCTACACTTTCCACTTTAAAGGTAAACTCATCGTGACTTATTTCTTCTCCCTTCTCTAGGAACTTACCGGCAAGTTCCAATACCAAACCGGCTAGCGTATCACTCTCACCGTCGACAGCGTCAAACCTATCCTTTGGTAAATCTAAAACCCGGCATAAATCAATAAGTGGAATGGATGCTTCAAAAACGAAATTGTGCTCGTCTAGTTTACTATAACTCAGGTCGTCATCGTCGAATTCATCCGAGATTTCACCGACAATTTCCTCAAGAACATCTTCGAGGGTAATAACTCCAGAAGTGCCTCCGAATTCATCTACTACGATGGCCAAGTGAACTCGGCGTTTCTGGAACTCTCCCAATAGATCATCAATTTTTTTGCTCTCGGGGACAAAGAAAGGTTGACGCATGAGGTCTTGCCATCCAAAACTCTCGCTCGCATCCATGTACGGGAGCAAGTCCTTGACATACAGGAGTCCTTTGATCTGGTCTAGATTCTCTTCAAAAACTGGAATTCTTGAATAGCCGCTCTCGGTCATTCTTGTGAGCGCTTCATGATAGCCTGTCCGCTGTTCAATAGCTACAACCGAAGTGCGGGGTGTCATCACCTCTTTTACAGAGGTAGATCCAAAGCGTACGATACCTTGAAGAATACGTTGTTCGTCTTCAGAAGTACTTTCGTCACTGGTCAGCTCTAAAGCTTGTTCAAGATCGTCCACACTTAGACTTGGCCCTTTGCCCTCGATAGACAGCCTGTTTACTGTTTTACTCAAGCGGCTACTTAATGGAAGAAGCACTTTGTGTATACCGCCAAGGAAGGTGGCAACCATCTTGGCGAAGCGCAAGCGGGAGCTTCGGGCATATACCTTTGGTAGGATCTCTCCAAACAGTAATAGTACCGCTGTGATAGCCAGTATTTCAACTAGAAAAACTATGAGTGGCGACCAATTCTCCGGTGAGAAATACTCGTTCAACAAGAAGGAGGATAAGATGACTATCCCCACATTCACAAAGTTGTTTGCAATAAGTATGGTACCTAGAAGCTCTTCAGGCTGCTGAAGTAATCCGTTGATTTTATCGTTTTCTGCATTGCTTTCCTCTAAGGCCTCCAAATCGGCCGCGTTAAATGAGAAAAAAGCTACTTCGCTACCCGAAATAAGGGCAGAGCAAATGAGTAGGAGAACTAGGACGACAACGAGCATAGCTAATCCAGCCATACCGTTGGCAGAACTGAGAAAAACAGTGCTAATTATACTGGAAGGATCCGGGTCCAATTTCTGCTATTTCGTGAAACAATTAGAAGGGGAGGTCGTCCTCTTCCTGTGAATTATTCATCGCAGGTGCTGCCGGCATTGGAGCTGCAGGAGCAGTCGCTGCCTGCGGTTGCTGGGCGTAACCTCCGCTATGATCCGAAGACATGCCTTCGCTCTCGGCGCGCGAAGTGAGCATAGTCATTTGATTTACTTGAATTTCAGTGGTGTATCTATCCGCTCCAGTTTGGTCTTGCCATTTGCGCGTTTTAATACGTCCCTCAAGGTACACTTTGTGTCCCTTTTTGAGGTATTTATGGGCCACGTCAACCAAGCCTTTAGCGTTGATTACGACGTTGTGCCATTCTGTGTTTGTAACTCGCTGACCTTCACGATTTGTGTAGGTTTCAGATGTTGCGATAGGAAATTTTACCAAAGAACCCCCGTTGTCAAAATGCATGATCTCAGGGTCTTTACCCAAGTTTCCGATCAGCATCACTTTGTTCAATGTACCAGCCATTCTAACTTATTATTATGCGTTGTATACATTCAAAGTTAGGCATTTTCAACTCGCTTACATCTTTATGTTTTCAACAAGCTTTGCGATAATTATTGGCATGCCTAATTCTGCCGCCTCATCCTTTGTATAATAGGTTGTTGGCTCATTAAGCATCTCCTTAGGCACGTCCCAGAAATGACATTTTAAATCTTTGTGACTTAGTTTATGCACAATTGTCGAGGTCACTTCTTTTCCATTTTCAGGAGCCTCGCTTAGGCGTGGGGGCTCATAAAGACCAGCCCAGATGCCATCAGTCCCTCTTTTTCGCAAAGCAATACCATCTTTAGTTTGGACTACTGCGTAATGGATTTCTTCAGCAGTGCGCTTTCCTTTCTTCACCTTAACGGGTAATTGGTCCACCTTTCCATCATTGAATGCACTGCAGATATCGGCTAAATCGCACATCATACATAGCGGCTTTTTGGGCGTACAGTGAAGGGCGCCAAACTCCATAATGCCTTGGTTGTACGAGGCAGGGTCTGAACTGCTTTTGATGATTTCGTTGGCTAAGATTTGAAATTCTTTGATGCCTGCAGTTTGGTTGATTGGGGTGGAGATACCAAAGAATCGGCTCAATACACGGTATACGTTTCCATCTACCACACCCACCTTTTGGTTGAAGCAAATGCTTGCTATAGCTGCGGCAGTGTAGGGGCCAATTCCTGTTATGGTCAATAGTCCTTCGTAAGTGGAAGGTAGTTCACCGCCGAAGTCAGCCACCACTTGTTTGGCACCTTTCTGCAAGTTCCTGGCTCTATTATAGTAGCCAAGCCCAGTCCATAGCGACATGAGCTTATCTTCCTCTGCATTGGCCAATGCTTCTATGGTAGGGAAGGCTTTTAAGATTTTGACCCAATAAGGTGTGCCTTGCGCAACTCTCGTTTGTTGAAGGATGATTTCGCTAAGCCATACTTCATAGGGTACAGGGACTTCTCTGCGCCAAGGTAGAGATCGTTTGTTGGACCGGTAATAGTCTTCAATACTGATTCTAAAGGTGTTAAGTGAATCGGTGCCCATCCTAAGGTTGTGTGATTTTTTTATTTATTACAAGCTGTGAATAAGGAGAATAGCCATATATTTGCGCCCCTCAATAACCGGTCTAGGAGACCTAAAAATAAAGAGCAAATGACTAAAGCGGATATCGTTACTAAAATTTCTGATAAAACAGGAATGGAGAGAGGTGAAGTTCAAGCAGTTGTAGAGAGCTTCATGAAGGAGATCAAGCACAGCCTCGAAGACGGTAACAATGTTTACTTGCGTGGGTTCGGTTCTTTCATCGTAAAGAAGCGCGCTCAGAAGACAGGTAGAAACATCTCTAAGAATACTACCATCGTTATTCCAGCTCATTACATCCCAGCATTTAAGCCTGCGAAAGTTTTCGTTGAAGGCGTAAAAGAAAACGTTCCAGTAGAAGGGTAATTTGTCACGTAATACATACATAGCATTGGCTGTAGCTGTTATCGCTGCAGTAGCCATCTTCAATCTTCCGAGGACTCTATATCAGGAGCCAGTAGTGGAGGAAACTGAAGGTGCAAGTGCTTTGGATGTAAAAGTGGATGAAGCCGTAGCCATTATTCAAAGTGGAGAAGGTGCACCTATGGTTGCCATTGGTATGCTCCTAGAAGTTCTTCGTGAAGAGCCAAATCACGAGAAGGCTTTGATGTGGTTGGGGAACTTTTCTATGATGAGTGGTCAGTGGGACAAAGCAGTGGATAGATTCCATCAGCTTAGCCAGCTGCACCCAGAGAATGAGATGTATTCCTTGAACAAGGCGCAGGCTTTGCTTCAGACTGGAGATACAACGACGGCCTTAGAGGTTGCAAACGAGTACATAAACACATACCCCGAAGCGGATCGCGTTAAGGATTTCGCTGAAGGTTTATAGAATTAATAACTTTTAAATACTTGCATTATGCCAAGCGGTAAAAAACGTAAAAGACATAAGATTGCTACGCACAAGCGTAAGAAGCGTCTAAGAAAGAATCGTCACAAGAAGAAGTAATCTTCTAGTGTATGAAAACAGAATTAGTCATTAGTGCTAGTTCTGACCGTGCTGATATAGCGCTACTTGAAGACGGGAGATTACAAGAGCTCATTAAGGAAAAAGGGGATGATAGCTTCTCCGTTGGCGATGTCTATTTAGGGACCGTCAAAAAATTGGCCACTGGCCTAAACGCTGCCTTCGTAGACGTTGGTTATGAAAAAGATGCATTTTTGCACTACCACGACCTCGGGCCGCAGATAAATTCCTGGCAGAGCTACTTGCGTAAAACTCTCAAAGGCAAGCAACAAGCTGATATCTCCAATTTTCAGACTTCCTCGAACATTGAGAAAGAAGGGAATATTGGTGATGTGCTGAAGCAAGGAGATCAAATCCTTGTGCAGATTACGAAGGAGCCCATCTCAACGAAAGGGCCTCGTATAACAGCAGAGTTGAGTATTGCCGGTCGATTCGTAGTGCTTGTTCCATTTTCTAATCGCGTAAGCGTTAGCCAAAAAATTCGCGACCGCGAAGAAAAGGATAGGCTGAAAAAATTGGTCAGAGGCATCAAGCCAAAAGGCTTTGGTGTTATTATACGTACTGTCGCAAAAGGACAGACCGCGGAAGACCTACAGGCAGATTTAGATTCATTAATGCGCAAGTGGAAATCACTCCACAAGGGTGTTAAAAGATCTAACAAGCCAGTAAGAATTTTCCGTGAAATGAATCGTGCGAGTGCATTCTTGCGCGATGTATTCAACGACAACTTTGTTGGAATTACTGTTGATGATCAGGATCTCTTTGAGGAGGTGAAGGATTACATCGAGGCAATCAAGCCAGGTGCGTCTAAAATGGTGAAGTATTACAATGGTCAGATGCCGTTGTTCCAGTTTGCCAACGTGGATCGTCAAATCAAAGGAGCGTTCGGACGTTCAGTGAGCATGCCGAAGGGTGCTTATCTGATTATCGAACACACCGAAGCCATGCACGTGGTGGACGTGAACTCTGGTAACCGTACGAATACAGCAGAGAATCAGGAAGCGAATGCCTTACAGGTAAACTTGCTTGCTGCTGAAGAAGTTGCTCGTCAGTTGAGATTGAGAGATATGGGTGGTATTGTCGTTGTCGATTTTATCGATATGAACAGTGCTGAGAATCGCCGCGCGATTTATGAAAAGATGCGCGATGAGATGAAGCGCGATCGTGCTCGTCACAAGATTCTGCCAATCTCGAGATTTGGTTTGATGGAATTGACGCGTCAACGTGTACGTCCTGAGACGAACATTACTACGCGTGAGGAGAATCCTGATAACCTTGTAGAGGCGCCAATCCAAGTGATTGATACCATTGCTAGTAAGATTAGTGCTAGCGCTCAAAAAGAAATCTTTGTACATGTACATCCGTTTATTGAGGCTTACATCACCAAAGGCATCTTTAAGAGTGTGAAGAAGCAATGGCAGAAACAATACTCTAAGAAGATTGTGGTCGTTCCTCGTGATGCTTTCACTATGTTGGAGTGGAAGCTGATGGATAAGGATAACAATCCGATTTGATAGAAGAAGCAGTGTAAAGAAAACCCCGAGGCTCGCATGCGAGCCTCGGGGTTTTTTCGTTAAAATTGGACCATGACAACCTCAGAAGCATTACAGAAACTGCAGCATTATTGCGCCTACCAAGAACGCAGCCCTTTTGAGGTTAAGCGCAAGCTCGGCCTTTTAAAACTTCCCAAGGAACGTCACGAAGAAGTCATTGCCACCTTGATGGAAGAGAACTTCTTAGATGAGTACCGTTTTGCTGAGACATTCACCAGAGGAAAACTCAATCAAAAGCATTGGGCACCAAAGCGCATCAGAATGGGCTTGCAAGAACATCGCATCCCTAGCGTGACCATTAATAGGATTTTGAATCAAATAGACCCTGAGCTGATAGAAAAGAACGCCATGTATCTGGCCGACCGTTGGTTCAGCTCAAAAACCAAAGAACAACTCACCGCCGCGATGCAACGACGAGGGTATTCTTTTGAATTGATTAATACGGCGTATCTAAGGGTAGAGGAGGAGCGTAAAAGTTCGCTTTAACCCTTCCAAGTCCCACCGTAACGGTAGTGACTGTTTTCAGGTTTAACCTCTAAAACGCACTTTTCGCAGAGGAAATACCATGTTTTGTCAGCAGGTTTGTATTGCACCCTGAACATGATCGAATGGTCCTGTTTGCAGTTTGGGCAGTTTTTAGTTCGAGCCATTTGCGCTAGTAAAGAATTCATTGATTTTCTCTAGGTCCAATTTTCCTTCGCTGCGTATCCCGCTACAGAGATCAAACCCATAAGGGCCAACCATGGATTTTGCTTCGGCAATGTTTCCAGGATGTAATCCGCCGGCCAGGAATACCGGTACAGGGCTCTTCTCAACAATGGTTTTTGAAATGCTCCAGTTGTGCGTTCGACCGGTGCCGCCTAATTCCTTGGTTTGAAGATTGGGATTGCCGCTATCTAGTAAGATGTAATCAACGAATGCAGCTTTCTCCAATGCCTCATTGATGCTGTTTTCATCTAATACATGGATGACTTGGACCAATTCCACTTCGGGCAGGCTGCTACGAAGCTTCGCGTAGACTTCATTCTCTACGGCATCGACTAATTGAATGGTGGTTGTCCTACACTTGCGGTAATGGGCAATGATGGCTTCAGCCTCCGTCTCACTGGTCAATAGAAACGTTTGAACATCCTCTTCGCGCACTGCAAGAGCGATTTCAGCGATAAGCTCGTTTGAGATAATGCCTGGCCCAGAGGGCATAGGGCCGACCAATCCTAGAGCATGGGCGCCCATACCAATAGCCGTTCTTGCTTCTTCTAGCGAACTGATGCAGCAGACCTTGATTCGCGTCATAGTGCTGCCAATACAGATTTCACCTCTTTAATGTGTTCCGGAGTGATATCAAGGTGGAAGACCATGCGGCATTTACCGGGGCCCATTTGGCTGATGCCAATTCCCTTATCCGCTAGGTTGCCTATGAATGCCTCTTGGTCCATATCCTTGTTCAATCCAAAAATCAAGATGTTGGTCTCAGGAGCCACCACGTTTTTAACCCAAGATTGTTGTGCTAAAAATTCCGCCATATCCTTGGCAGCGGCGTGGTCATCAGCCAATCGGTCTACGTTATTTTCTAGTGCATAAATGGCAGCACCGGCCAAAAGGCCTGCTTGTCGCCATCCGCCGCCAATGCGTTTGCGTATCCTGCGGCTGTGGTGAATGAATTCTTCGCTCCCTAAAAGCACAGAGCCTACCGGTGCGCCAAGACCTTTGGAGAGACAAATGGAAATGGAATCGAATGCGGTGCCGTAATCGCTTTCACTCTGATTTTTGGCGACAAGGGCGTTGTATAGGCGTGCACCATCGAGGTGGAAGGTCAGCCCATGTTTCGAAGCCACTGCTCTAAGTGCCTCTATCTCTTCCCATTCGTAGCACGTTCCGCCGCCTTTATTGGAGGTGTTTTCTAGTGCAAGTACGCGAGATTTTGGGTAATGGACATCGTCGGCTTTAATACAACCGAGTACTCCTTCTGGGTGCATGATACCGCGATCGTCGCCAGTAAATGTGACGGAAGCATGAGCATTAGCGGCAATACCACCGCCCTCATAGTTGTAGATGTGGGCGTAGGGGTGACAGATGACTTCGTCGCCGGGGCTTAAATGTGACATCAGTGCGATTTGATTTGCCTGTGTACCGCTCACACAAAAAAGTGCTTTTTCTGTGCCGAATCGTTCAGCGACCATGGCCTCAAGCTTCAAGATAGTTGGGTCATCGCCCCAAACATCGTCGCCTACAGGGCTGCTAATCATCGCATTTAACATGGCCTGGCTAGGGCGAGTGACGGTGTCGCTACGGAGGTCGATTTTCAACATTGGAGCAGTACTTTATAATCTTCGTGAAGATAGCAAGTGATGCTTAACTTTGCTCGTCTATGGTAACAGCTGAACAAATTAAATCTTTGGGTGAGCGCCTCGAGCGATTAAAGAGTTATTTAAACCTCGAACAGAAGCGTATTCACATCATCAATGAAGAGGAGAAAACTGCCTCTCCTGAATTTTGGAACGATCCCAAGGAGGCTGAGAAAACCATGAAGGCCCTGCGCGGTGTGAAGTACTGGGTAGAAGGTTACGAGAAGGCAGAAACCCTTTTTGGCGAGGCTGAGCTAAGCCTAGAATTCTATAAGGAAGGCGAGCTTGAGGAGAGTGATGTTCAAACAGCCTACAGTGAATGTGAGGATTGGATAGAGGAGCTTGAATTCAAGAACATGCTGAGCGGCGAGGAAGATAAGCTGAGCGCGGTGTTACAGATTACAGCGGGTGCCGGTGGTACGGAGAGCTGTGATTGGGCAAGCATGTTGATGCGCATGTATTTGATGTATGCTGAGAAGCAGGGGTTCAAGACTAAGGAATTGGTCCTTCAAGAAGGTGATGTTGCCGGAATTAAAACAGTGACTATTGAGATTGAGGGCGATTATGCTTTCGGTTTCTTGAAAGGCGAGAATGGGGTACATCGACTAGTGCGTATTTCCCCGTTCGATTCGAATGCCAAGCGCCATACTTCCTTCGTATCTGTGTATGTGTTCCCGTTGGTAGACGATACTATTGATATCCAGATCAATTTGAGCGATATAGAATGGGATACCTTCCGTAGTTCGGGTGCCGGTGGTCAGAACGTAAATAAGGTAGAAACTGGGGTGCGTCTGCGTCACAAGCCTACTGGAATCATCATTGAAAATACGGAAACCCGATCTCAGTTGGGTAATAAGGAGAAAGCTATTCAGCTCTTGAAGTCTCAATTGTACGAGATGGAGATTGAGGCGCGCAATGCCAAGCGTGCAGAGATTGAGGCCGGTAAGAAGAAGATTGAGTGGGGTTCGCAAATCCGTAATTACGTAATGCACCCCTATAAGCTGGTCAAGGACGTCCGCACGGCGGAAGAGACTTCGGATGTGGACGGCGTGATGAACGGAAATATTGATAAATTCTTAAAGGCATTCCTCATGCAACAAGGGGAGAGTGCCAATGCTGATGAATATTAATTAGCAAACGCGCTGACTCAGTGCACAAAATGAGCCCGTAGGGGTTAAATAGTCAGTATATTGAGTTATGCGCAAAATCCTTCTTTTCGCGGCTGTCTTATGGAGCCTTGGGCTTAGTGCCCAGCAGGGTTTCGTGCGCAATGACGGCCAGTGGGAGGACCCTTCAGAATTTGTGTATCGCTTTGGTGCGAATGCTATTTTTCTAACTGGCGATTCGATTGTATTTAGTATCCTCGATCCCGACGATCAGCACAACCATAGTGCTCCTGAAAAGCATCATTATTCAGATACGCTGCATTACGCCAATTTCTCGCTGAAGTTTGCCGGGGCGAACAAATTGAATTGGAAAGGTGGTGAGGCCTTCGATCACAAGAATCATTTCTACCTCGGTCATCGCTCACGGTGGAGAACTAGTGTGCCTTCTTTTTACGGGATAATTGCACAAGATGTTTATCCCGGCATTGACTTAAAAGTGTATTCTGCTACTGGAGGTATGAAGTACGATTGGATCGTTCATCCTGGTGCAGATCCTTCAGTGATTGTTCAAGAATATGGTGGTGTTCAAGGGCTAGATGTCTTGCCTAAGAAAGTGAAGATTCGAACGGCCATAGGTACTTTGGAGGAGGAGATGCCTTATGCTTATCAAGGAAGTAAGGAAGTTCGTGCGCGCTACCTAAGAGGAAAGGACGAGGTTCGAATTAACCTCGGAGCTTACGACCAAAGTCAAACGCTTACTATCGACCCTGTCTACATCTTCAGTACTTATTCTGGTTCTCAGGCGGACAATTTTGGGTACACTGCCACCTTTGACGATAATGGAAATGCTTTTGGCGGCGGGATTGTCTTTGGTACGGGGTATCCAGTGGTTTTAGGGAGCTATGATATTAGCTATAACGGCGGGTTCTTTGACGGTGCTATTTCAAAATTTAGCGCAGACGGTTCACAGTTGCTTTGGTCTGCCTACCTCGGAGGAAACAATCTAGATCAGCCCCACAGTATGGACTGTGATGAGAACGGAAACCTCTACGTGATGGGCCTGACGGGTTCTTCAGATTTTGCGGTGACAGCAAATGCTAACGACACCTCTTTTGGAGGTGGAAATTCCGCTGTAGCGGAGTACTATACGTTATCTAATGGTTCAGATATGTACGTTAGTGCGATCAGTGCAGATGGGACCCAGCTATTAGGCTCGACCTTCCTTGGCGGGGAGAACAACGAAGGCTTTAACGACAGTCTGCGCTTTAATTATGGCGATAGTTTCCGCGGAGAGATCGAGGTACAGCGCGGCGGTGGTCCGGTATATTTGGTAGCCACGGCAGATTCTTCAGGGTATCCAATTACTCCTGGTGCTACAGATTACCAAGGCGGATTGGACGGCGTACTTTCTGTATTCAGCAGAAACATGGACTCGCTTTTTTACAGCACCTACGTGGGTACCGAAGGGGACGAGGCATTGTACAGCTTGTCCTTAACCTCGAAAGAGGGCAATGCACAGAACTCTTCACGGGTATTCGTCGCAGGTGCGATTAATTCTTCGGAAAGCTATTTGTCTGCAGTTGGTGATTCACTTGTTTTGACCTCTTCTGGCAATCACAGTGCGCTTTTGGGCGCTATAGATCTGCGCGATTATTCTGCGCCAATTCTTGAAGCCATTCACAGTTCAACAGATACCGCTTACAACCAACACTTCTTCATTGAGCCTAATACTCCGGGCGATACAACTACAGTATTTACCGTTGTTGGCCAGCACAAAGGCGGGCTTCTTGCTTCAGATACCAGCTTTTGGGGACAGCCTGGGAGTGCACAATATTTCATGGAATTCACCTTTGACAGTGTCGCTGGCGCATTCACAAATAACAGGACACTTGTCTTCGGGGACAGCTCACATACCACGGTAGATTTAAGTCCAACGGCACTTTTGATAGACGATTGTGGTAATACTTATTTCAGTGGTTGGGGCGGCAGTCCAAATACTGAGGGCAACACCAACGGTCTCGCGTTGACTCCAAATGCGGTGCGAACGACTACGGACGGCCGAGATTTCTATTTTTTGGTTTTAGATCCTAGTTGGAGAAGCGCTCGATTGGCCACCTATTACGGTTCATCTTCGAGAGAACATGTAGATGGAGGGACTTCCAGGTTCGATAAAAAGGGACGCATCTACCAGGGTGTTTGTGCCGGTTGTGGAGGAAATAGTGCCTATCCGGCCTTCCCGTCAACGGCTTATTCGACGACTAACAATTCAACGAATTGCAACCTCGCGGTGACCGTCATCGATATGGATATTCAGAATGCGCGTTTGGAATTGACCCCAGATCCTCCTGTGTTTTGTATTCCAAATTCGTTCAATATCCTCGACAGCTCGAGCAATGTTCAGGCCTATACGATTGATTGGGACGATGGGAATGTTAGCTTAGATACTGGTTTTATCACTTCCCACATCTACGATACGCCGGGCACTTACAATGTCCAAGTCATTGGCCAAGACACGGTGTGCGATACTTGGGACACCACCACCTTTACCCTCCAAGTGAATCCGGCTTATGACAGCGTGTGGATAGATTACAGCTATGATTATTGCGATCCTTCCCGCCAAGTGGTCGCCACTGCACGTTTGGTCAGCGATAGTTCCATTGTAACGGATTACGAGCTTGAATGGGATTTTGCCGGAGTGAATTTTTCTTCCGCCCAGGTCCAATTCAACATGCCAGTACCCGGTGCCAATCCGGTAAGCTTAAATGTGCTAGATACGAATTGTAACATCACGCAACTCTTTGAGGATACCCTCGTGTTTCGGATACCGCCTTTCATGCAGATCAATACTTCCTTGGAGGAATGTGAAACGCGCGAATCGGTAGATTTCAATGCCATTTTAAACGCTACTTACCAAGGTTTTGAATGGCTCGTAGATGGTCAAGTGGCGGGAAATTCAAATCCTTTACAGATTTCGCAGAGCGGCATCTATGACATCAGTATAGTCGGGTACGACAGCATTTGTGGAACCAGCGATACACTCACCGAAAGCTTTGATGTCTATTTTGCCGGAGAGGCATTCACCGTGCCCAACTTTGTTACGCCAAATAACGACGGAATCAACGATGCGTTTTTGGTGAATACGAGCGAGAATTGGGACGATTTTCACCTCATTGTCCACAATCGATGGGGCGTTAAGGTTTTTGAAACCAACGTGGTCAGCTTTGAATGGCAGGCCGATTACGACGACAAGATTCTCACTCCGGGTGTGTATTTTTACCAACTCAAAGCAACCAACCGCTGTGGCGACATTACTGAGGATGGCGTCCTGCACATAATCTATTAGAATGATCAAAGTATACCACAATCCGCGCTGTAGAAAATCACGTGAAGCCTTGGCTTACTTGGAAGAGAAAGGCGTCTCTTTCGAAGTGCGCCACTACATGAAGGACGAGGAAAGTATGACCCCTTCTGAGCTAGAGGAAGTGCTTGATGCCCTAAATATGGACGCGCTCGACCTTGTACGCAAGAACGAGACGTTGTGGAAGGAAGAATACCGCGACCTAGAACTGGGAGAAGATGAGATCATCTTAGCGATGATTGAAAACCCGCGCTTGATGGAACGTCCCATCATTCTGAACGGCGACAAGGCTGTTGTGGCGCGTCCGGCTGAGAAAGCTGAGGAGGTGCTTTAGAAACTATATCAAACAAAAAAGCCCGAGCGTGAGCTCGGGCTTTTTCAATATTAATGATCTTCAGAATTACTCTGCAGATTCTTCTTCTTTGTGACCAATAATCGCGTGAGCAATCTTTGGATTAACAGATTCCAAGCCAATCAATGTCAACCAGTAGCCTACGAATAGACCCAAGAAAGCGAGCATTGAGAATCCCATAAGGGCTACAACTAAGAATACGAGGAAACCTAAAAATTTCATAAGTGTTCGTTTAAGTGGCGGTAAAGATAAGGAGCGGAATTGATTTAGATTCAACTTTTAAGCTAAAAATTGATAGCTACCAAGATAGCAGGCGAAGATGATGCTGCAGAATTTCTGTGCCCTAAATTTGTAATTCAAGAACTGAGAATCAATTAGTCATTATTACGATGGAATACAGAATTGAGCACGACACCATGGGTGAAGTGAAAGTACCGGCAGATAAGTACTGGGGTGCACAGACAGAGCGTTCGCGCAACAACTTTAAGATTGGTCCTGCGGGTACTATGCCGCTTGAAATCATTGAAGGTTTTGCGTATTTGAAAAAAGCAGCTGCATACGCGAATTGCGATGCGGGTGTCTTGACAGAGGAGAAGCGCGACCTTATTGGTGCTGTATGTGACGAGATTCTAGAAGGTAAGCACAACGACCAATTCCCATTGGTGGTTTGGCAGACAGGTTCAGGTACACAGAGCAATATGAACACGAACGAGGTGATTGCGAATCGTGCCCACGTGCTAGCTGGAAACACGCTTGGCGAAGGCGATCGATTGATCCACCCGAACGACGATGTGAACAAGAGCCAGAGCTCGAACGATACCTTCCCAACAGGCATGCACATTGCCATCTATAAGAAGGTGATTGAGAACACGATTCCTTCGGTGGAATTGCTCCGTGATACTTTGGAGGCAAAGAGCAAAGAGTTCTGGAAGGTGGTGAAGATTGGTCGTACGCACCTTATGGATGCGACGCCGCTTACCGTAGGTCAGGAGTTTTCTGGTTATGTGAGCCAATTGAACCATGGACTAAAAGCACTAAGAAACACCTTGGACCACATGAGTGAGATCGCACTAGGCGGTACTGCTGTGGGTACAGGAATTAATACGCCTGAAGGCTATTCAGAAACGGTGGCGAAATACATCGCAGAATTCACTGGTATGCCGTTCCGTACTGCTGAAAACAAGTTTGAAGCTCTTGCCGCCCATGATGCCTTGGTGGAGACACACGGTGCATTGAACCAGTTGGCAGTAAGCTTGAATAAGATTGCAAATGACATTCGCTTGTTGGCTTCAGGTCCGCGCTCAGGAATTGGCGAGTTGATCATTCCAGCGAACGAGCCAGGATCGTCAATCATGCCAGGAAAGGTGAACCCTACACAGGCTGAGGCGATGACTATGGTATGTGCACAGGTAATGGGGAACCACACTACAGTTACTGTGGCAGGTGCTCAAGGCCACTACGAGCTCAACGTATTCAAGCCAGTGATGGCGTATAACGTATTGCAAAGTGCTGAGCTCATCGGCGATGCGTGTGTGAGCTTCAACAACAACTGTGCGGTGGGTATCGAGCCTAATTACAAGGCGATCGAAAACCATTTGAACAACTCGTTAATGCTCGTTACTGCTCTTAATACCAAGATTGGTTACGAGAAGGCTGCGAAGATTGCGAAGACTGCACATGAGAACGGAACTACTTTGAAACAAGAGGCCGTCAATCTAGGCTATCTCACTGCTGAAGAGTTCGATCAGTGGGTGCGTCCGGAGACTATGGTAGGTAAGCTGTAGTTTTCTGACCGAAGGGCAGAAAATTTTGATAAAACAAACCCCCGCGGGCGCAGCTCGCGGGGGTTCTTTTTGATGCAATTTTTTTCAGCTTCTAGTATTAAGGCATCGGCTGCACCAAGACTTGGTCTTTATTGAGGCGCAATTTGAGCCAATCTTCGAGCTGTTTGTTTCTGCGTGGAACGAGTGTTGAATCTACCTCTGATTTCCAATCTACAAAGGCTACAGCGATGAGTGCACCGTCTGAAATGCTATCTAGTCCGTACTGCATGGTTCCAATAGAGAAACTCTCGAGATCAGGATAATTGATGCGAATTTCTGCACTGAGATTGGCAGGGATAAGTTGGTTTTCGAGCTGGCCAAGCTGACCCTCAAGTGTGGTGATTTTCTCTTGGTAGGAGCGCGCTTCGTCGCGACCCTCAGAATAGAGCTGCACCATTTTGGACATCTCCTCAAGTCCCTGGGCCTCTTTTTCGTCTTGGACAATGGAGAGCGAGCCGCCGAACTCTTGGCTAAAAGCTGTGGACCATTGTCCGGTGAGCCCATTGGGTACGCGATCACCGAAGAGTACTAGGGTGACTTCGGGTGTTCCTCCGTTAAAGGCAATTTCTTCTTTTAAAATTTCGGTGCCAGGGTATACGACAGTTTCAGTGAGGTAGGTTTCAATCTTGCGTTGGTTGATGGAATCGGTTACCGTACGGTACATAATGTAGATGGAAGGTACGATGATCACTACAAGGCCTATGGAGAACCAACGGCTGGTCTTTTTTGCGCGTATTGGATCGACAATTTCAACTAAAGGGAAACGCAGGTAGCGTACGATCAAGGTGGTCGATGTAGCGATGAGCACTGCATTGATTAAGAAGAGGTATAGGGCGCCAAAGAAGTAGTGCCATTCACCATGAGCTAGACCATAGCCTGCCGTGCAGAGCGGGGGCATCAAAGCTGTAGCGATAGCAACCCCTGGGATTACATTTGATTTTTCCTTACGTGAACCGGCGAGTATACCCGCGAGACCCCCGAAGAAAGCCACGAGTACGTCCAGTAGGGTTGGGTTGGTTCGTGCGAAGAGCTCGTTTGATGGTGCTGAAATGGGAGAAATGAGGAAGTAAAAGGCCGAGACTACAAGTCCAATTCCTACAGCCACACCAAGGTTCTTCAACGATTTGGTAAGAAGCTTGAAGTCATTAATACCTAAGCTGAGGCCTAATCCCATGATAGGACCCATTAAAGGTGAGATGAGCATGGCTCCGATGACCACTGCGGTGGAATCGACATTGAGGCCGATGGAGGCGATGAAGATGGAGAAAATGAGAATCCATAGGCTGAACCCACGGAATTCTATGTCCTTTTTAATCCCATCAACGGTCGCATTGGGATTGGCGAGATCGATGATGGAGAATCGGTCCTTTAAAAAACTAAGTATAGGTGTGATTACGGGCCATTTGGTGATGGCGGCACCGATTAGTCCCTGCGGTTTATTGGTATTTTCCACGTAGTCAAATTCTAGAGTTCTAAACGAAGTCCTCTCCCAATTCTACGCGAACAGCTTTCGCGATCTGTTTGATGGCTTGATCGTTTCCTAGAGGAAAAGTTAATGAAGTTTTATCAGTTTGCACGACAAATTTTCCTTCCAGCTCATCCACAACCAGAGCTCTATCTTCAGCAGCATTAACGATGAGACAGTTTTTACAATTTTTTGCAAGGATATTGCGACCAATGACCGCATTGCCGTTTTCGTCTTTATCGCTAAGCTCGTATACGGCCCCCCAGTTTCCCAGGTCTGACCATCCCATCACGGTTGGGATAACACAGACTTGATCTGCGCGCTCCATTAAGCCATAATCGATGCTGATGTTATCACATTCTGCGTACACCTTAGAAACTGCATCTTCTTCGTATTTGGTATCGAGGTCGTTCCATGCTCGACCTAGTGTACTCATGAGATCAGGTAAATGCTTGTCCAGTCCAGCACTGAGTGCATCAATATTCCAAATGAACATACCTGCGTTCCAAAGGAAATCGCCGCTCTCAATGAAGAGTTTGGCGTGCTCTATATCCGGCTTTTCAGTAAAGGCTTTAACAGCATAAACATCTCCCTCGCTCTTCAGCTCATCGTATTGGATGTAGCCGTACCCCGTTTCGGGTTTGTGTGGCTTGATGCCTATAGTCACAAAACAATCTGAGTTTTCAGTCTTCTCGAGGCCTTTGCGAATCTGCGCTTCAAAGGCATCCTCGTCCGAAATCAAGTGATCTGCGGGTGTGATAAAGATGTTGGCCTTCGGGTCACGTTTCTTAATCTTGAGTGCCGCATAGGCGATACAAGGTGCAGTATTGCGACGAAGCGGTTCCAGAATGATATTGCTTTCAGGCAATTCCGGTAGGTGCTTTATGGTTTGAAGGCGGTAGTTCGTGTGGGTCACCACAATAATGTTTTCAGGACTGAAAATGCGGCGGACACGATTGTAAGTTTGCTGGATTAAGCTCTCACCTGTGTCAAGGAAATCTAAGAATTGCTTAGGGGTCTCTTCTGTCGACATGGGCCAGAATCGGCTACCGATTCCACCAGCCATGATGACACAGTAAGGCGTTCTCATACTTCAGTGTGTTGGTTTATCGATTGGAAACAAGAAACTTGCTCAAATCGGATACAATAGTACGGATTTCTCACTTTGGTAGGTATCTTCGTACACGGAATTAAAAACTATCGAAATGTTAAATCTCGTATTATTCGGCCCTCCAGGGGCTGGTAAAGGAACCCAAAGTGAATTCTTAGTAAAGCGCTATTCTCTTGTGCATTTAAGTACAGGCGATCTGTTCCGATTCAACATTAAGAATGAAACAGAATTGGGCCTTTTGGCTAAATCTTACATTGACAAAGGTGCCTTGGTCCCGGATTCAGTAACCATCTCCATGTTAGAGGATGCGGTAAACAAGAATCCAGATGCAAAAGGTTTCATTTTCGACGGTTTCCCTCGCACAAATGCGCAAGCTGCAGCACTAGACACTTTCCTAGAAGGACGTGGCACGGCAATTACAAGCATGATTGCTTTGGAGGTCGCAGAAGAGGAGCTGAAGGTACGTTTGCTCGAGCGCGGTAAGACTTCTGGTCGTGCTGATGATGCCGATCCGGCAGTAATCCAAAACAGAATCAATACCTACAACAAAGAGACTGCCCCGGTAAAAGATTTCTACGACGGTCAAGGCAAGTACCGCGGTGTGGACGGTGTAGGTTCTATCGAAGAAATTACAGAGCGTCTAGTAGCGGTTATTGAATCATTGTAATCGGTTTTTCTAGACCCACTTACTAATTGTACTTTTGCAGAGCAGCTGCCCCATGGCAAGCTGCTCTTTTATTATGTCAGGTAGCAACTTCATTGATTACGTAAAAATCTACTGCAAGAGCGGTCGTGGTGGAAAAGGATCCACTCACCTCTTGAGAAACCGTATGACTTCCAAGGGAGGTCCAGACGGCGGTGACGGCGGTCGCGGTGGCCACGTAATTGTGCGTGGAAATGCGCAAATGTGGACGTTACTTCCGTTGAAATACCAAAAGCACATCAAGGCCTCATCCGGTGAAAACGGTGCTGGTCAAGAAAAAACCGGTGCCAACGGTGAGGACAGGTACATCGACGTCCCTCTGGGTACGGTGGCTAAAGACGAGGAAACTGGCGAGGTGCTTTTTGAAATCACCGAAGACGGCGAAGAGAAGATTCTCGTGAAAGGTGGCCGAGGCGGTCTGGGAAATGTGCATTTTAAATCGGCCACGTTTCAAACACCACGCTTCGCGCAGCCTGGAGAAGATCCTGTAGAGGGTTGGTTCATCTTAGAGCTTAAAGTTCTCGCCGATGTCGGTCTCGTAGGATTTCCAAATGCTGGGAAGAGTACTTTGCTCAGCGTCGTAAGTGCAGCAAAGCCTGAGATTGCTAATTATCCATTTACCACTTTGGTTCCGAACCTAGGTATGGTGAACTACCGTGATTACCGCTCGTTTGTAATGGCGGATATCCCGGGGATTATCGAAGGTGCTTCAGAGGGTAAAGGACTAGGGTACCGATTCTTACGTCACATTGAGCGCAATGCACTCCTGCTCTTCATGGTCCCTGCTGATGCGGAAGACTATAAGAAAGAGTACGAGATATTGCTCAATGAATTGGTCGCCTACAATCCGGAACTGGCAGATAAAGACAGAATTTTAGCTATTACAAAGTCCGATATGTTGGACGAGGAAATGCAAGTTGAAATTGCAGCGCAGCTACCATCGGATATCCCTCACTTATTCATCTCTTCGGTAACCGGAATGAATATTATGGCGCTAAAAGATCAAATTTGGTCCGCGCTTAACGCAGAAGCCTAATGAGCTTGCTGGCAGGAATACTAGAGTTGGATAAACAGGTTTTTCTGAGCCTGAATACTTTCTTCCCTGCTTCCACAGATACTATTTGGTTGGCAGTTACTAAGACGATTACTTGGGTTCCCTTGTATGTGGTCGTCCTTGCACGATTGATTAAAATAGCACCTAATCATAGTACTTGGCTGTTTCGAATAGCACTGACCATTATTGGAGTGGTTTTATGGGACCAAGGTGCTGGGTTGTTTAAAGAATGGATCGCTCGACCGAGGCCTTGTCAGGAAGAGATGGAGGGAATGCGCGTTCTGGCGCATTGCTCACCCTATGGATTTTTCTCAGCACATGCGGCAAATGCTTTTGGGTTGACCTTTTTAATGCGCAAGTGGCTCAAGCCTTCGTGGTTCCCCATATTATTAGTAGTAGCACTGCTTCAAAGTTTTTCAAGAATACACCTTGGCGTGCATTATCCTTTGGATCTTGTTTTCGGCGGCCTGTGGGGAATACTTATTTCCACTATTTTAGTGCGCATCGACCAACAATTCTCATGAATTCAATCTCAGCTTTAGTAGCAGTTTTTCTTGGTGGAGGCATAGGTGCATCGTTGCGATACGGCAGTACGAAAGGAATGCTTGCTTTGGGAATGATGGAGAGCCGTTTACACTGGGCGACGTTCATCATCAACATTATGGCCTCAATTGCCTTAGTATATGCCTATAAGTTCACTCCTGAAAAAAGCACATTACAGCTTTTCGTGGCTACGGGTATTTGCGGGGGATGGTCCACTTTTAGCACCTTTAGTCACGAAACAGTCCGATTGATCCAACAGGGTAGAGAGCTCGAGGCAGCGGCCTATGTGCTTGCCAGTGTGACCGTGGCTTTTGCGGCTATTTGCTTGCTTGTTAAGTAATTTCTACCTCTACTTAATTAAAGGAGAGACTGACCCTTAACCCGTGTTTGTCGTTATTCTGAAAGCCTAAAGAGCCATTGTTGAGTTTAGCAATCTTGGCCAAATTTAGCAGGCCATTACCAGTACCGAAGATTTCTTGATTCTCTCTAATTGATTGCTTTCCTAATAACTCGATGTTCTGTTGTTGAACGCCCTTCCCGTTATCACTGAATACTAGAGTCTGGTTTCTCTCGCTCCAAGAACACATAATTCTCAAAGGTCTATCCTCGTTTTGGTACTTGATTGAATTTCCAATGAGGTTTCTTACGAAAATATAGCAATCCGCCAAACTTAGCGGTATGTACCCGTCTTCAATAATTTGGATGGTATTCGGTTTAATGAGATCGGAATCCTCGTACAGATTGGTTGTGATATGAGTGACTATTTCACTCAATAAGAATCCTTTCTCTCTCTTACCTATCGACTCAACGGATTTGTCGAATTCATCAACAATATTCAAAGTGTTTCTTACAGCTACTGCTCTTCTTTGGTAAGTCTCGGAGACGATTTCCTTGGAAATGCTTAATCTTTCAATCTCTGTGAGAAGTGATAAAGAAGAAAGCGGTTGCCTTAGATCATGTATATAGCTTTTACTAAGAGCTATTGTTCTCTCTAAATTTGCTTTCTCAGTTTCTAATTCTTCATTCGTACGCATCAAATCATTCGAAGTTTTTAGTACCGCAAACATGGTAATAGACCCTACAAAAGTGAACTGGAAGATAAGCTTGGCTGTCGGCGAAATGATAATTAGTTCGGGATAGTTTGCTTCAAAAACTTGGTGGTATCCAAAAGCCGAAATTGCCACTAACCAAAGAGTCGCAATAGTGAAAGTCTTGAATTTTATGGTGGTTTTTGGCATTAGAATTACCGCATTGAAAGAGTTTATGACCGCGCTGAATAAAAACATATAGCTTTCAGCAAAGCGGAAGTTGTCAATGGTAAAAAGAACGATGCCAACGAAAAGAAAAAGCAAAACTGCTCTTCGGAAATATCCTTTTCTGTAGAAGTAAATGGATGCTGCTGTGAGGATAAAACCAGCAATTCTAACTGCGATTATCACCATAAATTCAGCACTTACTAGTCCGTCTATAAAAGCCACTAATGACCCTAAGAGCCCTAGACAGTTGATCAGATAAAAGTATTTGTCTATAAACTTTTCTGAAGTCATGAGCGAAAGATAACGTGATTGTTGTCACGATATCTCAGTCTTATCCAAAAGTGGAATTCTTGAACAATTATCTAATAAGATTCACAATCCCCGTGCGCTTTATGAGCTTGTCGTTTTGTCCCTTAGAGAATACCGACCACGTATAGGCCCCAAAGGGTGCTTGTTGACCATTAGGTAGATTGCCGTCCCAGCCAGTCTCAGGGGTGTCGCTAAAGAAGATTTCTTCGCCCCATCTGTTGAAAATTCTGAGCTCGTAAGTCTTGATTCCAACTGCCGTTGGCTGGAAAATCTCATTGTTCCCATCGCCATCCGGTGTAAACGCATTGGGGACAAAAATGAGCGTCTCAGGATTTATCCGAATCATAGCGGTCGAAGTATCAGGACAATCGAAGGTATTGATGACCACGTGCTCTACTTGGAACCATCCGGTATCGCTGTAGGCATGGTTGAGTGAACGCTGGTTGTAATAGATGCTACCGTCTCCCATGGAAGTGATGATATCATCCGAAGGGTCCGAAGCGAGGTCTGTAATCTCAATATTGCTCGTGTAAATCGTAGCTGAGGTTGGATCGGCGATAAAAGATGAAGTAGGTGATGGATATACGGTGATAAAATCATCGTAGTAAACAGTGATAGTGTCCAAACAGCCTTCTATGAAATAAACAGTCAAGGTTAAATCATAAGTACCAGGGTCAGTATAGGTGTATACTGGCGCACTGTCGTTGCTCAGTACTCCGTCGCCAAAGTCCCAGTTGTAAATGACTTGGCCATCAGTTATGGTGCTGTCCCAGAACTCTACAGTGAACGGTGCACAGCCAATCTGATTTTGCACACTTACATCGGTCTCAGGACGGCGGTAAATTCGAACGGTATCTATGTAAGTCTCTTCACAGCCTTGTTCAGTGACGGTTAAAGAGACAATTTGGTCGCCCCATGTTGAAAAGCTTACCGGAGGAGGGTTCCAGCCGTTGAAGGAGGTAATAGAGCCGTTCGGTCCAAAATCCCAAGTGGCTTCTGCCAGGCCTCCATTGGAGCTTTGATTTTGAAAGGTGATAAGGTTTTCGTCGAAACAAACGGGACCATTAAAGGTGTAGCCAGCATTGATGGGATTGTACAACTCATAAGTGACCTCTGCAGTATCCGTACAAGGCCATCCTACATTGATCACCAGTTGAATAGTGTAGGTGCCCGTATCCCCGTAAGTATAGGTCGGGTTTTGGCCAGTAGATGTAGCGCCAGGATTTGTCGGGTCGTTCCAAATCCATAAGTAGTTTGTTCCGTTTAACGAGCTATCTGGTATGGTAACCGTAGTTCCATTACACAGGGTATTCGGCTGGTAAATCTGAGGCGTTGGATTAGACAATACATTGCTTTGACATGTGGTTACATTAAACTGGTAATCACGTCTCAACGTAGACAGCAGAACGCCATTTGTGTCATACTCTGAGGCACAAACTGCAAACACAAATTGTCCTGTGCCGTTTGGTGTGCCTGTTAAAATTCCAGTATTGGGATCCAATGATATTTGAGGATTAGACGGGAGCGGGTATCCAGAGGAATAAGGGAAGGTAAATGGTACTGCACTATAGGGTGGGGCACTCGGTGGGTTGGGTGCAGGGTTGTTTTGGCTTCCCCCTGTCAGAGGTTGGCAAAGTGAATAGTAAATAGAATCTCCGTTGTCTTCAAGTACCGAGAAGTCTAAATTCAAACTATCGTCTTTACAAAGAACTATAGGCGGGTCCGATTGGAAGCGTGCAGATCCGTTGCAGGTGCTGTCTAAAGGTGGAATGGTAATGTGGTAGGTGGATCCCCAAGCACCAGAGTTCGTTACATTGGTAATGGTGTTATTACGACAACAACGCTGATACACTATTGTATAGCCATGTGTGCTTGGTTGCAAGGTCACATTTGCTCTGTAGGTGGCTTTCTCCGTACAGACATTGGGGGGCGTTTGAAGACAAGGGTTGGCCACTACCGCGGGTATCCCTACTATTTGACCACGAGCAACATTTAAAGTTTGTACAGCCACGTTTTGAGCGGCTCCTCCGTAAATGGTGATAGGTGCGCTTTGATCAAAGGGTGCTCCCGAGGAATTACAATCGCGGTAAATAGTCAGTGTGATCTGGTAAACATTTCCATTAGTGTTCGATCCAACACACCTGTATGAGATTTCACCACCTACCAAATGCGCGGCATTTGAAGGGAGTGATAAGAGAAGAAAGGCGATGAAAATATAGATCTTACGCATCGTGGTAAATCTACCAAATATTATGCCCATTTCTAAGGGCGGAAGAGCCCCAAACTTTTGAACGGGAAGATGACTTTGTAACCGTTGTTCCTGAGCCATTTTTTAGATGCTGCTAGACGTGTAACCATGACAAAATCTCCGCCCCAGCCACCAAGGCTTTTGACTTGACCTGGGAATTCGGAGAATAGTTCGTCTTTAACCTTTGGTAGACCTAAATGTTCGGACAGAAGGCTTTCGTGCTTAATGATTACCTCTTCCAGTTCTAAAATGGTTTTACACTCCAAGAAGGCATCCGTAAGCTCATTAAACTGGTCTATCTGCGTATCAGAAAACGGTTTCTTTTGAATGAGATTAAGGCTCTCGGAAGTGAGTTGTTTATTCCCCCGATACACGAATCCAATATCGTGTTTGAATTCAAAAGGAATATCGACTTCGCTGCAAGCAGGTTGGTCGTCTTGGAGTTGATATATAATAGGTCCGTTTGCCGTTGCACATGCCAGGTCGTAACCACTGCCGCCGTGTACTTCTCGGAAAGTGGCCAAAGGGTTGGTTCCCGCACATTGAGCAAGCAAACTTGCGAGGGTACTAGAAGATCCTAGCCCCCATTCTGCAGGGAATTCAAGATCCGTAACAAAGTTGCCTGGGCGATCTAGTAGGGCGGTGTTTGCTTTTACAACCTCAAGATTTTTAATCAGTCGTCGGGCGATGATTTCGTTTGAAGTACCTAAAATCTCTAGCGTTTGACTAAAATCTGCCCAAAACCACTCTTGACCGTCATGTCGTAACGAGGACCACTTGATGCAAGAGCCCTCCGGATTCGGTGTATAGTTGAGCTTTTGGCCGTAACGGGTAGGTATAGCAAGACCTTTTGCGCCTTGAGTAATGGCGTATTCCGAGGTCAATAATAGTTTTCCGTTGGCGCGGTAATTCAGCATGGTTTTCTAGCTGCCTACCTTAGGGACAGGCACTCCGCGCAAATTACAGAAGTAATTCACAACTTCTCTGTGGTGCGGTACCTTATCTTTAAAGTATTCTGCAATATGTACTTTTTCTTCTGCTGTGGCTTCCAATTGATTCAAGATGTTCATCAAGTGCATTTTCATGTGTCCTTTCTGAATTCCTGTGGTTACCAAAGCGCGCAATGCTGCAAAATTCTGAGCTAAACCACTGACGGCTACTATGCCCATGAGCTCTTCTGCATTTGGTTTACCTAACATTTCCAACGCCTTTACAACAAGCGGGTGAAGCTTCGTTAATCCTCCAACAACACCTAATGCCAATGGGATTTCGATCCAGTACGTAAAAATGCCGTCCTCCACTTTACAATGCGTCAGGCTGCGGTACTGACCAGATTTAGAGGCATAGGTATGACACGCCGCTTCCACCGCACGGAAGTCATTTCCGGTAGCAATGATAAGGGCATCTATACCGTTCATAATGCCTTTATTATGTGTGGTGGCGCGATACGGTTCCGCATTTGCAATATCAATGGCACGTTTGAATTTACGTGCGAAATCTTCTCCTGAAGTTCCTTCGCTTGCGAGGTCTGAAACTGGGCAGCTTACAGAAGCACGAACGATACATTTAGGGGTGTAGTTGCTTAAGATGCGCATCACTACCTCTAGTTTGCTTTCCTCTAGCTCGTCGTGCGAAGCAGCAAAGCTTTCAAGGCGCTTGGCCATTTCTTCGAGGTTGGAGTTGATGAAATTGGCCCCCATGGAATCACAGGTTTCAAAACATACTTCCAACTGGTAATAATGATCTAGATCGGCAGTTTTGTCAACCAATTCAATGGACGTTATACCGCCACCTCTAGCCTCCATATTCGCTGTAAGCTCTTTGGTAGCTTCACGCAATTCAATCTCTAGAGATTCGAAATCTCTGAAAAGTGCATTTGCATCTCCCTCGTACATGAAATGAACGTGACCAATCTTTTCAGTGCTTACTACTTCGGTTTTGAATCCGCCACGAGCCATCCAATAGCTCGCGCTTTTTGCAGCCGCTGCTACGACAGAACTCTCCTCGATGGCCATAGGCAAGGTGTAAAGCTTGCCATTAATTTGGAAGTTTGGCGCTACCCCAAATGGCATGTAGTAGTTGGTCATGGTGTTCTCGATGAAGTCGTCGTGCTTGCGCTGAACATTCTCATCATTGTGCCAGTAACCTTGGAATAAATCTAGAGTTTCTTCGGGATTGTCGAAGTTGTTCTGCGTCAACCATTCCAGTTTCGCAGCCTTGCTGAGTTTTGAGAATCCTTTAATGGGCTCCTTCATGACGATTTAGATTTGCGTTTGCAAAGTTAACGCCTTTCTACCTGGTTTGTTCTTTTTGGTCCAAGTATGCCTGAATACTATTAAAGAGTAATCCACTTCCGCCTCCATAATGATGAATGATGTGAATGTCATTGTTGGCACAATAGGCTTCCAATTCACTCAAATAGGGTTCTTTTCCACCTACTCCAATGACCAAGACATCAGTAGGGGTGTTTTGAAGTGTGGTTTGCAACTTTTCTATTTCAGATACACCGATGCACTCCCAGGATGCTCCGCGCTTTAAAATGCGCACGAGTATCCTGAGAATGGGGGCATTGGTGTTGAATGCTACAAAATTTATAGGGGTATGAAGCATCAGTTGAAATTCATAGGAACGTCGATCAGTAGTAATCGGCTTCCTGCTTCTAAGCTTTTAAAGTCAATTTTATCTGTTTCCCAAAGACCAATTGCATCCCGCTTGCCAAGTGTCTGGCCTTCGATCTCAAAAGATCCGTCTATCACAAAAGCATAAACACCATTTTGTGCTTTCTGAACATCGTAGGACTGGCTTTTGCCTTGGTCAAAAGTTCCCATATTAAACCAAGTGTCCTGGTGCACCCAGATTCCTGCATCATCCGGATTAGGGCTCAATACTTGATGAAGGGTGTTTGCTTTTGATAAATCCGGAAGAAGTATTTGATCATAGCGCGGCGTGACATCTTTTTCGCGAGGGAAAATCCAAATCTGTAAGAATTTCACTTCATTCGTCTTACTTGCGTTATACTCACTATGGAAAATCCCTGTTCCTGCGCTCATGGCTTGAATTTCACCCTCTTTAATAATGGCTTTATTACCCATGCTGTCCTCATGTTCGAGATCACCGCTTAACGGAATAGAGATTATCTCCATGTTGTCGTGTGGGTGCTTCCCGAAGCCCATGCCTGGTGCTACTGTATCATCATTAAGGACGCGCAACATACCGAAGTTCATTTTCTGAGGGTTGTAGTAATTCGCGAAGCTGAAGCTGTGATGGCTATTTAGCCATCCGTGATTCGCTGCGCCGCGTTGGCCTGCCGGGTGGAGTACTTGTTTCATAATGCTAAATTGAATTAGTTGTTATAACAACAATCAAAGATTCAAAAAAGTTCAACACTTTTCCAAATTTTAAATTTGGCGTTCTATTTCTAGATCAATTTCACGCTGTAGAAGGGCCAGCTTTTTAGAGTATCGAGAAAGCTCAGTCAAACGACGTTCAATCTCTTCGCGATTGATTTTTTTACTCTGATCACTAACACGATTCAAGTGCTCAAGCACATTCTTCGTCTCGAACTTCATCTTGTTGATTAGAGCAAATTCATCTTTTTTCAAAGGATGCATAACACGCTTGTTTGTGGTTGGGTTTTCAGTTACAAATATCGTGCAATAAATAGGGGGTGCAGCATCCCGGTGAATTACTTTTTAACAGTTAAAGGTCTGATAAACAGTGGAAAAGGTGTTTGTTGTAATTGCCGCACATCTTTAAACTGGTAACCAAAAATCTGTGGTTACCAGTTTGGTGCTTAGAAGCAGGTAGGATTTCAGCAGTCTTGAAATTATTGGCAAAAAAAAGCCCCTTGGAGTCCCAAGAGGCTTTTGGTGGTGGTGATGGACGGAATCGAACCGCCGACACATGGATTTTCAATCCATTGCTCTA
>JAAXJR010000070.1 GCA_012269745.1 Flavobacteriales bacterium | reverse complement strand
AAGTAGTATCGTAATCATTGAAGTAGAACGTATGAGGGGTGGTTGCTCCAATTTGCACCTGACCACCCACTGCACTATTCAAGAATAGGACATTCGCATTATTCTGCAATTCGATCTGATCATTTGAACTAGTTCCGTCAAGAACTGGATTCGCATAAATCGTTGAATGAATAATATCTAAATCCACATCGTTTATGGTCAATCCACTTGTGTTATTACTTCTGTTATTTGCGATAATAACATTCTTCATCACTGCATCCTCGCCGTTATGATAGATGTACATACCACCAGAATTATTGTATATAGAACGGTTGTTTAGAATCTTAATGTTCTCAATCAGCAGTTCACCATTATTGTTACCCCAGTTGCTTATGTATAAACCGCCACCTTCGCTATTTGCTGAATTGTTTTCAATGGTGAATCCTTTGATGTAGAAATCTTCATTTGAACCCCAATGTCCATGACCATAGGAAATACCACCACCATTACTATTGGTTTTATTATTCTTAATAACTGTAGATCCATGGCCATCTAGTCGTTCCATATAATTAGCTCGAATACCACCACCTTCGTTATCTGCTATATTATTTGATATTTCGGTATGCCATAGGTTAAGATGTCCTCCATCCGTTCCTATACCACCACCAGCATGCCCCGAACGGTTTCCAGAAACCACCATGTGCTTCAAAGCTACATTTGAATAATGGCTAGAAATACCACCCCCGCCGTACCAGTTCGATGATTTACCGTTTGTTATAGTAAATCCAACAAACTTGACCGTATCAGTAGTGCTGTTATGGTTCGAGATATCAAATACAGGATCTTCATCCATACCATTGACAATGGTATTTGCAATGTGAGACTTAACACCATTATCAATGTATTCTGACGCGATTGTCACATATGGCAAAGAGCTAGAGGTGTACTCAACGTTTTCAAAATATTCGCCATCAAATAATACGATAGTATCATCATCACAAGCTCTGTTCAACGCTTCTTGGATACTTGCAAGCGGATCTGAATACACACCAGAACTAGCATCAGAACCAGTTGTAGAAACATAATATTTAGATCCAAAAACATCCTCAATTATAACTGTATCATAAACAGAACATCCAGAAGCATCTGATAATTGAACCACATACTTTCCTGATGTTACATTAGTGTTGTATCTGCTCCAGTTATTTTCTTCTGCGTACCAGTGGTTAATATTATTGCCTACCGAGTCATTCACGAAAAGCTCATAATCATACCAATTGTTCCCTGGAACATTATAGTGAACGCCACCAGAAAAATCACCCATGACAATCTCTCCATAACCTCCGTTGGATGCACAGGCATCTCTGGACCATAAATAGTCGATCGTTAATGGATTCGTAATAGCAACCGTTTGCGTAAGAACTTCTCCTGTGATAGAGTCTACAGCGGTCACTAAATAAGTTCCTTTCAAAGAAACTATGACTTCTTCACCTGTTTGACTGAAACCGCCAACACCTGTAACTGTTACGCTATAGTTCGAAGAGTTCAAAACAGTTGAGGTGATTGCATAGCCACAGTTTTGAACCTCCAATCCAAAGTCGCCCACAGAGAGGGAATCCTCATAGGCTCCAGCATCTGGATTGCTTCCTGTAGGAATAGGCCTTTGGTTACCGGAGAGATCAAATCGTGGAATTGCAATAGAGTATCCAGCAATTGTAGTATCGTTGGGATTACCTAAACCTATTGCAGGAGAAGTTGATTGTAATGATCCATCTAATTTGATTCCTAGCGTAGGAATTTCCAATGAGTTCGATTTCGTAATCGACGCATTACCAGAAATAGAGGCTGGAATATTATTAACAATAGAATTGACCAAATATATTTGATTCGATGCCCCTGCTGTCTTTATTCCACCTTGAGTAAATCCATCGATCAGGGAATTATGCAGAACTACCTTAGCATCATCATTGTTACCCACTTTTATCGCAAAACCTTGACCAAAGTTATTAGTCATCGTTACGTGATTCAGCAATAAATCTGATCCCCAATCAACGAGAATCACAGACTCGTTATTATCGTGAACGGTATTCCCTATAAAGTCAGAATTATGTATTTGTAGATCTGTATCATACAAATAAACCAATGAGTTATTTGCCTCATTACTTCTAAAACGTACATTATTCCAAACTGACTTGAGGTACCTTAAAGTGATAGTTGAACGTTCGTCCCAATACAACAAACTACCATTGTTCGAAATGTCCACGTTGTTAAGGTATAAATCAACACCATGTAAGGCTATAGCAATACCATCGCTACAACATTGTTTACGGTTATACGAAATGATCGAATTATTGATGGTTATACCGGAACCCTGATTCCAAGATGCATAGATTCCAGAACCTTCATTACCATTAACATCACCATTCTTAATAGTAAATCCATCTATAATCGTGGAGTCCTTATCAAGTCTAGTACTACTTGAGAACTCAATTACACGCCCGTTAAATCCAGCATTAATTACGGTACTGGACATTGCCCCAGCGTTGCCCAATCGAACGTAATCAGAATATAATCGTACCTGTTTGTCGATTACTAGATTCTCATTATAAGTACCCGGTAAAACATAAATCTTTTGACCCGAAATTGCCGTATCTATGGCAAACTGAATGGTCTTATATGGATTATTCAAAGACCCATCACCAGAGGTATTAGATCCAGTCTTCGCAACGTAAATAGGCTCCTCTACAAAGACCTCTTTCTCAACACTACAACCATTCAAAGACGCCGTTACAGTCCAAGTACCAACACCTGAAACCTTTAAAGTGTCCAATGAAGAGTTATGTGCCCATTCTACAACAGCATTAGTAGAATCTGAATATGCGTAGAACCTTAAAGTGTCACCGGAGTAATCATAGGTCGAATCAAGGGCTACAATATTTATGTTAGGACTTTGATTTATTGTAAAGGCAATTAAGTCTGATGTTAAACTACATTCTGAACCATCGCTTCGCAAGAAAACACCCTCAAGTTGAACAGACGCACTACTTGAGAATGTAACGTACTCCCCTGAATCTAAAACTGTTCCATTCGCGTCTTTCCAATAAACTTGCTCAAATCCATGGTTCTGAATTGTATTTGTACCTGTTCCTTGACTAAAGTTTGAAATTGTAACGAAATCTAGTGCCTTAAACTCTACCGAATCACAAAATACCATGTTATTAGTGACTGGTAAATCAGAAGATGCAAACTCAACCACTAAGGGTCTTGTATTGTACTGATAGTAATTATACCAACCACCCCAAGTTTCCATTCTCGCGTAAGGGTAATTAATATAATCCGTGTGATATGGCGAATTCGAATTATAGCCGCCTGCCCAATAAGTAAATGCCAGTTCAGAGTCGTCTGCATAAACCCAGTCATCCCCATTATAGTATATTCCGATCCACCAATCAGCGAAATTTCCATTTCCAACTGCGTTGAATATCTCGCTTGTTAACCATGAAATCTGAGAAGTATTTTCAGGCTGGTACAAGCGCCCACCAAGATCCTCGGCGATCTGTTTTGCTTCAGGCCAGGTCTTGTAAGAATCTATATAGTAAAAGTGGTTTTCTCCATACTGACCGATGTAGGTTGAAGAAGTACCATAAATACCCGATATATTATTTCCAGTATAGGCAGGTGGAGTTCCATTTTCTAAAACCATCAATGGCTCCTCTTGGAAATATATACTCACCGTATCTCTGTTTACACAGGTTAGGTTATCTGTAACCTTAACATAGTAATCTCCTGACTCATCCACATTAATCTCGTTGGTAGTTGCCAACGTGCTCCACTCATAAGTAAAGGTTGAAGCAGCAGTGCTAGTAGCACTAACGGATAGGTCGATTGACGACCCAGTACATGCAGACGTTAAACCCGTTATTCCATCATTTGATTGTGTGGAAATAGAGACTACAGGTAATGCATACTGATTACCAATTGTAATAGTATCGTATACGGTACAACCATCAAAATCTGTAACTGTGACATAATAATCTCCCTGGTAGACATTATATGCGTTGGTGTAAAGCCCAGCTCTGTATGAAGAAGAGATAGATTCTTGGAAATAATATGTACTCCCCATTGAATCTACTTGAACCCCGAGTGGCGGGTTGTCTAAATACTGGATATTGTATTGGTACTGGCTTCCGCCAAATGGATTACCTCCTGCCAATTCAAACGACAACTCTGCATCTCCATTACCGAAACATAAAGCATCCTCGCTTAGATCGGTAATAGAAATAGTAGACCTCGTTGAAATAGTGATGGTTGTATCTCCAATCGTACTATTTAAAGAATCTGTAACCTCAACTGAATATGTACCATCATCTAATCCCGTGGCAATACTATCCGTTGACGACCAATTCCATGTAGCATCTCCCGATTTTGCCCAAGTATATGTTTTTGTACCACTATAGTTTAGAGTAGAAATAGTAATACTTCCTGAGCTTGTTTCACAGAATCCATTGTCATCATGAATAGCAATTATACCTTGTTCAAACGTGTCTAACGGAGATTCTACAGCACCAATATCTGGATTCGAGTTTAATGGGTTTGAGCGGGAATTGCCATAGACGTCTAACGAATTCGGGGTGAATACTGTACCGCCTAGTGTTAAAGAGCTCGATCCACCCCCGAGAGCCTTACTGTATTTAGACGGGCTATAGTCTTCATCAAAATCAAGAATACCCACGCGTTGGTTATTCACCGAAGCGGTAATACTATTTGTGGTAAATAATACTCCATCCTCAATTAGATTGTTTGATCCCATTACATTGAAAGTGGAATAATCGTTGACCTTAATTGCAGATGTTCCGTCTCCCTGTAAAATATTGCCAAATACTTTTATAGAAGTGCCAGAGTAGTTCTGATCAGCTGAATGATAAAGTGATCTTACAGAAGTAGATGTGGATTGATAATTATCTGCAATTGTATTATGATTGAGATAGAGGTTACCTCGAAATTGATAAGACCTCAAGGCCGAGCCTGAAGTTACCTGATTATTTACAATAAGTGCATTTGAAATCCAACCTTCTTCATTACTCGAACCGTAATAGAAGTCAAAGGCGCTGTAAAATCTGTTGTTCTTAATTATGACATTCTCAATATCAAAATTTGAGAATGGATAATAAACATAAAATGCCGAGCTCGTCAAGTAATTATCTCTAACCTCAATACGGGACATGTTCACCAAATGAGCATATCGCACCTCCAGTAGTCTATTTCCATTGTTATTTGAAAAGACTAATCCATCGATATCAACGCTAGAATAATTTGTGTAGATAAGAGCGCTCGTTTGATCAACAGCATTACTTATAGATACATCCTTAATTGCTAAAGGAGAATCGTTCCATCTAATTCCACTGTAGCCGGAATTACTTGCTGAATCAATTACTACATTTCTCAGCTTTAAAACAGATTGTTCTTTTTGCGAAATTGATGCTGCCTCATTATAATTTGAGGATTTACCTGGCAATAAGGTAATACCAACTAATTGACTTGTTGCTGTATCGGACCAAGACGATCTGTCTGTGGCATAATAAAAAATTGATTTATCCGATCCTTTAATCCTTGTATCACGGATGTGAGATGTATCGCTATCAACCAAATATTCAGAACCAATGACTACTTGTCTATCAACTATTAATGAATCTTCCTGATAAACACCGTCAAGCACTACCACTTGATCTAAATCACAAACCTTAGTTAGTGCATATTCGATGGTTTTAAGTGCTGCTAATTCAGACTTTCCGTCGTTGGAATCGTCTCCAGTAGTAGAAACGAAGTAACGAGCATAATCTTGGTCAACTAACGATATTGTATCACCTACTTGACAACCCAAACCGTCCTCTACATAAACATAATATGTGCCTGCAGAAAGGTTATATGAACCCTCATGGCTGTTGTTGCTTTGGAAATAATTGGAGTTTTGGTAAGAGTTGTCAATTCCTGTCAATCCACCACGATAAGACCACCAATCGCTATGGTTAAACTGCGTCCCACCCGAAACATTTCCATATGTTATTTCACCATTGTTAGAGCTTACCTCAGTACAAATATCCTTAGATGTGAAGACTTCAAACTCTAATGGGTTAGATAGATTGATGGTCTTAGTGATTGTATCCGACCTATCAGTACTATATACATTTACAGTATATAACCCCTTATTAGAGGCAACCCAACTTTCACTAGTAGACACCACCTGACTGTTTAAAAGCCACTCAACCGAATAAGCGCTTGAATTCAACACGTTAGCCTCAAGCAAGTATCCACATTGAGTCAATAAGACATCAAAATCTCCTTGTGCTTTGTCGCTCTCATATGCACCGGCATCAGGGGATGTGCCTGTAGGAGCTGGCCTTAGTTTTCCGGTTACATCTTTTAAGGGTGAAGTATATTTTTTCGACCCAATTAACACATTGGTACTTGCGTACCCAATGGCTTCAGAATTATCGGCCAACGATCCATCTTGTCCAACTCCAGGCAAAGAAGTTAAATAGCTACCTGTATATCCTGACTCACCATTTCCAATAACTGAATTATGAATCTCTACCTCCGCAACGCCTGAAGATTGATCCCTAAGGAATCTACCATCTGCATTATCAATTACAGAATTGATTACGTGGAACGTAACATTATTGGATAGAATTCTCGCTATATATCTTGAATCTAAATAGACATTATCGATGGTTACATGATTCAAGTATGCTTTTGATGAGCTATTCAAATAGAAGACAGATCCGTTATCTCCATAATTCTCGTGAACGTCTGTAATACGGACATTTTCTAGATTTAAAACCGCTGAGTTTTCAAGGCTGAAAAGGCTATTGTCATGTTTGGTATTTTCAACTACCGAATTTTTTAATGTTAGTTGACCATTGTACAAATAAAAGGCTCTTCTCTGATCGCCGTAGTTTGCTTGTCCGATATCGGTGACAAAAACAGAATCCAATATCAAGTGAGCATTGTACGACATCCAGCCTAATACAATTCCGCTCGCACAACACTTCCTGGAAATGTCTTCAAGAAGACAGTTTTGAATTTGAGTCGTTCCGTTGACATTCCAACCACCATAAATACCTGCACCCTCATCATTTTCCTCAAAACCATCAGTCATTGTAAAGCCTACAATTTTTGATTTTGAAGAATCTAGAGTCTCCGTTGTATTGTCGTAATTAACCAATCTTCGTTGGCCTTCACCGTCTATAATTGTGCTGTGTAATGCAGCGCTGTCGCCTAAGCGGTAATAATCAGAGGCAATGAATACGTTCTTAGTAATATTCACGGTCTCTTTATAGGTACCAGGAAGTACATAAACCTTTCCTCCTGAGGCAACTTCAGTAAGTCCTTTTGCAAGGGTTTCATATGGATTAGCAAGTGTACCTGTACCTGTTATGTCCGAACCGTCATCATCTACGAAAATAGGCTCGTAGATATTTACGGTTTTCGTAGTTGAACAACCGTTCAGCTCGACAGTGGCGGTGTATTCACCCGCTGATGTTACAAAGATGCTGTCGGCTGTAGCTCCTGTTGACCAGGAAATTGTACTTCCAGATGTGTAGGCAGCTTCTAATTCAATTGTATTAGAACCATCAAGATCCTCGGTCCCGCTTTCATTGGTAATTGTCAGAGCTGGACTTGAATTGATAGTAAACGTGTAAGTATCCGAAGTAAGGCTACAAGATGTGCCGTCAGATTTCTCATAAGTTCCACTGACGTAAACAGAATGAGAGCCCGTACCTGATACCCAAATTGATTCCGTGGTATCTCCAGTGCTCCATGTGAAACTGTCAAAAATAGATGGTGCGAAAAGTTGAACCGAGTCACAGAAAATCTCCCCGGAACTTGCGAGAATAATATTGCTAATGTTGTATTTAATCATTACTGCTCCGTTCCACCAATCATTGGCCATTGACCAATAATCTGCATAATAGTAGTGTACGAAATGATCTAAATCATTATTGGCTCCAGGATTTGAATTGCCATAGTCCCAATCATGATAAACCGATGCAGTACCATCATAATATTTAGGTTCCTGAGCTGTGTTGTTCCAAAGCGCGCCTGTTTTAATTGTGAAAGGGTAGCTACTACTGTTGGACTGATACTTTTCCTCATGTGCTGCTTTGAAAACTGAATTAATTGCTGAATTGCTTATGACCGCAATCTCAGCTAATTCGTTATTAGCAACGACATTAACGTAAGTAGCACTATCAACATCGTATCCTGTGGTAAAGTACTTTTCACCATTGTAATCAAAAAGGTGGTGTACCGGCCCAAACGAATTGATGTAGTTGTCATCTCCCTCAACATAATGACTTTGGTTTTCATAAATCGAATAGCCTTCCGCATCTTTAAAAATCACAGGTTTCTCAACCTCAGTTATTACTTTACCGGAAGAAGTCTTAGAACATCCGAATTCATTACTAACCGTCACAGTATATGTACCGCCGGATGCGACTGAAATGGTTGACGTTGTAAGCCCAGTATTCCATCTTACATACTCGTTTGAATTCGCAGTAGTAGAAAGTGATACTGTTTCTCCTGAACAAAAATCAGTGCTTGATGCGGTAATTGTTGGAACAGTCTGGGCTGCGGAATAAACTTGAATAGTATCGTCATACTTACAAATGGAATTAGTAAAACCCGTAACGTATACTAAATCATTCGAGGAAACGCTCAAGGAACTAGCCGACCCCGAAATGTTTCCGCTTAAGGAAGTCCAAGTATAATTAGATGCTGAGTTAGTTAGCTCTAGTGTAGTTGAAGCTCCACAGAGTACCACAGTATCTTTTCGAGCGGCATTCGCATATTTAAAAGATGTGCTTGGGCGATAGTCTGATACAGAATATCCAGATGTAGCTGAGCATACCGAATTAACATTAGCAACAACAACAGAAGCATTAAAGCCAACATTATCAAGCGCAAAAACAGGATTTTGTGCTGATGAATTGTTCCATGTATTGTAGCAGAATTCAAATACCAAGCTATTTGATCCATCCCATTCAAAATCACTTAAATCAAAATAATTCCAACCGCTCTGAAAGTTTATACAACCCCAAGAACCTAGGTAATTTGAAGTTGAATTCTCAAAATTTGTAATTGAAGAATTAGTTGTCTCGTACACACGAATTTGAACATCTGTATTACAATTAGAATTCCAGGAACTGTTAAGATAGAATCCAATTTCCTTTACTGTAGTCCCTTGATCAAAACCTAGGTTCTGAAGTTCGGTAGACGTATATAAATATTGCTGTTTATTATAGGCATACTCCGCCCCAAAAGGGGCTAGATAATCTTTATTGGCACTGAGAATTCCAAATAGACCACCAGTGGGAGAGGCAACATTTTGATCAGTTCCAATCCCAGTATTAGTTGAAGACGTGATAGGATAATCTGAAGAATAAATCTCTGGGTTGACATTGTCTTTATCTATATAGACAGAAGCATTAGACGAGCCGTCATTTAAATAATACCATCCTTGTTCTGAAACCCAAATAGATGTGGCTGTTGAGGAAATTGCACCGCTAGGACCGGACCAACTTAATGTACCAGTGAAACCCACGGCCTCCAGCTGAACAGAATCAACCGCGCATAATCGAGGAGTATTATTCGTAAAGAATGACGGCGCTGTAAGGTTTCCGTTTTCATAATGTTTTACTGAAATATTCTGCCCAAAAACGGAGGTAGCGAGGGCAATGAAAGCCCCTGTGAGTAGGAGCTTT
>JAAXJR010000025.1 GCA_012269745.1 Flavobacteriales bacterium | reverse complement strand
TCAATCCAAAAGCGCTTACCCCGTAGACAATCCCAAAGTTGACCGTTTTCGCATTGGAACGTTGCTCGCGAGTCACTTCCTCAGGAGCCACCTCAAACACCTTAGCAGCTGTGGCACGGTGGATATCTTCTCCGTTTTTAAAGGCACTAATCATAGCCTCGTCTCCCGCTAATGCTGCAATAACACGCAGCTCAATCTGGCTGTAATCTGCCGCCATTAGCGTGTGACCTTCGTCAGCCGGGACGAACATTGCGCGGACCTTACGGCCGTTTTCAGTTCGAATCGGAATATTTTGAAGGTTCGGATTGGTCGAAGACAATCGGCCCGTAGCAGCCACAGTCTGATTGAAGCTGGTATGAATTCTACCCGTCTTCCCGTGCACTAATTCCGGCAATGCATCCACATACGTGCTCTTCAACTTCTTCAATTCGCGGAAGTTCAAGATATGTTCAATGATCGGGTGAATCTTACGCAAACCCTCCAAAATGGCTTCCGAAGTTGCGTATTGGCCGGTCTTCGTTTTCTTAGGCTTGTCGGACAACTTCAGATCGTCGAACAACACCTCACCCAATTGACGCGGAGAACCCACGTTGAACGGTCGGCCGGCCATTTCAATAATTTCGCGCTCCAAGCGAACAATGGTCTCTCCCAGCTCCTCGCTGTACGTGTTCAGTGCGGCTACATCTATGCGAATCCCTTCACGCTCCATGCGCGCGAGCACCGGAACGAGCGGCATCTCAATGTTGTGGAAGACCTTGTCGACACCCGTTTCGGATAGTTTTGGCTCAAAAATTTGCTTTAATTGGAACGTGATATCTGCATCTTCGGCCGCATAATCGAGCACAGCAGCTGGTTCGATATCGCGCATATTTTTCTGATTCTTCCCCTTCTTACCAAGGACAGATTCAATGGATATGGTCTCGTAGTTCAAATAGGTCTCCGCGAGAATGTCCATGTTGTGACGCATATCTGGCTGGATCAAATAATGAGCAATCATCGTATCAAACAATGGCCCCTTGACCTCAACATTGTAGTTCATCAATACGCTGATGTCGTATTTGATGTTCTGGCCAATTTTTTCGCCTTCGCTCTCCCAAAAAGGTTTGAATGCCATGATCCACTGCTCAGCTTCGGCGCGATCCGCCGGCACCGGAACATAATACGCCTTACCGGAAGCATACGAAAAACTCATGCCTACGATTTCCGCATCCAAGACGTCCAAAGAGGTCGTCTCAGTATCAAAGGCCACCGAAGACTTTTCAGCCAATAAGTAGGCCAACTGCCTTGCCTCCTCGAGAGTTTCAACTAGTTGATAAAGGTGGTCGGAATTGGCCACTGAGTTTCTTGAACTGACCACAGCAGCCTCTTGTGTCGGCGCATCGTCTCCACCGAACAAACTCATTTGATCGTTGGAAGTAAGGTTGACTTTCTTGGTAGGCTTCGCTGTTTCTTCAGCCGATTCTTCTCCGCTTCGCTTCAGCCCTAATCGGCGTCCAAGCGTTCTAAATTCAAGCTCCTCGAAAATGTCCATCAACCCGTCTTGATCCCACGGGTCCCTGGTCAATGTATCAGGCGCTAAATCGATAGGTACCTCCGTAATAATTCTTGCTAATCGCTTCGACAAAATACCCAGCTCGGCATTGTCGCGGATCTTCTCGCCTAATTTCCCCTTAATCTCATCGGCATGCGCCAACGTTTCCTCCAACGAGCCGTATTGCTTCAACAGCTTGCTCGCCGTCTTCGCACCCACGCCCGGAAGTCCCGGGATATTATCCACCGCGTCGCCCATCATACCCAGGTAATCCACAACTTGCAAGACGTTGTCTAGGTCAAATTTCTCACAAACCTCAGCCTCGCCCCAAATCTCCGGAGGGTTGCCCCCACGTGCCGGACGGTACATGAAGATGTTCTCTGAAACTAATTGGCCAAAATCCTTATCCGGGGTCATCATATAGGTCGTAAAACCTTCCTTTTCCGCCTTCTTCGCTAAGGTCCCAATAACATCATCTGCCTCGTACCCAGGCACACCCAATGCAGGAATTTTAAACGCCTCCAAAATCTTATGGATGTAAGGCACCGCGAGCTTAATGGCCTCCGGCGTCGCATCCCTGTTGGCCTTGTACTCCGGGAAAATCTCATGGCGCTCTGTAGGCTCAGGCAAATCGAAACATACCGCAATGTGTGACGGATTCTCCTTGCTTAACAAGTCCAACAGCGCGCTGGTAAAACCATAAATCGCAGAAGTATCTAAACCGCCCGAAGTGATTCTTGGATTCTTAGCAAAAGCAAAGTAGGCACGGAAAATAAGCGCGTACGCATCTAACAAAAACAGCTTCTTTTCAGCTGCAGGAGTATCTTGACCCATAAGTGGAAATATTGAAATCGGAAGTTAGCTACTTCCCACTTAAATACCGAGTTTTGTCCTCGGAAAACAATACGCTTGTTATGGCGTTGATACTCAGTATACATTCAGATATTATGATCTTTAGAATCCTCTTTACCCTGGGATTTGTACTTGCCATAGACCTCTACGCCTATCAAGCTTTCAAAACCGTCTTCCGTTCTACCGCCACACCCTGGATTTATTGGGGCATCACCTTAGCCTACATCATCCTAAGCGTTAGCATTTCCGTGCTGATGAGCAGCGGTAAAGTAGATTATAAATACCTCGGCGTTCTCATGGGCGCGAGCATCTTGTTGGCCGTTCCAAAACTGGTCGCCATCATTCCATTATTGATAGAGGACATCACCCGTTTGGGCCAATTCCTTTTCCGTGCCGCCACCACCCAGCCTATCACCCTACCCGGGCGCCGAACCTTCATCTCTCAGATTGCACTGGGCCTCGCAGCTATCCCATTTATTGGCATCATCGACGGCATTTGGAAAGGGCGCTACCGCTATCGCGTCATTAGCCATACCTTGGAATTTGAGGACTTGCCGGATGAATTTGACGGCTTTACCATTGCGCAAATCTCTGACATTCACAGTGGCTCCTTCGACAACAAGGAAAAGGTGGAATACGGTGTTCAGATGGTCAATGAACTAGGCGCCGACGCCGTGATGTTCACCGGAGATATGGTCAACAACGTGGCCACCGAAGCAGAACCGTGGATAGACACCTTTAAGAAATTAACGGGAAAAAGCGGCGTGTTCTCCATCCTAGGAAACCACGACTATGGTGATTATTGGCGCTTCCCCTCTGCGCAGGCCAAGGTGGAAAACCTAAATAGACTTAAGGAAATTCATGCCGAGATGGGCATGGACCTCCTCCTTAACGAGAGTCGATTCTTCGAGCGCAACGGCCAGCGCCTTTATCTAGCTGGTGTAGAGAATTGGGGTCTGCCCCCATTCCCGCAATACGGTGATTTGCAGCAGGCACTAAATGGTATTCCGAAAGATGCCTTCACTGTGCTATTGAGCCACGACCCTTCGCACTTTGATGCAGAGGTGAAGCAGCACGATAAGAAAGTACACCTCACCCTAAGTGGTCATACACATGGGATGCAGTTTGGTATTGAGATCCCTGGATGGATCAAATGGTCGCCGGTGAAATTCAAATACCCAAAATGGGCTGGGTTGTATCCTGAAGCTGACGGTCAGGTTTTGCACGTAAACAGAGGATTCGGATTCTTAGCTTTCCCAGGACGCGTAGGTATGTGGCCAGAAATCACACACATTACCCTGCGTAAGAAATTGGCTTAAATATCCTTGTAGAGCCGCGACATAAAATAGATGTGCGGTAAGCTGAGTGCACTCAGGAATATGAGGAAATAGCTCGACCACTGCCACAGCGAAGAACGGTCGAACTGAAACAGTACCAAAAAAATGATTACTGCTCCAGCGGTGAAGGGCAATGCTCGTACGAACATCCCACTGTGCGTCCAATTCTCATTAGTTTTCAAGTGACTCCAGCCGGTCAAACTGTGCTGAAGAACAAAGTAAATACCAAAGCTCAATGCCAAGGGCAACTGGGTACCCAAAGCCAATGCAACTAACGATAGGCCCCAAGCCGCTGAACGGAACCACAAAGCCATCATAGCGCCTAAAAAGAAAAACAATTGCACCAACGAAGGAGCCAGAACTTCAGAAATAGGCCACTCGGGAATTTTCATATAACCCATGAGGGTATTGACCTCAGGGAGATGTGATAACAAGATGATCCCCAGCAACAGGGTTCCCCACAGCATTGACAATCCTATGTTGGCGCGCTGCCATTCGACTAAATCGGTTTCACCAAAATGCCACGCACTGTAGATGAGAAAAAAGATTAATCCAGCAACTGGACTTATTAGCCAGAGTAAAACAACCATAGCCATGATCCCCAAATAGCGCGCAATGAACGCGGGTAAATTCAGCTTTCTCGAATGGGAAAATCCATCCAATGCGCCGTGAGGAATACCAACTGCGAACAACAAGAAAATCAGTACACCTAAGCCTAAGCTAGTTCCATAACCGGGCGCAAAACGATTGATCCCCAATGCAAAAATTGAAAATACCACCGGAACCCACCGCTGCGGCTTGGATAACATAAATGCGAAAGAAGAGAAAATTAGACTCCAGATAAATTTGCGCTTATTCAGCCTGGTAAACATGCCTAGTTCCCAGCCAGGGGTACTTCTTTGATCTAAAAAGGTGAATACTTCCTCGCTTGGTTTAATGGCAAACAACCTTGTAAAGATGCTCTTGCCCCAGTGCGGTCGGAACTTAAGAATGAATAGAAGAAGGAAGTCATAAAAGGCGAATCGGCCACCGCCACGTGAAGGCATACCAAACCACGGATTTGTATTCTTATTTAAACTTTCATTCGCAACCAATTCTTTCGCATGGTCATACATCGCCTTGAAGGCATATCCCGTCGTTGATTTTAATTTCCCAGCGCGTGCACCTGTCGAAATAACTTTGGGGCTGCTGTGAAATTGCTCAGCATTTTGCGACATGGGAATAACCCCCTGCTCCACTTCACGGATTGAATATGATGCGTTGTAAGTCAACAGATAATTGCGCAATAAATCTTTAGCCAATTCTTCTGAAAGCATCTCCTGCCCAAAGCGCGTCACTTCAATCAAGGCCTCCGTAGTACTTGTAGGGAGAACATACATAAACTGGGTGAAGCCGTTTTGTGGGATATTAAAATCCATCAACCTCATGGTACGCTCCTCAAAGGTAGGTTCATCGAATCTGACCTTCCATCCTTCAAAGCTTTGCCAAACCGTCTTGCCTATGACTTCGTTAATTTGAGGAGGACGACTGTCATATACTTTTAATACTTGATACGACCCCAGTTCTGTCATAACATCTATATATACAGAGTAATCCACAACATCCATTACCTGCTCGGCAGACCGTTTCAAATTGGGATGGCGCTCCAAAAGTTCTCTCGTTTTGTTGTAAAGAGTAATGCTCTCGACCATGTAATACTTCATGGAAGAGAACCTTTGAAGGTTATCCCCAGCTACGACATGAGACCAACTGTGCCCTATACTCGCCTTTAAATCATGAACGATCTCATCATCGGGATTCGCCCAAAAGCAATACGTCTTATCGTTAGTGGCTTTAAAATTCGGATCGAAGATTATTCCTGCAGCACCATCAAGAACTCCTGCCTTCTCCATCCGAAGAAGAAGCAGTGAATTTGCAGCACCCAAACCAATTAAACCGAAACTGAACATGATTTCTATTAAATGTCTACTAGACCTTTTATTTTAAAAACCATTTTACAGAACTTTTGTTTTCCCCAAAAGAGTTTAATTGTATTAAACATGCATGCAAATTGCTGATTTACAGTAGATGTTTAGGTTTTTACACTTATTTTTAAACAAGCATGAACAAAATTACAGTAGGGCAGTTAAGTGGTAGTTATAACCTTTAATTTTTATACACCATGTCACTGACAACTTTATTGGCTAGCGTGAGTGCTAGCAATTCGGCAGTAGATTTAACTGCCTACACTGACATCACAACCATTACTTCGTTTACGTTCTTCGTAGGCTGTATGGCTATGATGGCAGCATCTGTGTTCTTCTTCTTCGAAATGTGGAACGTAGATAAAAAATGGCGTACTTCTTTATTGGTAAGTGGTTTGATTACGTTCATCGCGTTCGTACACTACTACTACATGAGAAGCTACCACTTCGAAACTGGAGAATCTCCAACATTCTTCCGTTACGTTGACTGGACGCTAACAGTACCACTAATGTGTGTTGAGTTCTACTTGATCACGAAGAAAGCTGGTGCTAAGATGAGTCTTCTATGGAAACTTATCGCTGCGTCTGTAATTATGCTTGTAACTGGTTACTTCGGTGAGACTATCTACCGTGAGTCTTCAGTTATGTGGGGTGTTCTTTCTGGTGCTGCTTACTTCTACATCGTATTCCTCGTGTGGAAAGGAGAAGTTGCACAGTTGGCAGCCAACGCTGGTCCTGCAGTTGCGAAAGCAGTAAAAGTTCTTTTCTGGTTCGTATTAGTAGGATGGGCAATCTACCCATTAGGTTACATCTTGGGTACACCAGGTGGTTTGTTCGGAATGCAATTAGTTTCTGATCCAGCTGCTGCATCTGCATACATGGACGTTGTATACAACATCGGTGATGCAGTTAACAAAATCGGATTTGGTCTAGTTATCTACTCTCTTGCTGTAAGCACGAAAGAAGAGGCGGCTTAATCATACGTTTCAGAGTGTTTGGAACCCCCACCGCGGCTTCGGTGGGGGTTTCTATTTTTATCTACCTACCATATTTCAAAGGCACTTATCTTTAGACTTCAATAGCCTTTGATTTATGAAGACCCGATTCCTTTTCCTAGCCCTTTTTCTTTCCACCTTTTCATTCGCACAGAAAACTGGCTCTCACACCTACAAAATCGACCTCACCAATGTCGTTGACGACCGCGTCAAAGTGACTGTAGATGCCTCAATGACTAATCTCGGTGAGACTTTCGACGGCAACTACAAATTCAACTTCCCCGCAACCATTCCAGGCACCTATGCCACTTTAGATTACGGCAGATTTATTCACGATTTCAAAGCCTATGACGCCTTTGGTAAAACACTCAAAGTAGCCAAGAAAAAGAACACCTACACCATCAAGGGCAAACCGGCCAAACTAGAATATTGGGCCGAAGACAGCTTCGATGCTAAAATCCGCAAGAACAAAGTCTTCGAACCCGCAGGCACCAACAACCAAGAGCGCAGAAATTTCCTCTTAAACGCCGCCGGCTACTTCGGGTTTTTCGAAGGACTTGAAGACCTACCCGTTTCCCTTGAAGTCAATAAAAGCCCTAGCCTCTATGGCATTAGCGCCATGGAAAGCTACTCCTACGGCAATACACAAAACTTCTACGCCCGCGATTACCACCACTTCCTCGACTGTCCAGTGATGGTAAGTAAACCAGATACTACCTCGTTCATGCTTGGTGGAGCCAAGGTGACCATTGGCGTATTTACTGAAAACGGCCGCGAACTATCTAGAGAAATTTACGAGCAAGTAGAAACAAGTATGAAGGCCATCGAAGCGTTCTTGCAAGGTGAACTTCCCGTAGACAACTACGCATTTATCTTCTACATAAAAGACCACACCGAATTCGAAAGTCTCTTCAATGGAACCGAGGTTAAATTAGGAACCATCATTAAAGCCGTTCGTAAACTTGCCGGTAAAGGTTTCGGCGCGCTTGAACATGGAAACAGCTCTGTGTACTACCTACCAGATTTTGGCGGCACCACAGTACTTGACGGCATGGCAGATGTTTGTATCCATGAATTCTTTCACATCCTCACTCCGCTTGGACTACACAGCGAAGAGATTGGGAATTTCAACTACATCGAGCCTAAGATGAGCAAGCACCTCTGGCTCTACGAAGGCATCACTGAATATTTCGCGGGCATTAGCCAAGTCAAAGGAGGCGTGATCACCAAAGACGAATACCTTACCAAGGTACTCAAAGGCAAAATTCGCAGTTCAGCGCGTTACCCAACCGAAAAGATGTCCTTTACCGAAATGAGTGAAAATGTCCTCGAGAAGCCCTATAAAAAACAATACGGCCAAGTCTACCAGCGCGGCGCCCTCATGGGAGCCTTGCTCGATATCCGAATCATGGAATTGACCAAAGGTGAGAAGGACCTTCACGATATTATCTTAACCCTTCGCGATAAATACGGGCCAAACGAAAGTTTTCATGACGATGAAATCATCGAAGAGTTTGTCAGTTTGGTTCACCCGGACCTTCAGCAATTCTTCGATGACTATGTAACTGGCCGTGAGCAGCTTCCCGTAAAAGAATATCTCGCGAAAGTAGGCGTGGATTATGACAGGAGGTTTGAAGGGGAATTAATCGCTCACCCTGTAAATGATAATGATGTCAAGCGTAGTCGCCTCATTGTCGGCCAACAGATGACCATCAAGAAGGTGGGTAAAGACGACTTCGTAGGATTCCAAAAGGGCGATAAGGTCAGCATCCTAGACGACAAGCTATTCGATGGCCCAGAGGCGCTAGACCCAGGTGAAACGATAGAGCTTACGGTGATGCGTGATGGAAACGAAATCAAACTACCTTATACCGTTAGAACTGTGGAAGGCTCTAAAAGTCATTATATCCGTGAAGCAAAGGATATGAGCACTAAAGCAGCTACACTTCAACTCCTTTGGTTCAGCAACTAATTATTTGCGTCGCCAAAGCTCCTTGATTTCTACACCCCCGTCATTGTATCGAAAGACTAAATTATCATAGTCCACGACTACGTACTCCCAACGAAAGCTGTAAGTAGGAGTAAAGAAGGTGATCTCACCCATAACAGTGTCCACTGCAAACTCACCGCCATTCTCGCTGCTTAGAGCGTTGTAGTCCCAAAGGCCCTGGAGATCATCACAAATGGAATCGTCCAACAGCCTTAAATCTTCGTCTTGAATAAAAACCGGTAAAAGTGTTACTGTATCCGTACGTTGATAGATTTCCCAATCACCGGTAATTCCTAACTGCGATAGTTCAGAGTCTTGACAATCAGAGTTTGTTGAACAACCCAATAAAAGTGCAACAGAGAAAGCGCCTAAAAGCCTGTACATAGGAAGAGAGATTTCAGGTGTGAAGATAAAAAAAGCGAGGCGCTTCCTCACGGAAGCATACCTCGCTTTAATGATGCGCAGTTTTGGCAATCGGTAACACTTTTACAAAGGTGCGATAATTACTTACAAGCCAAATATTTAAAGCAAGACAGATGCCGGACAATTAAATTTTTTGGATGAATTCGTCCAGAGAATCGCCTTTTTCCAGGCCTAATTTCTTCTTCAAGCGGTACTTAGCCTTTTCAACTGCGGCCGGACTAACGTTGAGCACGTTTGCAACTTCTTTGTTGCTCATCTGCTGACGAAGCAAATAACTCAATCTAATTTCACCCTTAGTCAAACCAGGATAATCCTCTTTAAGCTTGGCAGAAAAGTCTTCATGAAGCTCACGATAGTTGCGCTCGAAGTGATCCCAATAGTTTTCACTTTGGAGCTCGCGATTAAGTTCCCGGGTCATTCCCTTGAGGAATTTCAACACCTCTTCACTTCTACCCTTCTTTTCACTCTCTTTAATTAAACGCTCTTTGAACGATTGAAGAAGCTCAAGGCGACTGGATGTTTTAAGCAACTGGAAGCTCAGTTCTGTCTTTTGTTTCTCCGTTTTAACCTCTAGTTCTGCAGCCTTTGCCTTTAGAAGCTCACGTTCCGTTTCTACCAGCTTGAGCCTTGTTCCTCGATATTTTCTGTCCTGATAGAAGAATACCGCAGTTCCAATAAGAGATGAAATAGCTATGAACAGGAGGAGCTTAAACCATAACTCTTGCCAGAAATAGGCCTCAATAATAAACTCAAAGGCGAGCACTTTAGAATCGGCGCCAGATTTTGATGCCTTGATTTCCATGGTATACTTACCGGGGTCCAATTCTGATAAATCTACCAATCTCGAACCCAACGGAAGTTCGTTCCATTGATCAGCGCTAGAATTCAGTCGGTAACTGAAAGAGATTCCTCGTTGAAAAGAGACTGACATTAACTCGAAATTGAAGCGAAGCGATTTCGTTCCCGCCTCGAATCTTATTCGACGGTCGAGCTCAGAAGAATTCTTTCTTAAGTCAATGGACTGCTGTTCGTTATCGGCATATACTTCCGTTAGAAGAATATCGGGTATTTCTGAGCTGTTGATATCATTGACATTTACTACCGCAACCCCTTTAGTACCACCCACGAACAACTCCTCACCGCGTAAGGCTAATGCTTTTCTATTAGGAAGGCCTATCTGCAATTCATCAATCTCTCGTATCAATTCAAAATCCCAAGAATCACCACTCTGACGTATCCTTCCCAATCCCAACGAGGTGGTTGCGTAGATATAATGCTCACCTGCTGCTATAGCATAACAGTTAATGTAATTAGAGTTCTTCATGACCGTATCCAAAACCCCTTGGCGATAGGTCAGGATTCCTGCACCCTCCGTACCAATAAGCAATTGATCGCCGTAGGAGGCAAGGTCTAAGACACTGTTATTTAAATTGACCGTAAAAATTCCACCATTTCTATCAATAGAATGTAAGCCCATGAACTCTGAGCCCACCCAAAGCTCCTTACCAGTGAATTCAAGATCCATGATATTACGACCAACACGCCATGGTTCCGTGAATGGCGAAATGAACTCCTCGCCATTCCAGTATTGCAAACCTGAAAGTGTACCAATCCAAAGACTATCCCCCCAAGTCTGCTGCATGGACCAGATGTTGCTATTGGCAAGCCCGTATGCAATACCCGATGATGCAAGGAATCGCCTTTTTAACTCGCCATCTTTATTCAATATGAAAAGTCCTTCCGATAAGCTTCCGACCCACAACTCATCTTTAAACGTATTTAAACTAGTCACTACTCTTGGTATGTTCTCAGGTAGAATTCTTTCGACTTCATAACCTTCGCTTGAGGTAGTATACTTCGTTAAACCGTCTCCATCGTAGCCTACCCAAAGACCATCATCATCCAAAAGAGCAATAGAACTTTGAAAACCTGTATAAGAGAAATCATCGTGCTTAGGCAAGGTTCTTACCACTCGTTCGTTTACCGGAATGACCGTGATACCTGAATTAAATGTACCCAGCCATAGCTGATCACTTACATTATGTATGCCGTAGAACTGATCGGAAGCAAAACCTAATTGTGACTGATACTTTGACCAATGATACAGGTGATCACCTGAAAATTGGTACAAACCCTCTCCATCAGTACTCACCCACAAACTTCCTGCTTCAAAGCGAACATCTCTCGGACCTATGTCTGCAGTTCGCTGGTCCAATTCAAAAACCCCATTTGCCGTATTCAATCTAAATAGACCCTGATCTTCTACTCCGAATACCACATTTCGCCCCTTCACATCTACGGACTTACGAAAAGAACCAGCATTACCATCAATGATGGCAGATAAAATAGCCTTACTAGATTGCAAGACATATAGAATCTTGGCTCCAGAGGTAGCCAACCATAGCGTATCGCCTTGCTCCGCAAAATCAAAGCAGAAAGCAATATCAGCTCCGTGAATTTTAGCAATCAATTGCTGCCAGCGGTCGGCACCTTCCTCCAAATAATATGTTCCATTGCCACTGGTTCCCGCCCAAATAGTACCATCCGAAGATTCGTACAATGAAATAATTGAATAATCTGATGGAAGCTGCGGACAAGTTTGATCGGGACGTATACTCAAAGTGCTCAGATCTATACTTACCACACCCCCAAGCTGGAGGCCTATGAATAGCAAAGAGTCGCTAGTAACTAATAAACTCTGTACGTTATTAGACCTTCTCTCTTTAGTTGAATCAAGGAATGAGACGTTAGTCGCTCTACCCTCATTGTAACGGTAAAGACCGTCTCTAGTTCCTATCCAAGCAAAACCCCAAGGATCCTGGACAATGTCGTAAACAGTAGGGTTGTTAAGCCCTTGATTTGCATCAATCAAGCGTGCCTCTTGACCATAACCGGACAGAGACAGGACAAAACCTAAAAGAATGAATATCCTACGCATGGCGCGCAAGTTACCAAATAAAAGGGGGACCCGAAACGGGTCCCCCTACACTTACTTACTAACCAAAAGGTAAGTGAATATTATTTCAATGCTACACGTACAACTTTCTCAGTCAAGCCGTTCTGTACACGTACGATGTACATACCGCGTGGCAAAGAAGCAACGTCTAGACGAGCCTCAGCTTCGAAAGTAGCTTCCATTACACGAGCACCAGTGATGCTGTATACTGCTACGTTAGAAGTAGTACCCGTTGTGTTCTCGATGAACAATACATCAGAAGCTGGATTTGGCTTAACTACAAATGAAGCAGCCTCTTCCTCGATACCGATGTTAGTAGCACATGGACCACACTCTTCCCAACATTGTACGTCAAGTGTAGTATCAGCAGCGCCAATTGTGATGAAACGGTTTGTGTAGATACCAGTAGTCAAAGTACATACTGAATCTGCAGTTGCAGGATCGAAGTTTTCTTGGATCGCCCAGCTATCAGCAGTGTACTTAAATTCATAAGAACCTGGCAACAAAGACAAAGTAGCAGTGTAAACACCGTCACCGTCATCGTCAGACATCATATCTGCATCACCTGACCAACCGTTCATAGTACCAGAGATGTATGCAGTAGTGAACGTACCCAAGATTGAGTTACGGTCAGACTGGAACGTTACATTTACTGGAGTAGCAGGAACTGGACAAGTACCGTCAGTAGTACACTCACCGAAACATGTACGGTAGTGGAAGTCGCCCATCAAACCGTTAGTAGCGCTGTAGCCTACCATATCACGGTCACTGTACGTACCAGCAGCACATGGCTTACCTACGATGTTCTCCTTAGCACCCCAAGATGGGTCGTTTGCGCTCAAGAATGTAAACATGCTGTAGAAACCAGTATCAGCTGGAAGTGTCTTAGAGTAAACAGAATCGCCGATAGGATACATTTCGTTTACACCTGGAGTAGCGAAACCAGTACCACCAGCCAAGAACACACCAGTTGAATCAACTGCAGTGTACTCCATGTTTACTTGGAAAGTCATGTACACCTGACCAGCTTTAGCAGCACAAGATTCCCAAGCTACACCTGGAAGAATTGTATCGCCATTCAATACCGCAAAACGGTTTGTGTAGATACCAGTAGTTTTAGTACAAGCAGAACCTGAAGTCAAGTTTTCCTGACCAGTCCAACCGTCAAGAGTAAACTTGTACTCGATTGAATCTGAAGTCAAAGGAAGAGTTACAGTCCAAACAGAATCACCTTCTGGATCAGACATTGGGTTACAAGTTCCACACCAGCTGTTAAAGTCACCATTGAGGTTAACAGTTGTGTACGAACCTGAATAGTCACGCATATCAACGATAAACGTAACATCTTTTTGTGCAAAACCTAGCATAGGCAAGCACAACATCAATAAAGCGTAGATTTTTTTCATGTTAAGCATTTATTTATGGTTAGTAATTAGGATTGAAAAACTCGTACATAGTCCACCACCATGAATTGAGGGAATTGGGTATTTGGTCCAACTGGACCTGGCCAATCACCTTCCACAGCAATGTTGAAAATAAAGAAAAACGGCTGATGGAACGCAGTCAATGAACCAATGTTCAAGCTATGGTACTGAACGTCATCAATGTACCATTTGATTGAATTTTGGTCCCAGATCACAGAGAATACATGGAACTGGTCAGCAAATTTTCCCGAAGGTAAACTGCGTGCACCCGTATGACTTGCTTGTGCACCGCCGTTGCCTGCCCAGTGCGCGGTTCCATGTACCGTTCTATCATTTGCACCATCGCCACCAATCAACTCCATAATATCAAGTTCGCCACAAGATGGCCAACCAGCAGTACTGAAGTTATCTCCCAACATCCACAGTGCCGGCCATAGACCTTGACCGTATGGAAGACGAGCTCGGATGTCTATACGTCCGTATTGGAAACTCTGGTTCCCTTCAGTGGTTAAACGTGCCGAAGTAAACGGCGCACCACCAAAGCTTTCTTCTTTAGCTGTAATGATTAAGTAGCCATTCTCCACTTTAGCATTGTTGTTACCCGAGCGGTAGAATTGGCTTTCTTCATTACCCCAACCCGAAGCCCCGGTCTCATAGTTCCAATCATCCGTGTTTAGCGAAGTACCGCTAAATTCATCCGACCATACTAGATTAAAACCTGGGTATGAATTAGGCGTAGTATACCCTGAATCTGACGGATCATAGTTGAAATCGTCATTCTCAATGGTGATGGTATTGAAAGGCTCAGGGATGTTAACATTAGTTCCGTTAGAATACGAAATCCAAAAGTTTTCATCGCCCTCGTTCTCCTCATCACCAACAAGGGTAATATCAATATTGGTCGTGCTCTCGCCTTTAGCGATTGTTGCTGTACCGGAGGTTGGTATGAAATCTTCGTTCTCAAGCGCGGTCAATTCCACAGTTGAGTAATCGAAAGTCACCTCTTTAGGCGCAGGATCGTTTAAGCTGACCTGGAAAGAAACAGTATTGTTGGCCGTACCTTCTTCAACTACCATATCCGCAGCGGATAAAGTAGGCGTAGGGGCAGATTCGCAACTCGCTAAAGCGATTGCTAGAAATACTGGTAAAGACTTAGTTGCTCCTTTCATGAATCTTATTCAGAGTAAAGCGTGAAACGCCACAACAATGAAGTACAGTTTGCCTCAATCTCCATAGTACGCGTTGTACCGTCATCGTCAGCACTTAGAATAGTATAAGTGATCGATGATACTGGAGAGCTTACTTCCCCCGTGTTTGCAGCTTTAGGAAGACCTATAAAGCCACCTAGACCGCTTACTTTAATTTGGTCTTCACCATTTGGACCTGCTCCTGGAAGAATCTCAAATTGGTGAGTTCCTGAACCCCAAGGTGCTTTATCTCCAGTCAATACAGATTCTGGTTGACAACCGTCTGCAGCAACACCCATGTAGGTTTCTGCCCAGATATCACCTTTAGTATCATAGATCATTTCACCGTCAGAGTTGAATGTCCACTCGTCGTTCCAAGCACAAGGACGGTCAGTAGCTGCAGTTGCGCCAATAGCCCACCAAGTCTGTGAACCGTCCGGTGGACCTACCCACAATGCACCTGCTTGTGGCGCTAGTTTCCACGTACGAGCTGTACAGTCAGTCAAGTACTCTGCCGAACCAGCACAGATAAAGTCTGCGTCTTTGAAGATTTCAACTAGACCTGTAGCTGTAGCGTGGCCGCCTTGGTTGAAGACGTTATGCTCTATATCATAAACGCCCATTTTCGGGATAAATACTTCAGCAACTTCGCCGCTAAAAGTTCCAACACCGTCCACATTCCATTGGTACATGAATGGCTCTCCAGTACTTTGGCTTTCTAAACGAATATTGTTTGAATCGATGTAAGTCATCGTGTAATCCGCTGTAGGAAGCGGACCTAATTCTGTCTTGCCCGGTATTGAGGGCTCACAGCTAGCAATTGCAAATGCAGAGGCTAGGACTGCAAATAACTTTAAAGCTTTCATTAGTATCCTGAGTTTTGAGTTAATGCTCCGTTTGAAGCGTCAATTTCGTTTTGCGGAATAGGCAAATATTTGTTGTCGTCTGTCCATCCGTCTAGTACAGAAGCTGCTTTACCTGTTCTAATAAGGTCAAAATAACGGTGTCCTTCCGTAGCGAACTCCATTCTTCTCTCATCGTAGATAGCTTCTAAAAGCGCAGTGCCCGAAAGGCCCAGGCCTGGAAGGCTTACACGAGATCTTACTTGGTTGAGGTAAGAACGGGCTGTTCCTTCTGAACCACCGCTTCTTACAAGGCCTTCAGCAGCCATCAACAAAACGTCTGCATAGCGGATCTCGCGAATGTTATTTCCCCAGTTCAACGCGGGCTCACCATCTGGCGGGAAATTACCCGCTAATGGCGCGTATTTCTTCATGAAGAAACCAGTGTTTTGGTAACCCGGGGTGTACTCTGCACCTGCTAGGTTATCAGCATCGATAATCGTGTGTTGGTAACGCGGGTCATTCTCCATGAATTCTTCCAAATCCTCAGTGATAGGACAGAATCCCCAACCTGGGCTGTAATCTGGACCGTTGTAATCTCTCATACCACAGAACTGAACACCAACGTTTCCTTCACTGTGACCTGATCCGAAACGACCCCAATCACTCGTTGAGTTTTCAGAGTGTGTAATTTCAAATACACTTTCCGGACCCCACTCACCAGCTTTGGTGAAGATGGTACCGTAATCTGGCTCAAGGCTGTACTCGCCAGAGTTGATCACTTCTTGACATAGCGTCGCCACATCAGCCATTTTAGTATCGTCGTCCATGAACAAGAAAACTCGCGCTAATAATGCCTGTGCTGCACCTTTGGTAGCACGGCCGATCTCTACAGATGGAACAGAAACTGGAAGATCAGCAATAGCCAATTCCAATTCGTTCTCGATGAATGTGTAGATAACTGAAGGCTCGTCTTGAGTAATAGTGTAGTACTCCGATGGATCCAAAGTGTTCGTGATCAAAGGAACGTTTCCGAAGCTTCGTACCAAATCGAAGTAGAATTTCGCTCTTAAGAAACGAACCTCTGCCTTAGTACGCGTCTTAAACGCCTCCGAAGCATCATCGATATCGTCGATTTTCTCTAGGTACAAATTCGCTCTATAGATGCCTTTGTAATTCTTTCTCCAGAAACCTGCTTGTGGACCCAAGTTTGGTGTCCAGCTAAAGTTATCTGTAGCTACCCATGAAGGCTGATCTGAAGCATCAGAACCACCTGCGTAGGTATCATCAGAAGCAACCGTCATCAAGAAACGGTACATGCTAAATCCATACTGATCGTTCCACTGAAGTACATCATAAACACTCACAAGTGCCTCGAATGCTTGCTCTTCAGTTTGGTAATAGTTCACCTCCAAATCTCTACCTACTGGAGTAGTTTGAAGGAAGTCTTTTGAACAGCCTACTGCTGCCATAGCAACTACTGCTAAGGCTAAGAAAGGCTTCATTGTTGTATTGATAATGTTTTTCATCTTTCTCTATTATTTGAAAGTGACGTTAATTCCAATGCTGTGTACACGTGCTTGTGGGTAGATACCGCGGTCTACACCGAAGCCGGCACCAATCTCAGGATCGAAACCTGAGTACTTCGTGAACGTTAACAAGTTTGTACCTGCATAGTAGATACGCATCTTGCGAAGCATCATCTTCTCAGCCATAGCACCTGTTACGTTGTATCCTATCTGTAGGTTCTTAATTCTAAAGAAGCTACCATCCTCCACGTAGAAGTCAGAGCTTCTCGCAAAGTTCAAGTTGTCGTCTTGGAACGTTAGACGAGGGTAATCGTTTGATGTACCAGGACCCGTCCAACGGTCTAATGCCGCGCCGGTCATGTTCGCTGTTGGCAAATCGTAACGACGTGTTGCATTGTAAATCTGGTTACCCCAAACACCTTGTCCGAAGATGTTCAAATCCCAGTTTTTGTATTGCATATCTACGGTAATACCCGCTGTCATATCTGGGGTTGGGTTACCGATGAATGTTCTATCATCTGCATCAATAACACCGTCACCGTTGACATCTACGAAACGGAAGTCACCAGCAACAGCACCTGGCTGAAGCGTATCGCCATTTTCACCACCGGTGTGAGCGAAGACCTCGTCTTGAGTTTGGAAGATTCCGTCAGTTTGGTACCCGTAGAAGTAACCAATAGGCAATCCTTCAGTGATACGAGTAATTTCCAATCCTTGAGGACCCCAACGCTGACCGGTCAAGAAACCAGCTTCATTACCCAATAACGTCACTTCGTTCTTCAAGAAACTCACGTTAGCGCTAGCTGAGAACCTAAAGTCTTTGCTGAATGAACGGTCGTAACCTAATTCAAGGTCAACACCACGGTTCAACATAGAACCAATGTTTGCCGTCGGCGCATCATTACCAATGTAATCTGGTAGTGGTGGACGCGTCTTCATATCGTTAGTTACACGGTTAAAGAAGTCCGCATTCACTGTTAACCAGTCAAATGCACGCAACTCCATACCTACGTTGAATTGGCTTACAGATTCCCATCTCAAATCTGGATTCGCTACCTGGGCAGGAGCTGTACCGTTTACCAAAACCTCGTTGCGTCCGAACGTGTACGAACGACCACCTACAATTGTAGATGCATATTCCAATGATCCAGCAGCATCGTTACCGTTCAAACCGTATCCTGCTTTCACTTTCAACTCATTTACGTTGTCGTAGACCCAAAAATCTTCTTTATGGATGTTCCAACCTGCAGAGAGAGATGGGAAGTAACCCCAGCGATAGTTAGCACCGAAGTTTGAAGAAGCATCCGCTCTCATTACTGCAGTTGCTACGTATTTTCCTTTGTAATCGTAGTTTGCACGAGCGAAGTACGACTCAATAGCGTAGCGCTCCCAGTAACCACCATATACCTGCTCACTCACTTCGTTACGAGCATAATCAATAGTAGCACCGTCGTAAGTATTTACAGGAACATCACGCTTGCTACCACCTAGGTAACGACCGTTCACTTCCTGAGCACTGTGACCTACAAGACCATCAAAGTGGTGATCACCGAAGTCTTTAGTATAAGTAATAGTCTGATCCCAGATCCAAGTCATCGCTCTGTTGAAGTTGCTGTAGACAAGGTTAGTATCTAAGAAGTTCGTTGCGTTTAAGTAGTGTGATGGCGTGAAGCCGTTTCCACCGTAGAACGCTAGGTCAATACCCATGCTTGTGCGGGCTTTTAGACCTGGAGCCAATTCATATTCAGCATATGTATTGTTTACAATCTTATCTGACCAACCGTAGTTGTTCGCAATTTGGTAGGCTGCAACAGGGTTGATGATTTCTGAAGTTACACGGCTTGAGATACCGTAGATACCGTTCTCATCACGAACTAGATTGCTTCTCAAAACACCACCTGATGTGTAAGGCGCCTGAGATAATCTAGATGGATCAGTCTCGTACAGAGGAGTCAAAGGGTCAATATTCAAAGCACGACCTAGTGGCGAACCAAATTCTGTGTTTTCCGCTACTGTCTGGCTCTCGTTGTGCGTATATGCTACATTCCAACCCACAGTGAATCTGTCATTCACGTTTGTGGTTGTGTTCAAACGAGCTGCCAAACGTTGGAAGTTCGATTTACCCGCTGCTACAATACCGTCTTGATCGAATAAGCTTACAGACGAGAAGTAAGAACCTTTATCAGAAGCCCCAGCGATACTGAAGTCAGTGCTGCGCATAATGGCATTTGGATTGAACACGTGGCTTTGCCAGTTAGTTCCTTCTCCTAAAGTTGCTGCATCTGGGTAAGGCAATGCTTGACCTGCAGCCGCAGCCATTTCATTTTGAAGGGTTGCATATTCTTTAGCGTTCAATACTGGGAGTTGCTTCCAAGAGTTTTGAACACCCGTGTAACTACTAACGGTCACTTCCATGCCTTTCGCACGAGCACCATTTTTAGTAGTAACGATAATTACACCGTTTGCACCACGAGCACCATAGATTGCAGCGGAAGCCGCATCTTTAAGCACTTCAATAGTTTCAATGTCATTAGGGTTAAGGAAGTCAATTCCACCACCAATGATTACTCCATCCACAACATAAAGAGGGTTCGAGCCATTGATAGAAGATGTACCGCGAATCCTAACTACTGAGGCAGCACCTGGCTGACCAGAGTTTTGCAATACTTGAACACCAGAAGTTCTACCTTGAAGAGCAGTCTCCAAACGTGGCAATTGCAAATCTTCCAGATCCTCCGCCTTAACGCTAGAGATGGCGCCAGTCACATTAGATTTCTTCTGTACACCATAACCTACAACTACTACTTCATCAAGAGTGGACGCTGCTTGGTCGTAAGCAAGTTTGATAGTTAGCTCCTTCGTGCTTCCCAAGACAATAGATTTGCTAACGTATCCGACAAAAGACACTGTAGCCTCTGTGCCTTGCGCTGCATCCAGAGACCAGCGTCCGTCCATGTCTGTCATGGCAGATTCTTGCCCGGCGGTGATTACTGCACCAGGTAAGGGGGAATTGTCTGCCGCATCAAGTACTACACCTTTGTACTGGGCAGTCATCGTAAAGGATGAAAGCACAAGAACAAACGTTGCTGCTAGCGACAAAATGTGTTTGTTGTTAATCATAATCGACCGATAGTTATTTTAAAAGTGTTCGATGTACACTCAAAAGTCTTGAACTTATATTAGGTAAACAATGTTCGTTACCGGACAAAAACCGGACAGAAAGCACAGATTTCGGCCCTAAACCACTAAAATCAACACTTGACGACACTGGACAGCGTCTTGAAGGCCTGGATTTATATCGTGAAATCGTCCAAATCTCGACGGTCTTTCTTAGTAGGTCTACCTAACCCCTTTTTACGGGTTACATTTCTGGCAAGGCGCAAAAATTCCTGTTTTTCTAGTTCATCTTGCGGAGTCACGTCCTTAATAAGGTCAGGAACCAGCTTTGCGCTGACTCGACTTTTGGGAATAGAGAGCACTTCGAAAACCTGATCAAAACCGTGACGCTTGATAGTCACCGTATCGCCTACTTTGATTTCACGGGAAGCTTTTACGGGCAATTCATCCATGAGGACACGTCCAGAGCGGACATTCTCGCCAGAGAGACTGCGGGTTTTGAACAATCGGACACACCAAAGAAATTTGTCAATTCTCATAAGAGCAAATTTGAAACATTTCGGGTATTTTAAGGCCTGAATAAAACCTAAATATGAAATCTAACGCAATATTGGCTGCTTTGTTGGGCGCTGTAACACTCCTCTCTTGTAATAACAGTACTTCAGACACTACTGTCGAAGAAACTCCTAAAACTATGGCTACTTATAAAAAGGGCTATCAACTCTACACCATTCGAGAAGAAATGTCGAGCGATTCGGCTATTGATGCTGCGCTAAAGGCCACTCATGATATGGGATATGTCCAAGTTGAATCTTTCGGCTACATGCAAGGAACTTTCTTCGGTCAAAGTCCGGAGCAATTTAAAAAGACCATCGACAGTGCATCCTTGAGCTCTCCTAGCGGTCATTATTTACCCATGCAACTTGCAATGAATGAAGTGGGCCCTCTGGACACTTCTTCCATACCAGATATCCTTAATGCCGCTGAAGCATTGGGTCAAAAATGGGTCATTATCCCCTGGATGAGCGATGCCTGGCGCAATGCAAAAGGATACGAGCACCTTGCAAATTATTTAAAGGCACTGAGCGCCGCATGTAAAGAGCGAGGCTTAGTAGCTGCTTGGCACAACCACGATTTTGAATTCCAAGCGCTCGAGGACGGCACAGTACCTTACGATTACCTCATCCAAAACTTAAAAGGAGAAGGCGTGGTCTTTGAAATGGACATCCACTGGGTAGCTTTTGCCGGCGAAGATGCGGTGCAATGGTTTGAGAAATACCCAGGTATGTTCCCGTTGTGGCACGTGAAAGATTTTGCTGCTGATACATTAACTCAGGTTCCAGTGGGGCAAGGAGTGATCGATTGGGAACGTATTTTTGCCAACGCTGAACTAAGCGGCATGGAGCATTATTATATAGAGCAAGATGTATGTAGTGCGGACCGCGCTTTAGACTGTTTGAAAGAGAGCATCGATTGGGCAGCGGGACAAGCCTACATGGAATAAGCAAATAACTATACCCAAATACAACCTAGATGTACGGAGACTTAAAAGACCATTTACAAAATGAATTGGCCGAAATAGAAAAAGCCGGCCTGTTTAAGAAAGAGCGCATCATCACAACCCCTCAGGATGCAGTCATCAAGACTACGGAGGGCGAAGAAGTGCTGAATTTCTGTGCGAATAACTACCTCGGACTAAGCTCGCATCCGCGTGTTTTAGAAGCTGCGCACAAAACCCTCGACACGCATGGTTTTGGAATGAGCTCAGTGCGTTTCATTTGTGGCACTCAGGACATCCACAAAGAGCTAGAAGCTAAGATTGCCGAATTCCTTCACACGGAGGATACTATCCTCTATGCTGCAGCTTTTGACGCAAACGGCGGTGTGTTTGAACCTCTCCTTACTGCTGAGGATGCAATCATTTCCGACAGCTTGAACCATGCCTCAATCATTGATGGGGTTCGCTTATGTAAGGCCGCGCGTTATCGCTATGCCAACAATGATATGGCGGATCTTGAAAAGCAACTTCAAGCTGCTGAGGGTGCCCGATTCAAAATTATAGTCACCGACGGCGTCTTCTCTATGGACGGCTACGTGGCACAGCTGGACAAGATTTGTGACCTCGCCGATAAGTACAACGCACTAGTGATGGTAGACGAATGTCATGCCACTGGATTCATAGGCAAGACTGGTCGAGGAACCGTAGAGCTTAAAAACGTACTGGGTCGCGTGGATATCATCACCGGAACTCTGGGCAAGGCCTTAGGCGGCGCCATGGGCGGCTTCACCACTGGACGCAAGGAGATTATTGAGATGCTGCGTCAAAAATCGCGACCGTATTTGTTCTCTAACTCTCTAGCACCAACCATTGTCGGCGCCTCTATTGAAGTATTTAACCTTCTTAGTGAAAGCACTGAGCTCCGTGATAAGCTCGAGTGGAACATCAACTACTTCAAAGAAGGGGTCAAGGCAGCAGGGTTCGATTACAAAGATGGAGATAGCGCCATCGTTCCTATCATGTTATACGATGCTGCACTTAGCCAGAAATTTGCGGATCGATTGCTTGAAGAAGGTATCTATGTCATTGGCTTCTTCTATCCTGTAGTTCCCAAAGAGCAAGCGCGCATCCGAGTGCAATTAAGCGCTGGACATGATAAAGCACATTTAGATCGTGCCATTTCCGCCTTCACGAAGGTTGGAAAAGAGCTCGGCGTACTCGAAAACTAATTTTAACAACATTTTTGGCGCCTCGCAGTGCAAAGAGATAAACACTCTAAGCTGTGAGGCGTTACTTTTACAGCCTCATTAAAGAGCTCATACCAGCATGCTGATCCAAATCGCACAGTTCCTTTTGGGACTTTCTCTCCTTATCGTCATTCACGAATTCGGTCACTTTTTGCCTGCCAAATACTTTGGCATTAAGGTGTCAAAATTCTACCTCTTCTTCGACTATAAATTCTCTTTAATCAAAAAGCAGATTGGCGAGACGGAATGGGGAATTGGTTGGATTCCTCTAGGTGGTTATGTGAAGATTGAAGGGATGGTGGACGAAAGCATGGACACCGAAAACCTCAGCGAAGAGCCTGAAGAGTGGGAATTCCGTGCGAAGCCAGCTTGGCAGCGCATTATTGTTCTAACAGGTGGTGTGTTCATGAACTTCCTTACCGCGTACTTTATCTATGTCTTCCTTCTCATGGGTTATGGCAAGGACTATTTGCCAAACGACTCTTTGGTTAATGGTATTTGGACCAACGAAATAGGCCTTGAGATGGGTCTTGAAAATGGGGATAAGATTCTACGAATCGGCGATTACACACCAGAGAGCTACAGCGAAACTGCCTTGGAAATCTTGTTGAGCCAAGGAGAAGATTTGGTAGTTGAAAGAGATGGCCGCGAAGTACGCATTCCGATTGCCGTGGAATTTATTGAGGAAATGATCAAGGACAAGAAGTTCCCTGGACTCATCAAGCCAAGAATGCCGTACGTGGTGGGCTCCTTCGCTGAAAACAGCTTCGGCGAGGCCCTTGGACTGCAAGTTGGCGATAGCATCGTTGGATTAAACGGCCAAGAGATGTTGTTCTTCGATCAGTACAAATCGGTGCTGCCAGATTACGCCGGTGAGGAAGTGGATCTTGCCTACTACCGTGATGGAAGGGCAGATACTTTGACCTTTACGTTGCCTGAATCGGGCCGCTTGGATGTTTATAACACTACTGCAGTATTCAAATACTACGAGATCAAAAACAAGAAATACGACTTTGCTTCTGCCCTCTCTGGGGCTGGAGATGAGGTTGCTGCCAAGCTCGACGGCTATATTCGTCAGTTCAAACTCATTTTCAATCCAAAAACTGAAGCGTACAAGGAAGTGGGTGGTTTCTTGACCATCTTACAGCAGTATGAAAAAGCTTGGGACTGGAGACATTTCTGGGAGTTTACTGCCTTCTTGAGCATCATGCTCGGATTCTTGAACATCCTACCTATCCCAGCACTTGATGGTGGACATGTGGTCTTCACGGTAATTGAAATGATTACGGGTAAAAAACCATCGATCAAGGTGCTTGAGATCGCGCAGATGATTGGATTCTTCCTATTGCTCGCGCTCCTGATTTTCGCCAACGGAAATGATGTTATCCGCGCATTATTTGGATAAATGGATAGAAGCAAGGAAATATACGAGCATCTCGGAAGGGTCAAAGATCCTGAGATCCCCGTATTGAGCTTGCACGACATGGGAATTTTACGCGCGGTTGATGTTCTAGAAACATCAGATGAGCGTTTTAAGGATGCTTTGGACCAATTCCATTCAGCGCATCCCGATGCACCGAAAGCCAACGCCCACTACGTCTATAAAATCACCATCAGTCCCACCTACGTGGGCTGTCCAGCCATGGACCGCATGGAACAGGACATTCGTGAAGCCATGTACGTGATGCAATTACCCTTCGTGGTAGAACAACAGCTCCAACCTTCGTGGACCACAGATTGGATTTCTGAAGAGGGGCGTAAGAAAATGGAGGACTATGGCATTGCACCACCGGTCAAGGAAAGTGCCGACAAACGAATTTTGTTTGCGGAGGCTCCAAAAGTGAATTGTCCCAAATGTAAAAGTGATAATACGCGTATGTTGAGCAGGCATGGAAGTACAGCATGTAAGAGCCAATATGCTTGCAATTCTTGCTTGGAGCCCTTTGAATACTTCAAGTGTCTTTAAGTTCGGGGAAAGGCCGTAAATTAGAGCACCCAAATACATCACAGAAATGCCCAAAAGCCCGACCATTCCATGGTTCAAAGCCTACAAGCTCATGGCCACCGCCAAGAGTATGGCTGAATTGTACGAGCGCGAAAAGGACACAACCTCAAAATACGTACACGCCACCAGCCGTGGCCACGAAGCAGCACAGCTCGCATTGGCATTGCAATTAGAGCCAAAGGACTACGTTGCGCCGTACTACCGTGACGACAGCATACTGCTAGGTATTGGGATGACCCCAAAAGACTTAATGCTTCAGCTTTTGGCGAAAATTGACGACCCATTTTCAGGAGGTCGTACCTATTACAGCCACCCTTCCCTGAAGGACGACGATAAGCCTAAAATCCCTCATCAGAGCTCGGCAACCGGAATGCAAGCCATTCCAACCGCTGGCGTTGCTATGGGTATACAATACCGAGAGCATCAAGACTTGGTTTCTGAAGAAGAAAAAGGTGCCATTGCAGTTTGTAGCATTGGCGATAGTGCAATGACCGAGGGTGAAATCTCTGAAGCATTGCATATGGCCGCGCTCAAGCAGTTTCCGCTGCTCATGTTTGTTCAAGACAACGGTTGGGACATCAGCGCGAACCGCGAAGAGGTGCACCACAGCAATGCAGTGGAATATGCCAAGGGATTTACAGGCATAGAAACGAGAGACCTCAACGGTTCAAGTTTCAAAGAGTGTTATGAAGCGCTAGAAGAAGTCATTGAGATCATGCGCACTGAGCGCAGACCATTTTTGGTTCGTTGTGATGTACCGCTACTCAATCACCACACCTCCGGCGTACGAAAGGAATGGTACAGAGACGATCTCGAAGAAGCTGCAACACGCGATCCGTATCCGGTACTTCGTGAAGAATGTATAGAAGCGGGCATTAGCGAAAAGGAATTGGACCAATGGGAAAAGGAAGCACAGGCCTTTGTGGAAGCACAATACAAGGATGCCTTGAGCATGCCAGACCCACAACCCGAGGATCTGTTTAATCACCAGTTTGCCCCTACTCCTATCACCGAGGAAAAAGGCGAACGCGCACCAAAAGATGCAGCGCCCACTGTCATGGTAGATGCGGCACTCTTTGCCATTAAAGAGCTCATGGCTGAGCATCCAGAAGCCCTCCTGTACGGCCAAGATGTTGGCGGCAGATTAGGCGGTGTATTCCGTGAGGCAGCCACATTGGCCCAGACTTTTGGCGACGAGCGCGTCTTTAACACTCCTATTCAAGAGGCCTTCATCATAGGATCAACCGTGGGGATGGCAGCCGCTGGACTAAAACCGTTTGTAGAGGTTCAGTTTGCCGATTACCTGTGGCCCGGGATGAACCAATTGTTCACTGAGGTCAGCCGCAGTTATTACCTCAGTAATGGAAAATGGCCAACGAGCACGGTCATTCGCGTGCCTATTGGCGCCTACGGATCTGGTGGACCCTTCCACTCTTCTTCCATCGAAAGTGTGGTGACTAACATTCGTGGGATAAAGATCGCTTACCCTTCTACCGGGGCCGATTTAAAAGGCCTCATGAAAAGCGCCTATTACGACCCTAACCCTGTAGTCATCTTTGAACACAAAGGGCTGTATTGGAGTAAAATTCCAGGTACCGAAGGAGCAAAAACCCCAGAGCCAAGCGCAGATTATGTCATTCCATTCGGCAAGGGCCGCATCGCGCTTGAAGCAGCGCCAGAAAAGGTAAATAATGGTGAAGCTGCCGTTGTTATTACTTACGGTATGGGTGTGTACTGGGCGCAGAAAGCCGCGAAAGCCTTCGATGGGAAGGTGAGCATTATTGACCTGCGAACATTGGCGCCTTGGGACCGCAATCTAGTCATGGATCAAAGCCGTAGGCATGGAAGAGTTCTCGTTTTAACTGAGGAGAGCGCTACCCCATCGTTTGCAGGCGCTATTCAAGGAGCCATACAGTCGGATTGTTTTGAGAGTTTGGATGCGCCTGTGATGCTCATGGGAAGCGAAGATGTGCCTGCTATTCCGCTTAATAGCACGCTAGAACAAACCATGCTCCCGAATGCAGAAAAAGTAGAAGCGAAGCTCAGAGAATTGCTCGAATATTAGCCGCGGGTTATCCGGCAAAAAATCGGTACTTTAGTCGCTCAAAATTCAAGTAAATGAACACAGCATTTCTAGGGATCATGGGTCCCAACCAAATGATTTTGATTCTTGTAGTTGTACTGCTTTTGTTCGGTGGCCGTAAGATCCCTGAGCTAATGCGTGGACTAGGTCGTGGCGTGAAGGAATTCAAGGACGGCGTAGCAGACGACACTACTGAAGATACAAAAGAATAAGCCCGAAATCATTCGATTATGAGCAGCACTGCACAAGCGGTTGAGACTTTTTTGTCCAAAATTGAGCAAACGAAAGATCTAAACATCTTCTTGGAAGTATGGGCCGACGAGGCGCGCGAAAAAGCACAGCAAGTAGACGAAAAGATCGCTCAAGGAACAGCAGGGAAATTGGCCGGAATGGTCATCGCCCTAAAGGATAACATCTGTTACCGTGGACACAAAGTAAGCGCTGCCTCGAAGATTTTAGAAGGCTTTGAAAGCCAATTCTCTGCCACAGCCGTAGAACGCCTGTTGGCAGAAGACGCCGTTTTTATTGGACGCACCAACTGTGACGAATTCGCCATGGGATCGGCCAATGAAAACTCCGCTTTTGGCGCAGTGAAAAACCCTGTAGACCCAACAAAGGTTCCAGGTGGTTCTTCGGGCGGATCTGCCGCTGCAGTGGCCGCAGGGTTGTGCCACGTTGCCCTGGGTTCAGACACTGGTGGCTCTATCCGTCAACCCGCAGCATTTACAGGAACGGTAGGTTTTAAACCTTCGTACGGAAGAATTAGCCGCCACGGCTTGATCGCTTATGCCTCAAGCTTTGACCAGATTGGTCCATTTGCTGCCAACGTTGCAGATGCCGCTAAGGTTATGGAAGTCATGGCCGGCGCGGACGATTTCGACGCTACCGCCATACAACAACCTATGGCTCCTGCATCAAAAGAAGCTCCAAAAAAAGTAGCTTACCTAAAAACTGCCGTAGACCACCCAAAGGTGGATGCTAATATCAAGAAAGCCTTCCAAGCGCAGCTTGAATTGCTCGAAAATGCGGGCTGTATTGTAGAGCCTGTAGAATTTGAGCTGCTCGACGCGCTCGTTCCCGTTTACTATATTCTCACCACCGCTGAAGCGAGCTCGAACCTCGCCCGTTTCGACGGTGTTCACGCAGGATTCCGTGCGGAAGATGTAAGCGACCTAGAGAGCGTCTACAAGAAAAGCCGTAGTGCCGGTTTCGGTAAAGAGGTGCAACGCAGAATTATGCTCGGTACGTTCGTATTGAGTGCAGGATATTACGACGCATACTTTGGCAAGGCGCAAGCGGTTCGCCGTATGGTGAAGGAATGGACAGATAAGACTTTGAGTGAATACGACGTGTTGCTTTGTCCTACGACGCCTTCTACCGCCTTTGAACTGGGCCGCGAAGTAAGCGATCCAACAGTGAACTACCTGGAAGATATTTTCACTGTTCAAGCCAATATTGCCGGTACTCCGGCCGTTAGTATTCCTATCGGTGTGGATCCAAAAGGGCTCCCTATCGGGCTTCAAGTGATGGGTGCAAACGGTTCAGATATGGACACGTTGGCCATCGCACAGTGGATTCAAAAGCAATAAAAATGCGCATATTTTCCCTAGTCTTTGCCAGCTTACTGGCCTTCTCTGCCTTTGGTCAAGAAACGGCAGCAGATTCTTCCGTAGTGGTAGCCGATTCCATCCTAGCTCCCACCACAGATTTAGATTCAGCAGCCTTACATGAACTCGACGAGCGACTAGCGAGATTGGACAGTGAACACCTCATGTTTGCCTTCCACAGCCTGCCTGAAGTAGATACCATCACCCCATTGCCGTTAACGGATAGTATTTTCGAATACTACATGGCAGAATTGGACGCGCGAACGCCTTTTGAAATGGCGTACAATCCTGTTGTCAAGCGTTACCTCGAACGTTACCTTAAGTATGGCACTGCTCGATTATCTCGAATGATGGCTCATGGGCAGTACTACTTCCCCATGTTTGAAGAGCACCTCGACAAGTACGACATGCCCCTAGAGATTAAATACCTCGCGGTGGTTGAAAGCGCACTCAATCCCAAGGCACGCTCGTATGTGGGTGCCACCGGTTTATGGCAATTCATGTACGGTACCGGAAAAATCTACGACCTCAAGGTCAACAGCTACGTCGACGATCGCAACGACCCATTAAAAAGCACCGAGGCTGCTTGCCAGTACATGCTTAAAATGTACGATGTCTTTGAAGATTGGAACCTCGTCCTCGCTGCCTATAATTCAGGGCCGGGTAATGTCCGTAAGGCCATTCGCCGTAGTGGTGGGAAAACCTCCTACTGGGAAATTCGCCCCTTCCTCCCACGCGAGACCTCTGCCTACGTTCCGCTCTTTATCGCAGCGACTTATGCGATGGAATACGGCCATCTGTACGGCATAGGTCCTGCAGATATTCCAGTTTATTACATGGAAACCGATACAGTTCGCATCACCCAGCAAGTACATTTCAAGCAGATTCAAGAGAAATTAGGGGTCGATGAAGCGTTGATGGAATTCTTGAATCCGCAGTACAAGTACAAAATTGTGCCTGTCGTAAAGGGCCAAGAGTATTTCCTAAGCTTGCCTAAAGATGCCGCTAACCACTTCCGTATTGGTAAAGATTCCATCTATCAGATTGCTGAGAGTTACTTTGAGTCTCGCGCAAGCAGCATGCCAGATTTCACCCAGATGAACGAGCGCACGGTTCACCGCGTAAAGAGTGGTGAAACCTTAGGGCACATCGCTGGAAAATACGGAGTTGGCGTCAGCGAAATTAAACGCTGGAACGGCCTAAAAAGCGATATGATTCGCGTGGGTCAGCGTATCATAGTTTATCCGAGACGTCTCTAAATCCGAATGGGCCCTTTTGGCTTACTTTTTGACTACTTTAGAGTAAATACTTCAACTATGGCCCGTAAACTATTTTCACTTTTATCGCTCGCTTTTGTCTTCACCATGGCCTCATGTTCTTCCTCGGAAAAAGGTGATGGATCTAAGAAGGACACACGCATCTTACCACCAGCAAGCGGTACACACAGTGAATTATTATTGGTCATGCCGGATGAGTTGTGGGAAGGTCCTGCTGGGGAAGCATTCCGTGAAATATACCTTGCGGACCAAGAGGGTCTACCGCAATCTGAAGCCTACTTTGATGCTTCGCGCGTAGAGCCTAAAGACGTCAACAAGATTTTGCAGAAGACCAAAAGCATCATGTGGGTGGAGAAGAGCGATACCTCCTTCGTGAAAATGCAGAAAGATCTGTGGGCACGTCCGCAGCGCATTGTGCGCATCACTGCACCTACGGAGAAGGCCATCACCAAAGAAATCAAAGGTAGCGCCAAGCAAGTGATCGATGCTTTTCAGCAGCACGACATGTCTGTTATTCAAGGTAGGTTGCGCAAGAGTGCCTATGCTTATACGCATGAGAATCTGAAGAAAATCGGCATTAAAAGCATGCTGCTTCACAAAGGATTCGATCCTACCCTGGACAAGGAAGCGTTGAAAATTTTTGCCACGAAAACTGTAAAAACCATCCAGTACGTCATTGTGAGCGAGCGCCCAATGACAGAAGGCATGGTAAGCGTTGATGATATTATCGCCCACCGCGACAGCATCGGAAAAAACTACTTTGAGGGCACTCATGAAGGCTCTTATATGGAAACTGAGCTGATGATCCCGCCGTCCATTGAAACTACTGAAATCAGTGGGATGTTCGCGCTCGAAACACGCGGGTTATGGCGCATGGAAGGCGATTTCATGGGCGGACCGTTCCTATCCTACACCATCTACGACGAGAAAAACGATCGTATCCTAACGGTTGAAAGTTTGCTCTATGGGCCTACTGCAAAAAAACGCAATGTAGTCCTAGAAATGGAAGCGATGATGCGTTCCATCAAGCTGTAAAACTGAGGTTAAAATCGGTTGACCGAAAGCATTTAGTGCAGTACCTTGGGGGTAAACCCAAGAAGCATGATACAAACCAGCATCGCCGAAGGTGTAATGACCATCACCTTTGACCGACCAGATAAATTTAATTCCTTCAATAGAGAATTAGCCCTAGGCGTGCAATCGGCACTAAAAGAGGCGGCTTATGATACCAGCATTCGTTGCGTAGTCATTACCGGTAATGGAAAAGCCTTCTGTGCCGGACAAGATTTAGCCGAAGCCATTGACCCAAATGGTCCAGAGCTCAGCACCATCGTCAGTGAGCATTACAACCCTATCATTTTGGCCATTCGCAAGCTGCCGAAACCTGTAATTGCCGCGGTCAATGGCGTCGCAGCAGGTGCTGGAGCGAATATCGCCCTAGCGTGTGATATCGTTGTAGCGCACGAAAAGGCCAGCTTCATTCAGGCCTTTAGTAAAATTGGGCTTATACCAGATAGCGGAGGTACCTTCACCTTACCACGGTTAGTAGGGTTCCAGCGTGCTAGTGCATTAATGATGACGGGCGATAAAGTGCCTGCCAACCAAGCCTTACACATGGGAATGATTTACCAAGTCTTCACTGAGGATGAGTATGAAGGACAAGTCCGTAGCCTAGCATTAAAGATGGCTCAGATGCCTACAAAAGGACTGGCGCTCACAAAGGCCGCCCTGAACAAAGCCTACACCAACGATCTGCAGAAACAGCTCGATCTAGAAGAGGCATTGCAGGTTCGTGCGAGCAAAACACATGATTTTAATGAAGGCGTACAGGCATTCTTAGAAAAGCGTACACCTGAATTTAAGGGAGAATAAAATGAAAGTAGCCGTATTAGGAGCAGGTGCCATGGGCACTGGGATTGGTCAGATTGCCGCACAGAATGGTTGTGAAGTTGTGTACTATGATAGCTTCCCGGGAGCCACTGACCGGAGCAAATCCTCTATCGAAAAGATCTTTGGCCGCTTGGTCGAAAAAGGACGTATGAGCGAGGAGGAGCGCACGGCTACCTTGGGTAGAATGCGCTGGTCTCAGGAGCTTGGTGCCGTATCTGGCGCCGACCTCATCGTAGAAGCCGTCATCGAAAACCTAGAAGTAAAAAAGGACTTGTTTGCGCAGGTGGAGCCGCTGATTTCAGAAAGCGCCTGGCTCTGTACAAACACCTCAAGCCTCAGCATAGCAGCGCTTTCAGCAGATTTAAAACACCCTGAGCGTTTCGGCGGTTTGCACTTTTTCAACCCAGCACCGTTGATGCCCCTGGTAGAGATTGTTCCCGGTGTGAAGACCGGCGAAGAATTCGGCGAAACCATGCTCGAACTGATGAGCAGCTGGGGTAAGACGCCCGTTATGGCGAAAGACACCCCAGGATTCATTGTCAATAAGGTGGCACGTCCGTTCTACAGCGAGGCCATTAAACTTTACGAAGAAGGTGTGGCGAGCGTCGCAGAAATCGATGCAGCCGTAAAAAGCATTGGCTTTAGAATGGGACCTTTCGAACTCACAGATTTGATCGGTCACGACGTCAATTATACCGTTACTGAGACCGTTTGGGGTCAATTCTTTTACGATCCACGTTTCCGTCCTTCCATTACCCAGAAGCGCCTAAAAGAAGCTGGATTGCTTGGTCGTAAAACAGGGCGCGGTTTTTACAATTATGCCTCGGGCATGGATGCAGCCGTGGTCGCCCAAGAAGCTGCAGAGATTGATCCGCTATTGAGTGAAAAGATCGTGGAGCGCATCTTGTGTATGATCATCAACGAAGCACTGGACGCCGTGTGGCAAGGCATTGCAGATCCAGAGAACGTAGACCTGGCCATGACCAAAGGTGTGAACTACCCGAAAGGACCTATTAGGTGGGGCCGTGAGATGGGCTGGGACCAAGTCCTAGAAACCCTGAAGCGCTGCCACAAACATTATGGTGACGACCGCTACCGCCCGTGTCCACTGCTGCGCCACCTGAATTCAGGCAACGCCGAACTGGGCGAAGGACAGCTTACTGATAATTTTATGGTCTAATAGCATGACCAAACCTAGCGACGAACTACTCAAGCGTGCCTATGCGCAGGATGCTTCCATCTATCAGGAAACACCACAGGACGTTGCTTTTCCTGCCTCCGCAGAAGAGGTGGTCGCACTGGTCAGATCCGGTAAGCCACTGATCCCTCGGGCCGCAGGAACCTCCCTCGCGGGCCAAGTCGTAGGCGATGGCACTGTATTAGATACCGGAAGGCACATGAACGCTATTCTTCACATCAACGTGGAAGAGCAATGGGCAGAGGTGCAACCCGGCGTTGTCCGCGACGAACTCAATTACCACGTTAAGGAACACGGGCTGTTTTTCGGCCCCAATACCTCCACCTCCAACCGTTGTATGATGGGCGGCATGGTGGGTAATAACAGCTCAGGCTCCACCTCCATTTCTTACGGAACCACTCGGGAAAAATTGCTCGGCCTGGAGCTGGTCACCGCGGACGGGGTGCTGCGCGCCATGGGCGAAATTCAGTCCGACGGCGTGCGTGACATTCCTTCGGCAGTGGAAGATTGGTTAGTGCAATGGCAAGATGCTTGGTGGTCGCAAAACCTCGAGGCTCATTTCCCAGATGCGAGCATTCACCGAAGAAATACGGGGTACGCGATTGATTTAATTGGCAACGATGCCGATGCACTCTTAAGCGTGATGTGCGGTTCAGAAGGAACGCTGGGCATTACCACTAACATTCGTGTGGCCTTAGATCCCCTGCCGCCTGCTCATGTAGCCGTAGCTGCATTGCACTACCACAGCATGGATGAAGCCATGGGTGCCACGCCAAAATTGATGGCTCATACCCCTTACCAGCTGGAGCTCATGGACCGCATCATCTTAGAATGTACACGTGAGAGCAAGGAATA
>JAAXJR010000050.1 GCA_012269745.1 Flavobacteriales bacterium | reverse complement strand
TTTTACAACGATTTGCACAGATGTGATACGGGTTCATGTAGAGCGTCCATCACCAGGTCTAAGAAGCCTGATGGAACTGGTGGGAAACCAGCAGTTCCCGGAAGAAAAACAAGGAACTAATGGATATGAAAATAGAAAGAGTCATTAGTGTTTTTGATAATCGCACCAATAAATTGGTAGAGGAAATCATTATCGACAATTTGACCGTAGAAGAATTAAAGGGTATTTTCAAACAGAAAAAAAACGATCCTAAGTTTTACTATCCTTATGACATTGGGATTAAAGAATCCAGGGCATTAGGTAGACTTTTGAAGGTATCTTTTAATCATAATAAATTCATTTATCAATTAGATTGTTTTCAATCTGGATAGCTAAAAGAAGGGGGGACAAGTTTTTTTCTTCGGGAGCGGTCTGATTTAGCAAAGACTTTTTGAAATTGACCTCCTCGGGTGGAGGCAACACCTCACCGGGTTACGGCATTAAGGACCATGTCTTAAAGACCATCGCAGAACTCAAAGAGAAAGGGGTGGATATACGCGAAGTATGCTCCGATGGAAAAGAGTTGACACAAGACAATGCATATAGAAATGCAAGCGTCTCACTGGTAAATGCATTCTTCTCAATAGCAGAAGCTAATGGGTTTACAAGTAATTATTCTTATGGAAATAGGTTTATACACAGTGGAAATACAAACCATTTTATGCATGACGATCATTTCCACATTGGGCTGCCAGGAATACTAGCCTTCTTCAACAACAGAAGTACCAATGCACATGCCGAGTCCCTAAACGCTCAAATCAAACTCTTCAGAGCCAACCTTAGAGGGGTCAGCAACACCAAATTGTTCCTCTACAGACTTCAAAAAGTCTTTGCTTAAATTAGATTATTCCCCAGAAAAAAGACCTGACCCTTGGTTATGAGGTTGCACTGCGCCTTGATGCTCTTTTAAATATATGATTTTCAGCGGTTTGTGCGCTTAAGTTCATTTCCCCCTCTCTCCGTTGCGGAATCGAGGAATTAAATATAATTGATTATTGACTCAAGCTTGATTATTACTAAAAATTCCCTTTTCAGCGGCTTCCCTCCAAAGTAATAAACGGAAAAATCACTTATTCTATTTATTGCCTCAATAATGGCGTTATCAAAATCGGCATACCCACTTGAACGCGCCAACGAAGTAACAAACCCGCTTCTAGAATCTCCCGTAGTGATAGACACATATACTGTAGTATTATATGGAAGCTGCTCGGATAGATCGCGCATCAGAACCTTATTATTTATTGCAATATGTTTTATCAAGTTAGAGGAATCCATCAACACACTTTGATAGGTCATTGAGTTGTCAAAAATTTCCACTTGAGATAAAGTGTTGTTAGTAAAGCAATACAAATATTCTCTATCGTAAATATTTATATAATCGTCAAGTTGACATATGAACATTCGACTATGTAGTCCTATGCAACTGTCAGGATCTAGGGATAGATTTAAGTAATCCAATTTGATCATTTCTGTAAAACTAAAATCCTCTTTATAATTCGATCTTACTTTACCTACTGCGAATAATGTTACTTTTTGATTTTTAATCTTCCACAATATCTCCCTGTAATCTAGAGAGTCCATTTCAATTATTGATAATTCACATTTTGGCAATAATGAGATCAATGATTCATTTAATATCAGAGTATCTGAATCATGGATTAACATTTCAGAAAAACTCAATTGAGCACTAATTGTTAACGGGAATATAAGTAGTATGAAAAGTTGTTTCATTTTAATAGATTTAATAGTGCATGAGGCCTGTTATACATAACTTCCCTAGTGTAAGATGGAGAAGACGGGATTCGAACCCACGACCTCTTGACTGCCAGTCATGAACATCTTTAGTATTCCTTTTTTGTGAAGATACCGAAAACATTGGGATTCTGGAATTACACGTGATTCCAAACGTGTGTTCGGAATATTCCGAACAAAACTAACTCGAATAAAGGAGGCGTAAATCTGATCAAAAACAGATTCATAGATGAAATTGAACGGTGCCAATGAATATGACTTGAAGTTTCCCGTGAGGTGTTTCGGGAAGTAAACCCATGAACAAAGTCAAGTTCGAAATCCTTAATTTGGGACTTCAACTAACTGACTTATGAGATTACTTCTACTCGCAATTTCTACTATTAGCTTTCTATCACTAAGTGCTCAAGACAGGGTCAACGGAGCAACCTTTCAAACGCGCAGTCCTGTGCTCGCCGAACACGGAATGGTGTGTACCTCGCATCCCCTGGCCTCTCAGATTGGATTGGATATTTTAAAGCAAGGTGGAAACGCAATAGATGCTGCCATCGCTGCCAATGCGGCGCTCGGCCTTATGGAGCCCACTGGTTGTGGCGTCGGAGGTGATCTTTTTGCCATAGTATGGGATGCAAAAACGCAAAAGCTCTATGGTCTTAACGGCAGCGGACGCTCTCCAAAATCTATGACCCTAGATACACTGAAAGCTATGGGGCTTGAAAAGATACCCGCTTATGGACCGCTTCCAGTGAGTGTTCCTGGTGCCGTAGACGGATGGACCTCTCTTCACGATAAGTTTGGATCTATGCCGCTCAAGAAAATTTTGGCTCCTGCAATTGGATATGCTGAGGAAGGATTTCCCGTGACAGAATTGATTGGATATTACCTAGGTTCTATCGATCGATTTTCACGCATGGGGTATCCAAACATCAAGGAAACCTATTACGATCCAAACGGTGGTGAACGTCCAAAGAATGGGGACCGCTATCGCAACCCAGCACTGGCCGATACCTACAGAGCCATTGCTAAAAAAGGTCGCGAAGGATTTTACGAAGGTGAGGTCGCCCAGACAATCACCACCTTTATCAAAGAACAAGGCGGATTTCTATCATTAGAAGATTTGAGTTCGCACCACAGCCAATGGGTAGAGCCTGTAAGTGTGAATTATCGCGGGTTCGACGTTTGGGAATTGCCTCCAAATGGGCAAGGAATCGCCGCGTTACAATTGTTGAACATTCTTGAAAACAAAGACTTCAGCGAGGTACGCTGGGGCAGTGAAGAGCACCTGCACTTGTTTACTGAAGCAAAGAAGCGCGTCTTTGAAGACCGTGCGAAGTACTATGCTGATATGGACATGGCCGAAGTTCCTGTTGAGGCTTTGTTAAGCAAAGAATATGCGGCAGAAAACTTTAATGAGTTGAAGCCTTATGCCTCAACCTACGACGCAGGTGAGATTAGCGCCGGAGAAACCATTTATTTGACTGTGGCCGATAAAGACGGCAACATGATCAGTTTGATCCAAAGCAATTACCGAGGAATGGGATCCGGCATGGTTCCTCCAGGACTAGGTTTTATGCTTCAAGACCGTGGTGAGTTGTTCAGCCTTGAGGAAGGGTTCAATAACACTTATGAACCGGGTAAACGCCCATTCCACACCATTATTCCGGCATTCATCACAAAAGATGGCGCGCCACTAATGAGCTTCGGGGTGATGGGCGGCGATTTTCAACCGCAAGGCCATGCGCAAATCGTAATGAATATGGTGGATTACGGCATGAATGTGCAAGAGGCCGGAGATGCACCTCGCTGGGACCACAGCGGTGGAAGTTCACCGGTAACAGGTCCATCTACGGATAAGGGGGAAATACATGTTGAAAGTGGTATTCCTTACGAAACAGTTCGAGGCTTGATGGGACGAGGCCACAAGGTGGGATTCGCTCGAGGTATCTATGGCGGTTATCAAGCCATCTACCGCGATCCGGAAACTGGGTTCTATCACGGTGCAAGTGAAAGCCGCAAGGACGGTCAAGCTGTAGGGTATTAAGTATCTTGCAGGCGCCTAAAATTGGCCCCACATGAGAAAAGACATTGAAATACCTGAGGTTAAAAACGTTTATGTCGCTGCTTTAGAGGTGACTGATGAGCACGGTGATACTACATGGTGGATGCATTTGATTAACGATACTGATGGTCCTTTGGAGAATATTCTAGTCCAAAGCAAGGGATATAGCGATTTAGAGACAAAAGGCGGCAAAAGCACGGCTACGCTGCGTAAAATGGTCAAGGTGCTCCCTGCGAAATCAGCGGCAAAGCTAGAGCCAATGATGCCGGAGATATTTGATTTGTTCAATGAGTATTGGGTGAGTTTCTTCGAAGGCGGTCGGATGAAAGACCGTAAATATATTTTTGGTCCTGGGACTATTGATATGGCCTTCAGCGAGCCCCTACCCGTCTTACAGAAACAAGGAATATTAGTTCGATAACTATGGACTCAATAAAAGTTGGACTTGCCCAGATTGCACCAATATGGTGCGACCGTGAAGCGACTACAGTAAAAATCATTCAGTACATAGCAGATGCAGCCACAAAAGGATGTGGTTTAGTTGTTTTTGGTGAAGGCACTTTGCCTGGGTATCCTTTCTGGTTGAGCACTTCTAATGGGTCCAATTTTAACAATCCCGTTCAAAAAGAAATCTTCGCCCATTATGTGCAGGCGGCAGTGGTTATTGAACGTGGTGATTTAGATACCGTTTGTGCATCTGCCAAAGAACACGGCATTGCTGTGTACCTCGGAATCATTGAAAGACCCATGGACAGAAGCGGCCACAGTCTTTACTGTAGCCTCGTTTACATCAACAATGAAGGAACGATCTGCTCGGTGCACAGAAAGCTTTGTCCGACGTATGAAGAACGATTGGTGTGGTCGCCTGGGGATGGAAACGGACTCACTACTCACCCACTTCCTCCCTTCACCGTTGGTGGATTGAATTGTTGGGAAAACTGGATGCCGTTGGCACGCACAGCGCTCCAAGCACAAGGGGAAAACCTTCACGTAGCTGTTTGGCCGGGAGCAAAGAGAATTACTGAAGACATCACCCGTTTCGCAGCCAAGGAAGGACGTAGCTTTTTTGTTTCTGTAAGTGGTCTGATGCGCAAGAGCGATTACCCTGAAAACACCCCACATCTAAACGTATTGCTGGAAAACAACGATGAACTTATCGCTGATGGAGGCAGCTGTGTTGCGCACCCAGACGGCAGTTGGATGCTCGAACCCCAATGCGGTGAAGAAGGGCTTTACGAAGTGCATCTAAATATCAACGATGTATTTGCCGAGCGACAGAACTTTGACCCTACAGGGCATTATAGCAGGCCCGATGTGCTTAAAATGACCATCAATAAAAACCGTCAGCATACGCTTTAACTCATATTCTCTTTTCTACGCATAGCTTATCCTGCTGTTAAGAGGTAGGATTATTTGTCTTTCTTGGCTTTGATAAGGAGCAAGAAATATGATGAATCAATCACCTTTAACTATTGCGCATCTCATCCGTCAAGGTAAAATAGGCGGTGGAGAAAGCCATGTTCTTAGCCTAGTTTCGCGATTAGACCCTAAGAAATTTCGAAGCATTGTGATTAGCTTCACGGATGGCCCTATGATTGATGCACTTAACAAGATGGGCATTACAAACTATGTAGTACCTACCACTATCCCTTTTAACCCCCTTGTAAAGAACAAAGTCACCCAAATTCTTAGCGAGGAAAAAGCGAGTGTCGTTCATGCTCACGGGACTAGAGCTGCCTCTAACGTATTTCGGAGCGCTTCAGAGTTGAATCTCCCTTTGGTGTACACAGTTCATGGGTGGAGTTTTCATCCTAACCAAGGCAAGCTTTTATTTACAGCAAGAAATACCAGCGAACGATTCCTCATTTCTAAAGCGGATCATACCATTTGTGTGAGCGAAGCCAATTTAGCTGAAGGATCGTCCTACTTCCCTATGCAAAGTGCCTCTGTTATACACAATGGAGTGGATTTTACTCGCTTCAATCCTGAAAACAACATGAGGGATAGCATAAGGAAAGAATGTGGCATACCAACGGATTCCTTTTGCGTCGCTTACATCGTACGGATGACGGTTCAAAAGGACCCATTAAATATGGTTCGTGCCGCTGCTATTGCTGCTGAAAAGGATGCGAATATTCACTTTTTGATGGCAGGCGATGGTCCGCTCTTAGAGGCAGCGAAACAACTTGCTCAAGAACTTAACGTGTACCACCGAATTTCATTCCCAGGCTTTAGAACTGACGTTCCAGAGCTCCTAAGTGCTTGTGATGCCTATGCACTATCCTCTTTATGGGAAGGCCTGCCTATTGGAATTATTGAAGCTATGGGCATGGAGAAACCTTGCGTAGTATCCGACATCGCCGCAAATGCTGAACTCATTGAAGACGGCAAGCACGGCTATCTAGTTCCTATGCAAAATGCAGAAGCGCTCGCTAAAGGCTTACTAAAACTAAGCCTCAACCCAGAACAAAGTAAAGCCATGGGAAAAACTGCTTCCGTTAAAGCCTTGAAAATGTTTGACTTAGGTCTTATGGCCCAAAAAGTTGAAAAGGTCTACGGAAATCTACTCGGTATCCCCGTTTCGTCTGATCCAGTGCCAAACGAACCACGCTAGAGCTGCGTTAAATAAGTAGAAGCAGTACTTCAAAATGTAGGCAACATTGCCGAAGAGAATGTTTTGGTAAAGCTTTAGCACGTTGTAAATCTGCCAAGAGGCCCAAGTATCCGCATACATTCGCGGAGTATTCAAAATACCGCTATAGGTAATTCCTGTAATCGCCGAAGTCACTAAGAATTTTGACATCTTATCTCCAATCGGTTCAGATAAAAAGTCAGTGAACCCTATGTAGTTCAATCCAATTGCGAGCACTAGGGCAATACCAATGTTGTAGAAGAAAATACTATCTATTTTTCGTGGAATCCTATTCGGTCGGCGTTTCCAGTAGAGATAGCTCACTCCAGCACCCAGAAATGAAATAGGATATGTGAGAATAGCAGCCTCATTACCTAAATAATAATCAACCACTGCGCTATTTACAGCTGTTAATAGCCCGATGAGGTTACCGATATTATTTCGCTTGGTAACCAAACGAGTAACCATCATGCTCACCCCTGCCCCTACGGTAGAGAACCAACCAATGGGCAAACCATTCACCACGGTATTGTGAAAGCCAAGTGCAATACTTACTCCAATGACCAAAGCCACTCCAAGAACGTCTAAAAACGTACTTTCTAGAAAGTTTTTAAGTCTTTGAGGTGTCGTTGCTTTCATCGGGATAAATGTAATTCTTCGCAGTAATTTCACACAACTAAAACTCTGCTAAATGAATACCCACTCATCTACATTGATTACTGATTGTATTTCCTTCGTTAAAGACACCTTATCAGGTGCCGAAGGAGGTCACGACTGGTTCCACATAGAGCGCGTATGGAAGAACGCCAAATTGATTGCTGCCAAAGAGCAATGCGATTTAGTGGTGGTAGAACTCGCTGCACTGTTGCACGACATTGCTGATTCTAAGTTTCACGATGGCGATGAGAAAATCGGACCACTAAAAGCAAGGGAATATCTAGAATCACAATGTTTCGATGCTCAGAAGATTGCACATGTGATAGCAATCATAGAAAATGTAAGCTTCAAAGGAGGACATAACAACCGAACTCACGAAAGCATTGAGCTAGACATCGTTCAAGATGCAGATCGATTAGATGCCATTGGCGCCATTGGTATTGCACGCACTTTTAATTACGGAGGGTTCAAAAACAGAGCGTTGTATGATCCTGAAATTGAGCCAAATCTAAATATGACCAAGGAGGAGTATAAAAAATCGACAGCGCCGACAATTAATCACTTTTATGAGAAACTGCTTTTACTGAAGGATCTCATGAATACCGAGACTGGAAAGGCCATCGCCTTGGAACGTCATAAATACATGGAAGGATTTCTAAACCAATTCTTTGCAGAATGGAACGGAGAAAAGTAAATTAGGTATTTACAACTAAACACTCTTAACCATGATTTCTAGAATCACCTCTGCCGCACGCGAACAGCTGAGCAACATATGGATCATTGCTGTCCTTACCCTTCTTGTAGCTAACATCATTATCGGAGTAGTATCCATCTCTACTGTAGGCATTATAGTCCTTGGTCATTTTTCTGTGGGACTAGCAATGTGGTCGTTAGACGTGGCTAAAGGAAACGAGCCTCGATTAGAACGCATTTTTGACGGATTTAAAAACTTCGTGAATCCCCTCGTTGCCTATATCCTAATGTCAGTTTTAGTAGGCGCCGGAATCGTTTTCCTAATCATCCCAGGAATCATAATTGCCCTTGGTCTTAGTCAAACCTTCTTTATCATCGCTGAAAATCCAGAGACAGACGGTATCAAGGCGCTACAGCAAAGCTGGAACATGATGAAAGGATACAAGACAACCTACTTCATTCTATGCCTCAGGTACCTTTTATTAGGCATCCTTTGTGTACTTACATTAGGCTTTGGCTTCCTTTTACTTGCTCCATACATCCAAGTAACCAATGCCAATTTCTACCTTGAAATTCGAGGCAACAAAAGAGATACATTTGACGACGAATATATTGTCGATTAAATATGACCTTTAGAATCCTACACCGCTACCTCGGCTTTTTCCTAGCTGGAATCATGATGATTTATGCTGTTTCAGGCATTACCCTCATTTTTAGAACTACAGATACCTTCAAACAAGAGGTTCAAAAAGAAATCACCGTCGAAGCAGGCCTCACCGAAGAAACACTTGGCCGCGCCTTGAGAATTCGAAATCTAAAAGTGATTGATAACGACGGAACCATGTTGGTTTTTGAGCAAGGAGCTTACAATCCTGAAACTGGAGAAGCAAAATATACCGCCAAAGAATTACCAGGTTGGCTCGATAAGATTACACATTTACACAAGGCTACTACAAACGATCCGTTGTACTACTTCAACATGTTCTTCGGGGCATCCTTATTCTTCTTTGCGATAAGTTCATTCTTCATGTTTGTTCCAAAATCGCCTATTTTTAAGAAAGGGCTTTGGTACACAATCGGCGGTATCATTCTTGCAATAATTATGCTGTATGTCGGATAACAAAATATCTGCGAGACAAGGACTCGCTATCGGAGGAGGACTATTTCTCGGTATGGGCCTAGGTTTTATGCTTATTCCATTTTTAGGAGGAACCGCCATGGTAGGTGGAATTATCGCAGGAATGGGAATTGGATTATTCACCGCAGCTTTTATGAAAGAATCATTATGAGACTCCTGCTCTTTTTCGTTTTGAATTTTGGTGCCCTTGCTTTGGGCAGCTACCTGATGGGCGAAGGCCCTATGGGCAGTTGGTATACGAACCTCAATAAAGCCCCGTGGACGCCTCCGGGCTGGGTATTTGGCGCCTCGTGGACCTTGATTATGGTCTGTCTAAGCATTTTCATGAATAAAGCCGTTCAAATTGAAGCACTTAGCAAGACCATTTTATGGATTTATGGGGTCCAATTGGTCCTCAATATCCTTTGGAATCCACTGTTCTTCGACCTGAACTGGATGGGAATCGCTCTGATTGAAATCACCCTGTTGGTCTTTGTAGTTGGCTTCATGGCCATCAAGGCAAAACCCTATCTGCCGCAGCTTACCTGGCTACTTACTCCTTACGTGGTGTGGCTAAGTATCGCGATTACGCTAAACGCCTACGCACTGCAGAATAATTAACGATTTAGGGTGATGTCCTTGAATTGGACACGGCCTTTCCAAGCTTGTAGACCTATACGTCCGTTTCTCGGCTTTCCGAAAACGCCGTATTCCTCGAATTTAGATGCCGCTACCGTAGCCTTCCAAGATGCACTGTTCAAATCCATCTGCGCCGTCTGAATCCCGTTTAAGAAGTAGGTGATCACACCGCCTCTCATGTGAACCTCTGTTTGGTTCCAATCCCCTTGGTGATAAACCAAAGAATCTGGCAATTCCTGAAAACCATAAAGAGCACCACTCATGCGTGTAGGGTCACCATAGTTATGGCTGGTGGTATCGCTATGATCAAGAATTTGGTACTCTACTCCACTCATCCAGGGAGCAGCGAGGCTCTGGGTTTCTAATACATGAAAGAAAATACCGCTGTTGCCGGCAGAATCGACACGCCAACTGCATTGAAAAATGTAATCGCCTTCGTAGGAAAGATCCGTCACCAGATCGCCAAAAGCACCGTCATTGCTGGGATCGCACGTTAACAGTCCATCTTCGACAGACCAAATTGACGGTGTTTTTTCCTCGTTGTACAGGTGCCAACCACTCAGGTCTTCACCGTTAAATAATGCGATTTCTGTGGGTTGTTCTTCCGATGTACACGCCAAAAGCAGCGCAACGACGGCAATGTATAGGTATTTCAAGGTCTTTAGCTTTCTGCTAAAGATACATCAATTGCATCAGCTGCCTGACGACCTTCAGCGATGGCCCAAACTACCAAGCTTTGCCCTCTGCGCGCATCACCAGCAGTGAATACACCTTCCATACTCGTCTTGAAACCTTCTGCAGCAATATTTCCTCGTGGATCTGTTGATAAGCCTGCACCGCTCACGAGACCTTCGTGCTCGGGATGCACAAAACCAATAGCCAATACCGCCATATCACATTCAATAGTACGCTGGGTACCGGTTGGAACAAATTGCCATCTACCGGCCAGTTCCTCACCGCGAACTTCATCAAAGCTCACACTTACCAGATTTCCTTGCTCATCCGCATTGAAAGAGGTTGCATTCAATCCCCATATACGTTCACAGCCTTCTTCATGAGAAGACGACGTGCGCATAATCTTCGGCCACTCTGGCCATGGGTTATTCTCAGCGCGCTCCAACGGTGGTTGCTCTTCAATGGTCACCTGAATCACCTCCTTAGCTCCTTGACGAATAGAGGTACCGATACAATCCGAACCTGTATCTCCCCCGCCTATGACCAAAACAGTTTTATCCTTGGCTGTGATGTCCTCACCTACAGGCGCATCGCCTGCAACCTTCTGGTTGTTCAAGTGCAAGAAGTCCATGGCAAAGTGGACGCCTTTAGCCTCTCTGCCTTTCGCACGGATGTCTCGAGGTTGCTTTGAACCAATAGTGATAAGTACAGCATCGAAAGATTCACGTAATTCCTCTAGCGTAATGTCCGTGCCAATCTCCGTATTGCACTGAAATACCACACCCTCTTCTTCCATGATGGCCGCTCGGCGAGCCACTACATGCTTTTCAAGCTTGTAATCTGGAATACCGTAGGTCAGTAGTCCTCCAACACGAGCATCGCGTTCAAAGACTTTAACACGGTGGCCTTTTTGGTTCAATTGGTCCGCAGCGGCTAAACCAGCAGGGCCTGCACCTACAACGGCTACGCTTTTACCCGTTCTAACCACGGGCAGCTTAGGCACCACCCAACCTTCTTCCCAGGCCTTCTCACTGATTTCTTTTTCAATGAATTCAATAGTTACCGGGTTGTTGTTAATGCCCAATACGCAGGCTGCCTCACAAGGCGCAGGACAAATTCTACCCGTGAATTCAGGGAAGTTATTCGTAGTGCGTAAAACGCTGTATGCTTCCTTGTAGTCGCCACGGTACACTGCGTCGTTAAACTCAGGAATACGGTTGCCTAGTGGACATCCAGAGTTACAAAAAGGCACACCACAGTCCATACAGCGCGAAGCTTGCTCGGTAGCTCTTTCGCCTAGCGGTAAGTAATGTTCTTTGTAATCTTTAACCCGCTCCTCAGGCTGGCGCATTGCTGGCCCTTGGCGATTTACTTCTAAAAATCCGGTATCCTTACCCATGTGCTTGTGCTTTTTTCGCTTCTAGAACTCGTTTGTAATCTCTTGGGAATACTTTGACAAATTGGCCTGAAGCAGTATTCCAATCGCCAAGCAATGCCTTAGCACGCTCACTACCTGTATGGTCCAAATGTGCCTGAATACGAGATTGTAAGTAGGCTAAGTCTTCGGCTGTTGGCTGCTCTAGATCAGCGCTATCGTTGTTAAATCTGCTTTCAAGAGTGCCGTCGGCGTCTAGGACGTAAGCGATTCCACCACTCATCCCTGCACCGAAGTTTTTACCCGTGGTACCCAAGATGATGGCTTCACCACCGGTCATGTATTCCAATCCGTGGTCCCCCACACCTTCTACAATGGCTTTGGCACCTGAATTTCGTACACAGAAACGTTCACCGGCAATCCCGTTTACATAAAGCTCACCGGAGGTCGCTCCGTACAAGGCTACGTTACCACAAATGATATTGTCGTGCGCTACAATCGTGGCATCTTCAGGTTTACGAATAATAATTTTCGCACCACTAAGGCCTTTACCAGTGTAGTCATTACTCTCTCCAACGAGATCAAAGGTCAGCCCTCTTGCGCCAAAAGCACCAAAGCTTTGACCCGCAGAACCTACAAGGTTAAATGTGAGTGCATCGCCCGGTAATCCAGCGCTACCGCGCCATCTAGCTACTTCGTGACTCGCTGTAGTCCCCGTAGAACGGTCCGTGTTGAGAATTTCGAAAGAATACTGCGCCGGATTTGGATCCGCTTTGTACTTGTGCACAGCCTCCACCATAGCAGTATCTAAGGCAGTAGATGGAATAGGCTGCGATGGATATCCCTTGGTAGTTTTACTCCAATCCGCGTATTTCAGTAAGGGGTCTAAATTCAATAATGCCGCTTTCCAGTTGCCTGCCTTCGTATTCTGTTTCAATACATGCGCTTGTCCCACCATTTCTTCTATGGTTCTAAAGCCCAATTCCGCCATTATCTCACGCAGTTCTTGCGCCATGAAAGAGAACATGTTGATCACGTGCTCAGGCTTTCCTGAGAACAACTTGCGCAGCTCTGGATTCTGCGTCGCAATACCTACTGGGCAGGTATTCAAATGACACTTACGCATCATGATACACCCTTCTGCTATCAAAGCAGCCGTGGCAACGCCCCATTCTTCAGCACCTAGTAAGGTGGCAATGGCCAAATCTCTACCGGTGCGAATCATCCCGTCGGTTTGGAGTAATACGCGGTCTCTTAATCGGCTACTCACTAAGGTCTGATGCGCCTCTGCCAAGCCTAATTCCCACGGCACACCTGCGTGCTGTATGGAACTCAGTGGTGAAGCACCGGTACCTCCGTCCATTCCCGAGATAAGCACGGTATCGGCCTTGGCTTTTACAACACCCGTAGCGATAGTTCCTACCCCAGCTAAAGAAACAAGCTTCACGCTCACTCTTGCCTTAGGGTTGGCACGTTTGAGGTCATAGATTAATTGGGCCAAATCCTCAATAGAATAAATATCGTGGTGTGGCGGCGGTGAAATCAAACCTACCCCCGGGGTAGAATGGCGTACTCGACCGATCCAATCGTCCACCTTGTGCCCAGGCAAATGCCCACCTTCACCAGGTTTTGCACCCTGAGCCATTTTAATCTGTAGTTCAACAGCGTTCGCGAGGTAATTGATTGTCACCCCGAATCGGCCTGAAGCGATCTGCTTAATTGCACTGTTTTCGCTATCGCCGTTCTCCTTGGTGCCAAAGCGAATCTCGTCTTCGCCGCCTTCACCTGAGTTCGATTTAGCCCCTATTCTATTCATCGCCACTGCAAGCGTGCTGTGGGCTTCGTGTGATATAGAACCAAAAGACATGGCCCCAGTAGCAAAGCGCTTCAAGATGCTTTCTACCGCTTCCACCTCTTCCAGTGGAACAGATGGACGCTGTTTGAATTCCAACAGGTGGCGCAACGAGCGACCGTTCCCGTCTAGTAATGCACTGTAATTCTTGAAGTGCTCGTAATTGCCTTCACGACAAGCGCGTTGTAAAGCTGTAATGGTACGCGGATTCATATGGTGGTACTCACCATTCACGCGCCAATGGTACACCCCGCCGTAAGGCAAGGTCTCTTCAGCATCATTTAATGCCAGAGAGAGTTTGTCCAATTGCTCCTTCGCGATGTGCTCAAAGTCCAATCCACCAATACGACTTAGTGAGCCACGGAAACACGTTCCGACCACTCGACCGTTGAGTCCTATAGGCTCAAAAATCTGAGCGCCCTGGTAACTCTCCAAAGTAGAGATTCCCATCTTGGCGAAGATCTTCAAAAGCCCCTTACCGATTGCCTTTTGGTAATTCTTAACCTTTTCAAAATAAGCGTCTAACTCAGTATTAGCTGAAGTAGATTCTACCCTGCCTTCCTTCAAGGAATGGCGCAGGATATCGTACACCATGTACGGGTTAATCGCATTGGCTCCGTAGCCTAAAAGCGTCGCAAAATGATGGGTGCTTCTCGCATCTCCACATTCAACAACCAAGCTAACATTAGAACGTACACCTTGTTTAATCAAGTAGTGATGAATGGCGCCCACAGCTAAAAGCGACGGAATAGCCACTCGATTCTTATCGGCATTGCGGTCGGAGATAATCAGTAGATTATTGCCCGATTTCACGGCAAAATCTGCCTCCTTACAGATACTCTTGATGGCGTTTTCTAGTCCAGTCTCCGGATTATCTGCATAAAACAGACTTTCAATTTCATGCGAAGCAAAGCCTGGCGCCGATATGTTGCGCAATTTCTGTAGTTCGCCGTTGGTCAATACCGGTTGTTCAATACGAATCTTACGGCAGTGCTCATCGGTAGCGTCTAGGACATTTCGTGTCTTGCCCAAAAGCGCTGTCAAAGACATCACTGAACGCTCGCGTATACTGTCAATCGGTGGATTACTTACCTGTGCAAAACGCTGGCGGAAGTAATGACTCAAGTGCTGTGGTTGCTCACTCAGCGCAGCAATTGGGTTATCCGCTCCCATAGAACCAATTGCCTCTTTGGCTTCATTGAACATAGGGAGTAGGACGCGCTCTACCTCTTCTTTCGTATACCCATGGAAGCGCAAACGTTCTTCGTAGGTGCTGTTTCCTAAAGCTTTTTCATTGACCGCAGGGAGATCTTCTAGCCTAAGCTCACCATCGGCCAACCACTGGCCATAAGGTTTGGCTTTACAAATGTCCTCTTTGAGCTCTTCGTCCGTGATGATGCGGCCTTGCTGCAAATCAGCAACAAACATCTTACCCGGCTCTAGACGGCCTTTCTTCAAAACATTCGCCGGTTCAACAGGCAGTGAGCCTGCTTCCGACGACATAATCACCATTCCATCCTTGGTTAAGGTGTAGCGCGAAGGACGCAGTCCGTTACGATCTAGTACGGCGCCTACCACCTTCCCATCAGTAAAGGATAACGAAGCAGGACCGTCCCACGCCTCCATGAGGTGGGCATGGTATCCGTAGAAATCCTTTTTGTACTGTGGCATATTGGCGTCATTCTCATACGCCTCTGGTACCAACATCATCATCGCATGAGGAAGCGAACGACCTGAGGCTGTTAAAATCTCAACGACGTTATCTAGGTTCGAACTGTCCGAGCGACGAACGTCACAGATTGGGTGTATGAGCTCTAATTCTTGCTCAGAAAACAAGCTGTCCTTGAATAATGCAGTCTTGCTGCTCATGCCATTGACGTTTCCCGCAATGGTGTTGATTTCCCCGTTGTGCGCAATGTAGCGGAACGGCTGGGCCAATTTCCACTTCGGGGTGGTGTTGGTTGAAAAACGGCTGTGAACTAGCGCCAAAGCACTTTCAAAAGTATCGCGCTGCAGGTCTAAGAAGTACTGCTGCAACTGCTCAGTGGTTAATTGGCCCTTGTAAATCAAGGTTCTACAACTGAGCGAGCTGATGTAAAAACTATCGTAAGTCGATGGAAATAGCTGATGAATGGTACGGTTGGCGTATTTACGCAGCACGACCATCTTGCGCTCCAAAGTATCTTCGTCCATCGCCTCTTTCGGCGCCACGAAAAACTGAATATGCGCCGGCTCTGAGTCCTTAGCGCTCTTTCCTAATGGCTCGTTGTTGACCGGAACTCTTCGGTAGCCTATGAGTTCAAGCTGGAAATTCGTAACGTACTTCTCTAACTCTAAGATGCACTTGCGTTGTAAGGCCTTTTCTTTTGGGAAAAAGGTGTTTCCAACCCCGTATGTTCCTGGTTTCGGAAGACTGAAACCTAATTCGCTCACCTCGGTAGCAAGAAACTTATGTGGAATTTGAACCAATATACCTGCTCCATCACCTGAGGTTGGCTCTGCGCCTTGTCCACCACGATGCTCCATATTCTCCAACATGGTAAGTGCACCCTGAACTACATTGCGACTTTTATGTCCGTCAAGATTCGCTACGAATCCGATTCCACAAGAATCATGTTCGAATGATGGGTGGTAAAGTCCATCTTGTTCCTTAATTTCCTGTGATAGTTCGATCGGCTTCCTAGTCATAGACGATGATTTCGGTTGAAATTTTAAGGGAATTGCAAATTTATTGAATCAAATGCAATTTTTATAGCTTTTTGTTGTTTCAAATTCAACAAAACGACTAAATACTTAAACCAGCAGCAATGAAAACTCGTAATCTTTTGATACTCATCGCAGTGATTATAGCAATACCTCTATTGCTCATGCAAGGATGCAGATCCCTCGTGAAGAACATATACTACAGTATGGACTGCAATCAGTTCAACATTGACCACATTGAGCTTAGAACTGGCATAGATATTCCTCAAATCAAGAGAAATTATTGTGAACTCACCGGGACTAAACGCACGGTAAGCTTCCATCTACTCAAAACAGGTCAGGAAAAAACAGACTACGCTGAAAAGTATTTTCATTGGTCCGAAGGTCACCTTTTTATAAATGAAGGAAGTAATGAGGATACGCGTTGGTTTGCTAGCTTAGATACCCTAACTTCTGAACTTATCTTTGAACTTCATTATCAATGAGCCAATTAGAAGAACATTACGTCAATAGATCCAATTGGATTAGAGCAGCCGTGTTGGGCGCGAATGACGGAATACTGAGTGTCAGCAGTATCGCAGTTGGTGTTGCATCTGCCACCGGTAAGGTTGAACCCATCGCCATCGCATCTCTAGCAGGATTAGTGGCCGGTGCCTTGAGTATGGCCGCCGGTGAATATGTAAGTGTTAGCAGCCAGGCTGATATTGAAGCCGCGGATATCGCTCGTGAAGCTAAAGAGCTTGAGGAAATGCCGGAATTGGAAGAACGAGAATTGGCTAAAATCTATGAACGCCGTGGCCTACAACCCGAGACCGCAGCAGAAGTTGCTCGTCAATTGCATGAGCACGATGCCCTCGCAGCTCACGCCAGAGACGAATTAGGGATTAATGAAATTACTGCTGCGCAACCACTACAGGCAGCAGGTGCCAGTGCTCTAAGCTTTGTCTTGGGTGGACTACTACCCTTTGCCCTTGTTTTCATGTTCGATCCTAAACAACTTTATTGGGCTGAATATGTCTTCAGTATCTCATTCCTAGCCTTACTTGGAGGAATAAGCGCAAAGATTGGTGGAAGTTCAATCCTTAAAGCCGTTACACGCGTTGCGATATGGGGTACGATAAGTATGGGTCTTAGCGCGCTGGTAGGTACTTGGGTCCAAGTTTAACACTACCTTTGCCGCAATGGCGACAAGAATCAACAAATACCTTAGTGAGATAGGACATTGCTCTAGACGTGGAGCAGACAAACTGCTTGAACAAGGCAGAATTACTATCAATGGTAAAGTCCCAGAATTGGGTGAAAAAGTTCAAGAAGGTGATGTCGTTGCCGTCGATGGAATTGTCGTAGGTCAACGCACTGAGAAACACGTTTACATCGCGTTAAACAAGCCTAGAGGAATTGTTTGCACTACAGACCGCCGAGTAGAAAAGGACAATATCGTTGACTTCGTAGGTCACCCTCAACGCATCTTCCCTATTGGTCGCTTGGACAAGCCTTCTGAAGGCCTGATTCTAATGACAAGCGACGGGGATATTGTCAACAAAATCCTACGTGCACGAAACAATCACGAGAAGGAATACGTCGTGCATGTGCACAAGCCCATCAACCAAGATTTCATTACCAAAATGCGCAATGGTGTCCCAATCCTCGATACAGTGACAAGAAAATGTCGCGTAGAACAGATTGGCCCACGCAGTTTCCGCATTGTATTGACACAAGGGTTGAATCGGCAAATTCGTCGTATGTGTGAATATTTAGGCTATCGAGTAACCAAACTCAAAAGGACTCGAATAATGAATATTCAGCTCGATCTACCTTTGGGTGAATGGCGCGATCTTAAAAGGCACGAATTGGCAGAATTGAGAAGGTTGTGCGAATCTAGCAGCAAAACGCATTTTTAATCCATTTCGAGTCAAAAACGGTATGTTTTTGATTGATTTTGCGCTATTTTAAAGCCAAATCGTCAAAAATATGGATGTTAATCACATCTTTTCCATTGCTAATTCACTAGCCTTAATCAGCTGGATACCTTTGTTTATTTTCCCCTTCAGTAAGAAAGTACGCAATGGCCTACTTGGGTCAACGGTAACTTTGTTATCTGCAGCTTATGCAGTGCTATTTTTTCAAACTTTCGATGCCGGCGCCTTAGAGTCCTTTTCTACTCTCGAAGGGCTAATGACCCTTTTCTCAGATAGAGATGCTGTACTCATCGGCTGGATCCATTATTTAGCTTTCGATCTACTTGCTGGCCTATTCATGGCCAAGAATGCTGAGAAACACCAACTTAACCCATGGATTGTGCGCCCTATCTTCTTATTTACCTTCATGGCTGGGCCACTGGGCTTTCTGTTTTTCGTGATTTACAAAACCGCAGCTACAAGGAAATACTCTTTTGAATGATTGCTAGCCTGTTCCGTCACCGCCTTTTCACTAGAGCAGCATTTGTTTGTTTGCTATATGCTCTAATCTCCTTGATCTTAATCTTCACCTCTAGCACCCAAGTTCTTGGCATCAATGCATTCATCAAGCCTTTCAAATTTGGTGTTAGCGCATTCATACTGTTTCTAACGTTTTCTTGGTACTTTAATTTTGTTCCACGCAGATTGCACAAATCATTTCAACTTTTCGCCTGGGTAAATATTGCCGTGATGGCCTTTGAACTCAGTTGGATTTTTATCCAAGCTTACAGGGGGACTCTTTCACATTTTAATATTAGTTCAGCATTTGAGGGCATTATGTTCGGCGTCATGGGATTATCTATCGCCATTTCTACCGCTTGGACGCTGCTGCTTTTTAAATGGACTTTTGCCAGCGATTTTAGGATAAATCCCGGTATTTTATGGGCGCTCCGATTTGGTATTTTGTTATTTGTAATATTCGCCTTCACAGGATTCATCATGGGTGCTAACCGTTCCCATACTGTAGGTGCTCAAGACGGAGGACCGGGACTATTTCTATTGAATTGGTCACTGAACCATGGAGATATTAGAATTTCGCATTTCTTCGGGCTCCACGCCCTGCAGATCCTTCCTTTTTTATCTCATCTTTTTAAACTTCGTGCTCGTAGTAGCTTCGTTTTATCGTTGCTTTACGGCTTATCCTGCGCGGCCCTACTATATCTTGCGCTTTCAGGAAAACCTCCATTTTAAATGAACATTAGCGCCCAAATCCAATTCATACCCCTTCACTCTACCGAGCCTATGGCGCAGGTTGATACTGCGATTGAACTTATCCAGAATTCAGGCCTTACCTACGAAGTGGGGCCGTTTGGAACCAGCGTGGAAGGACCGAAAATTCAGGTACAAAGCTTAATCGACCAACTACTTTCACTCACCACCTGCGAGGAATTTTTACTGAATGTTCAGTACCACATCGGCGAGAACAGATTATCTAATAAGGAAAAGGTCGCAAAGTTCAGATAGATAGCATTTTCAGTGGCGTTTTGAGTAGTATATTTGCGGCCGACATTCGGAACACTCATTAAAACACCACATATGTCTAAGATTCTTTACACGAAGACTGACGAAGCTCCAGCATTAGCTACTTACAGCTTCCTTCCTATCGTTAAAGCGTTCACTTCAAAAGCCGGTATTGAAGTTGAAACAAGAGATATCTCGCTCGCAGGACGCATTCTAGCGAATTTCCCTGACTTCTTATCAGAAGAGCAACGCATCGCAGATGCTTTGGCCGAGCTTGGTGATCTAGCCAAAACTCCTGAAGCAAATATTATCAAGCTTCCTAACATTAGTGCCTCTATCCCGCAGCTAAAAGCGGCTATCGCTGAACTCCAAGCTGCAGGCTTTGCCCTTCCTAATTATCCGGAAGAGCCAGCAACTGAAGAAGAGAAGGCCATCAAAGGTCGTTACGACAAAATCAAAGGTTCTGCTGTAAACCCTGTACTACGCGAGGGAAACAGCGACCGTCGTGCACCTAAGGCTGTTAAAAATTACGCACGTAAACACCCGCACTCCATGGGTGCATGGACTTCAGAAAGTCAAGCACATGTAAGCAGCATGCAAGAAGGTGATTTCTACGGTTCAGAGGTAAGTACCACCGTAGCAGCCGCTACATCGGCAGATATCGTATTCACTTCTGCCTCAGGAGAGAAAACCACTTTAAAATCAGGCATCGCCCTTCAAGCTGGTGAGATCATCGATGCGGCTCGTATGAACATGGGTGCACTCAAAGCATTCTTGGCAGAGCAAGTTGCAGAAGCCAAAGAGCAAGGCGTGTTGTTCTCCTTACACATGAAGGCAACTATGATGAAAGTGAGTGACCCTATCATCTTTGGTGCTTGTGTTGAAGTATTCTTCGCCGACGTTTTTGAGAAATACGCTACCGAATTCGATGACTTGGGCGTTGACGTACGTAACGGCCTAGGCGATGTATACGCAAAGATTGCTAACCTCGATGACGCGAAGCGCACAGAAATTGAAGCTGCATTAGCAGCAGCTATTGAAAATGGCCCAGACCTCGCTATGGTGAATAGCGACAAAGGCATCACCAACCTTCACGTGCCGTCTGATGTCATCATTGATGCATCGATGCCAGCAATGATCCGTACTTCAGGCCAAATGTGGGATAAGGACGGAAAACCAAGAGACGCGAAAGCCGTCATTCCAGACCGCTCCTACTCTAGTATTTACCAAGCGACTATTGATTTCTGTAAGGAAAATGGTGCGCTTGACCCAACTACTATGGGTAGTGTGAGTAACGTAGGTCTAATGGCACAAAAGGCTGAAGAATACGGATCGCACGATAAAACTTTCCAGCTCAGCGAAGCAGGAACAGTAGAAGTCATCGCTGATGGCGCTGCTCTCCTTACACAATCGGTAGAAGCTGGTGATATTTTCCGCATGTGTCAAGTGAAAGATGCCCCAATCAAGGACTGGGTTGGTCTTGCAGTTCGCCGTGCTCGTGCGACAGAGACTCCTGCTGTATTCTGGTTGGATGAAAACAGAGCGCACGATTCAGAGCTTATCAAGAAAGTCGAAGCCTACCTGCCAGAGCATGATGTAGAAGGTCTCGATGTATTCATCATGGCACCTAAAGACGCAACGACATTTAGTTTGGAGCGCATCGTTCAAGGCGAAGACACTATTTCAGTTACAGGAAACGTTCTTCGTGATTACTTGACCGATCTGTTCCCAATTCTTGAGGTGGGTACTTCAGCGAAAATGCTGAGTATCGTTCCATTAATGAACGGCGGAGGCTTGTTCGAAACTGGAGCTGGTGGTTCTGCACCTAAGCACGTTCAGCAATTGACTGCGGAGAACTACCTGCGCTGGGACTCATTAGGTGAATTCCTAGCACTTGGGGTGAGCCTCGAGCACTTTGCAGAGAAAGACGGCAACGAAAAGGCCGCTGTCCTATCAAGTACGCTTGACGATGCAACCTCTAAGTTCTTGGATAAAGATAAGAGCCCGACACGTCGCCTAGGTGGCATTGACAACCGCGGCTCTCATTTCTATTTAGCGATGTACTGGGCACAAGAATTGGCTGCTCAAGACAAGAATGCTGAGCTTAAAGCAACCTTTGCTCCACTAGCGGAGGCGCTTGCTTCAAACGAAGATAAGATCGTTGAAGAGCTCATCGCTGTACAAGGAGATGCTGCTGATATTGGCGGATACTACTTTATGAATGACGCACTCGCAGGCGCTATCATGAGACCGTCAAACACCTTGAATACTGCAATTGACAACTTCTAAACAAAGAAGTACTAGAAAACAAAAACCCGGCGCTGCGCGCCGGGTTTTTTATGCTTAAAATTTTCGCTCCTTCTATTTGCCAAATGCAAAAATCAAGGGAATGTGTAACCGCTCAGCCCAACTCTTCTCGTCATGAGCGGCCCCCGGAAACTTTTCTGTGGTCCAGTTCTCTCCCAGTACAAATCCGTTTTCCTCTAAAACAAGATTAACATTGTTCTGAAAGGGCTCATACATCGCATCGAGTGTTTCAGTACCGTAATCGAAGTAGATCTTCCCAACGCGCTCAGGAATAATGTTCTGCTTCATATAGGCGTTAAAAACAGCAGGAATTTCTTCATTTGGCGCGAATCCACCTGGCCAGTGTGTACTCATGCAAAGGGCTGTGCCGTATACACTTGGGTATTCTCCGACCGCATACATGCTCATCAATCCGCCCATAGAGCTTCCCATGACGGCGGTTGACTCGGCAGTGCTATAAACTGAGAATTGGCCATCAACAAAAGGCTTCACCTCTTCTACCATATAGCGGAGGTATTCATCACTATTCACGCTAAACGTTGAATCTGATCCGTAGCGTTTTGAAATTTCAGACAGTACAGAATCTGAAAACGCAGCCTGTAACTGTGCGGCTGGTTTCTCTGGAAAATATTCAAAGTTTCTACGCTGACCGCCATTGTACAAGGCAACAACGATCGTTGGTGCGATGACATCAACGGTAATCAAGCTGTCTAGGATCTCATCTACACGCCATTCCTGACCGTTCCAAGTCGTAGTTGCATCAAATAGCATTTGCGCATCGTACATGTACAACACGTTGTGCTTTTGGGTACCATCGTAAGAAGACGGGAGCCAGATATCTAAAGGACGTGCAGGAATAAATTCACTGGCTAATTCTGCGCGCAATAAGGTCCCCGCAGCTACCCCTTCAACAGTATCTAACACCACAGTAGGTGCCTCTACGACAGGTGTACTAACAGGTTGTTGAACACAACTGCACAGTAGCATGCTTAGATTAATAGCGATAAATCCTCTCATCTTACTTTACCCAAAGGATTAAGGTCTCCATCGGCCCCATTTCAATAGTGCCGCTACTCAAATCAACCATTTCCTCGGTGATCAAATTTTCACCACTTGTAGCTCCCTGTAATCCTTGCGAGAATCTAGCGAGGTCAATGGTCTTGCCTTCTTTGTTGCGGTTGGCAACCACCATAATATTCTCAGATTCAAACGTTCTGAAGTACACGTAGATTTCTCCTTGAGGAATGTAATGCAACAATTCTCCGGAGTTGAGCGCACAGCTGTTCTTGCGAAGATTGGCCAAGGTTTTGAACCAATTCTGTGCCTCAACTTGCTGGGGCGTTAGACCTTCTCCGGTGAAAGCATTCACACGGTCTCCTTCCCAACCACCAGGAAAATCGGTGCGGATAATACCGTGATCATTGGTTCCCGGATTCGTCATTAAAATTTCAGTTCCATAGAAGACTTGAAGGGTACCTCTCATGGTAAAATAGATGCTCATCGCCATCTTCCACAGATCAAAATCTTCATCCAACTGCGTGTAAATACGACTCATATCGTGGTTGTCCGGGAAGATCATGATGTTATTCACGTCCCCGTACATATAATCATTGGCGAGGCTTTCGTACACCTTGGTCATACTGCTTCTCCAGCCCGTCTCTCCTTTCAAGCCTTCAGTTACAGCAGTCTGAAGCGGGAAGTCCATCACACTTGGCAAATAGCTCTCGTAACCGTCGCCACGTGTAGCATCGCTTTGCCAATAGCTAATCAAAGACGGATCACTTACCCACTCTTCTCCAACGATGTTGAAGTTCGGGTACTCGTCCAGGATTCCTTTGGTCCAATCGGCCAGGAATTGCTTATCTGGGTACGGCCAAGTATCCATGCGAATCCCATATAAATCGGCATATTCAATCCACCAAATAGAATTCTGAATGAGGTAACGGGCCAATTGCGGCTGACGTTGATTCAAATCCGGCATGGTCTGTACAAACCAACCGTCGTGAAACACTTTTTGATCGATCTCTGCAGCATGTGGGTCAAACCTGCTGACTTTCATGTGGTTCGTTTCGGTAAACTCTTCCCATTGATTCACCCAATCATTGCTTGGCAAATCACTCATCCAACGGTGGTAGCTGCCGATATGGTTAGCCACCTGATCCATAATGAGTCCAATGCCCAACTCTTTGGCTTTCGCACTAAGTCGCTTGTAGTCCTCATTCGTACCGTAGCGAGCATCTACTTTGTAAAGATCCGTCATGGCATAACCGTGGTAGCTGTAATCCGGCATATCGTTTTCCAAAGCAGGGTTTAGCCAAAGTGCCGTGATGCCTAGCTCTTTGAAATAATCAAGATGATTTTCAATACCGGCAAGGTCTCCGCCGTGACGTCCACCCTTGAATTCACGATTCGGTCCTTCAAGCATCCCTTTCACCTTATCATTGGCTGGATTTCCATTGCTGAAGCGATCTGGCATTAACAAATAAATATTATCGGCCGAAGTAAAGCTCTTGCGTTCAGCACTCTTTGCACGACGCTCTTCAATACCAACGAGCAATGTTCCTACCTTTTTACCTTTTGTATTTCTAAAGGTCAATTTGTGCTGACCTACTACCGCATCCGAAGGGATGTGTGCAGTGACGAAGAGGTAATTAGGGCTTTCCAAGGCCATCGAACTGATGACATTCAAAGTTTTTGAGGAGGCTTCCAATTCATGGATGTCTGAACCATATACCATAAACTCGACGGTATCCATGTTCATGCCCTTCCACCACGTAGGCGGTTCAATTTTCTCAAGTTTTTGCGCCGATAACCCCAAGGAAATCAACACTGATAGGAGTGTTAGTTTTAGCTTCATGCTCATCATTTGTGTTACCCACTAAAAGTACAACTTCAATGGTTTTTTACCTCACATTTGATAAAGACCCCGTAGTTTTGCACAAAAGATGAGCAAATGCCCAAATTGAAGCTACAGCAAGAAGTTCTAGAAGCGTTAGAAGCAAATGAGTTTCTGCCGTTTACAACGGCACAGATAAAAACAACGAGTGCTTTTAAGAGTGGGCAAAATCACTGGCTACAATACGAGGATACAAGCGAGGCTCGAGTAGGCGTGGTCGCTTCAACGCTACACATGCTAAAGTCGAGCTATGAAGATGTGGCGCGTACACTCATTTTAGTAGAAAGTAAGGAGGTGGCAGATGAATATTTTGAAATGTTCGAAGCGCTCGGCAAGCATACAGATCTTAGAGTTTGGACGGCCTACAAAGGCCCGAAGATTTTGGACCAAAAAGAGAACATCTACTTTGGTGCCGACGTAGTCATTGCAACGCCACAAAGATTAAACGAGCTTTTAAACATCGAAGGATTTAATAGCGCTGGACTACTCACCTTGGTTCTAGACAATGCCGATAAGCTTTTAAAAGTGGGAGTCAATAGCTTTACTCAGCGCATAAGCGACAGTGTACCTAATAAGCAAAGGATCTGTATTTCAGTGAAAAATGGAAAAGGTGTGCAAACCTATATGGATCGTTTTGCCTACCCTTTTACTTCAGCGCTTCTTTCGTAGATAGGAGAATTAAACTCTCTCGGATCCGGCCAGAACCCAACATTCTTCATAGGATACTGCTCGTTCAATCGCGTCAAACTCTCGTTCCACCAAGAAATGGCATCGTTGCAAAGCTCCGTTCCGTCACTGTTTGAAATGGGCATTTGACGTACCTCGGTGTAAGCGTTTACATTTTTGAGCTTGCATAGCTCCCAAAGATGCTTCCCGAAGGGAATTTTCGGAGGGAATCCCGCTACGGCATCGTCAAAGTGCAACGACCATTGATAAAGTTTAAACCCCTTCTCTGCCGCCTCATAAAACATCCCAGGGCGTATAGGCAGCAATAACGGACCTTCCCAAGATGTGCCCTCAGGAAATAACACAACAGTGCTTCCTTCATTGACTGCATTTGTTATAGTCTCTTTCGTCTTCGAACGGCTGTCCTTACTTTCTCTTTTCACCCAAATAGTTCCTAAAGCACGTCCAGCCCAACCAATAAGCGGCCAAGAACGCACCTCAATTTTCCCTACAATGGTGAAGAACTCTTCAGTGGGTATAAATAATACATCTAAATAAGAACGGTGATTGGCGATGATAAGGCCCGGCCCAATTTCATTGAATTTCTCACCATGGACTTTGATACCTATTACCCAAAGCAATACACCTTTGAACTTCATGTAGATTTTATGAGAAGTGCGTCTTGAGGAAAAGGGGGCCGTCAAAATGAGGGCTCCTAGTCCGCTAATTAAAACTGCGAATACTCCGAGAACTCTAAAAAATGCGACTATATTTCTCATAACAGCAAGATGCCGCGAATATAACCATTATCAAAAGCCTATAATTCTCATGAAGCAAAAAACATGAGCTTTCAGGTGAGTGAACTACCCTTAGACTAAGATTACTTGTATCGGATTTGATACTAAAAATTCCAGCGGTCTTGGAAAGTATCTTTTATATCAATACTCATTTTCCATCTGAATCCTGGTGCTGCATCTAACGGCTGAACTAAATAATGAATACCGAATCTCGTGGGTGTATCCCACAATTTGACTTTCTTCTCAAGGCCAACGTATGATTCTAAATGGTATACATTCTCATCGGGCACACTTAAGAAAGTGGCACCAATAGATGTCCCTAGGCCAAGCCGATTTATTACTGGCAACTTACCCAAGAAGAAACCATCGAAGTGATGAATGTATGTTCCTGTAAAGTAAACGCTGGGCGAAGCAAAGGTCTGTGGAAGAGACTGATAAGTATACAACGGATGCGTAAACAAGAAAAAATCGCCACCTCTAAACCATTTGTATTCGATAAACCTCACTGTTGAAGGATCATTTAGAAAACCTCCTGAACTGAACCTGTAAAATGATTCGCCCAACGGACCAAATCTCAACATATCATCTACCACGAATTCATATTTCGAGAAGCGAACGTCACTACCAAATAAATCAGGAATTCCTTGCTTAAAAATGAACCTAAAGTCTGGCCATTTGCTAGAAAGAACAATCTTTTGACGCCCTTTCAGGTAGTATCGTTGGTAAGGTCTAATCAAAATTTCCACGCCTAATTGGGCCACAGTGTAGGTATCAAAAGGTGCCGGTTCATTACGAGCACCAAACAAATCATTCGTCCATTGGGCAAATTGAAGCCCCTCTATACTTGATCGCGTGCTATATTCTAAACCTAATCGAGTGTAAAATCCATTGAACCACTCGTACCTGTGGTACAATTCGGCCATTTGTTTCCGAATGAAATTTGATCTCGCAAAAATTCCAGCTAAATCTACGCTTTGTGTTATGGGTTCATAATCGTCGCCAATTTTCATTGAAATAGAACCATTATGCATAGGCGCATAAGTATACTCTAGATCAAGAGTACCTTTAAGGTCTTCGTTTAAGAAGCCATAATTGGGCACAACGGACCCCTTGAGGCTCTGGTAATTCGAGAATCGCTTGGATCCCATGAAGGCCGGTGTCCATCTCGTCCCCCCTATCCCGACAAAATTCCATTGACCAATCAATGGACTATAAAAAAAGAAGGTTCCCTTACTACGTTTTCTGTAGCCTACCCCGCTCACCAAAGGTTCGTACCAATTAAATTTATTGTACGCTGCATCAGCACTGTCTAAATATTCATCAGAATTTAAATAACGAATGAGGCTGTCTTGTTTCCTGGTCCAGGCGTCAATGGCCGCATCCTTGGGCCTATACTGTTGCCAATAATCTGGATCAGTATTCACCGATTCGGGTATGTAGGCAACCATCATGGACTTGCTCCTTTTAGGTTTAGCCGTTGAATTAACCGCAAGAACCTCTTGACTAAAACTTTGCGAACCTTGTATCCAAGTCAGTTTTTTCACATAAAAAGCACCTCTCTCATTATACTCCTGACTAATCTTGGTTTCCTCGTAATTCGCTTCGATGCTGTGAATCCTAAAGTCAGGACCACCGATAACCATAGTCCCTACCCAACCTTGACCAGATTTTGGCTCAAATGAAATGGTGTAATTATGCCCGTATTCATTTTCCGATTCACCCAGCAATGTGAAATTGGTACGATAAAATGTTCCTGAAGTTAAAATTCCAGGTATCGCTCTTGCTTCAATGAATGGATTATCAACGCGCTCCAAAGGCGTCCAAGAGGAATTTTCAAAGCTGGATAGTGGATATTCATTAAACGTTCCCTTGTCTAGGCCTTCATTCGGATCAAAATCGTTACTCAAATCAAATTGAGCGCTCACTTGAATGTTATCACCGAAATCTGCTCTATTCTCTTTATAATCCTTGAAAGCCTCTACCTCTTGATAGATTCCGGAACCATTAAAGTATACCGAAGCTACTTGCTCGAACCTTAAAGCTTCTTCGCCCATTTTCTCAAAGGAATAAACCTTGAGATTATCTGGCTTCTTGTTGCGGTATGATTTAAAAGATGCCATTGCATCACGAATAACGGCAATTGCTGGATCCTCGTTATAAACCACAGTCACAGGAGCAAGCATAGTCGCTGTATCCATCTGCGCATGAGCGCCTATTCCAAACAATAGAAGCAGTGCTATTATGAAAGGTTTAGAGGTCGTTTTCATAAGACAAATGTAGAACGAAAAAACCCGCGCAGGCTTTGCCTGCGCGGGTTTAACACATAATTAGCTAGAAAATTTAATCTAACAGTCGCTTCTTACCTGAAGCGTTCCACCCCATAGATACTCCAAAGCGGTATGAACTACCGTCTTTCGGTGGAATGAAGTATGCGTTGATTGGGAAGTTCATCTCCCCACTTTTTACTGTTTTACCTACTGAGAAGACTAGGGCCGTTGATACTGCCAAACCTCCTCTACTATCCAACTGTCCGTCCAAGGTACGTGTAAAGTCCACCGTGGGACCAAATGCAAATTCCCATCCTGAGTTGTTATTTCTCAAACCATTTAAAAGTGTCAAGTTTGGCACAAAGCGGTTCGATTCAAGACCACTGATCATAGGAAGAAATTCAGCAAGGGCTTGCCAATTACCTGTAGTGATGTAGGCCTTTTCGAATTGGTACCCGAACTGAGACATCATAGGGATTTGCATATCATAACCTCCGTCTTCGTATGGTTTAGCGAGGATATTAGCATTGTTACCCGTGACAAACCCGAACCCCATACGTGGACCTTCAGCGACAATTGTTCTATCAAACGGGTTGTTCAAAATGTTCTCGTAATCGTTAGCAATGGTTACTCGACGGACAAGCTCAGGATCATTTTCCAGTCCCATCATATCGTTAAGAGTTAGCTCTGCCATGAGCAAATCATTCTTTGGTACATCTACATAGTTTCTATTTGCGCTATTGACAAAAGATCCCTTATTTACATCGAAGAGACGAACAGTAGTACTCACTTTCTCACCCAAGAGATTCATAGAACCAGTCAGGATATAATCAACTTCGAGTTTATCTCCTAATTCCTTCAAACAGATGCGTGAAAAGCAGCCTGTGAAATCTACTTCGTCACGCTGTGAAATGTATTCGATATCATAGTTGTCAATCACTTCGTAACCACTCATGTTAATCATTTCCAATGTCAGTTTCTGAATGATCTGGTGGCGCTCAACTTCATTGTATCCGCGAGTATCAAAATCCAAGACGGCTACAGAGGGTACATTTTGTGCAAAAAGCGTAGTCGCAATTGCTACTAGTAAGATTGATAATTTAGTTTTCATGACTAATTGTGTTTTAAAATTGATACTGCTAAGATGCAGTGTCCCACAATTGCCAAGAAGTTCTAAAATCTCTTAATCGAACCTTTTTTACCGAATATCAACACCAAAAAGAGTACAATTGAGGTTTATTGTCTCAAAATTGAAACCCATTTGATTTCTCAAAGGCCCTGTACAGTCCAGCACGTGATACACCTATGTATTGAGCGAGGGTACTTCGGTCCATACGTTTATATAAATCTGGGCGAACCGATTTCACCCATTGTACGCGATCCAAAGTATTGCGCATACGAAGCATCAACAATCGAGCGCGTCGGTTCTTTTGTATTTCTGCAGTCCCACTTAAGTACAATAGCTGAAGCATAGGTCGCTCATTATTGATGCGCTCGAAGTCTTCGAACTTAAAACGAATAAACTCTACGTCACTGTAAGTAATGAAATAGTGTTGCGGATGAGAATCATTGAAAAGCGCATCCTCATTCACAAAGATGCTTTGAGGCGGTATGAGATTAAACAGCGAGTCTTCTTTTTCAAAGGGATTCTTGTACATCTCCTTCAAATAACCCGATTTTAAAAACCAAAAATCTTTATTGTGAAGCGTCAGCTCTTCCACAACTTGACCTTTCTTCTTAAATACACTCTCTCCGACTACTCCTACAACGCTATCTACCGTGGCTTTGAATGCTGGGGTATAAACAGGAAGTGATTCGAAATAGGCTCGCATGGCCTCCTGATTACTATTCATGGCCAGATGATTTCAATGCACGAAACAAGGATGCACGTGAGAGTCCTAAATAATCGGCAAGTTCCTTTCTTGGTATAATATTAAGGAGGTTGGGACTTTGACTGATGGCGGCCTTTAACCGCGATGTACCACTAGACTGTAACATCTCGTACGTAGTATTTCTGTATTCAGTCATACTAAGGTTAATCAATATGCTCAAGAGCTTAGCACCAACAATCTTGTGAAGTGTTTCATCTAAAAGAATTTTTTTAGGAATGGAGGCGATGATCGATTCTGTCAGCGTGATACACCGTGTTTCTGAAGGAACAGAGTAAATCAATATATCCTCAGAAAAAGCGAATTTATCCTGTTGGTAAAAGCGAATTAATGATTCTTCTCTCTCGTGTCGCAAATACTCACCGCAGGCACCTGATACTATAAAATACAGATTGTCTTGATCAAGACCTTCTGCCCAAAGTTGGAATCCGCGTTCAACTTTTTGAAATGTAAATTCATTGGAAAGGGTATATAACTCCTTTCTCTCAAAATCATGGCCGATAGGATAAATGGATAATAATCCCTTTAAAATCAGCTCTGATTTATTGGTAGAGACCATAGATCAGCTTATTGGTTGGTTCTACCAAATTAACTAAATAATTCAAAAGACTTTATTCTCAACCAATAAAAGGACAAACATGTACCAACAGCGTAGAATATGATACTGACAGCGGCAACTCCTATGATTCCATAACCAAGCTTAATGACCACAATATCAAGAAGGAAATTGGTAATCAAAAGGATGAGTCCTTTCTTAAAATTTATATTCGGAAACCCTATTACATCGAGACTTAAACCTAAGAATCGATCGAATGGAATGAACAGAACCAGTAGGCTTAATATTCGAAACACTAGAATACTGCTGGGTTCACGTGCCCCGCTGATGAGCTCAATGAGAAATGGCGCCACAAAGTATACTACCGGTAGGACTAGCAGACTGAACATAGAGGTCCTCAATGCTCTACTAGTGATGAAAGTCCAGATTTCTTTACCTCGATTGCCATTATTCATGTTACTAACTTCTGTAAAATATACCCCTGCTAAAGAGCGGAAAGGGACTTCGAAAATTTCCAACCATTTCCTGCCGTATTCGTACAAGGCAACGCTCGAACTTCCTAGAAAGTAGTTGATCAGGAAAACATCTGTGTTAGTTAAAAGGCTGGTTACCAATTGAGTACCAGAAGTGAATTTGCCGAAATCCCAAATAGCACGTACATAACTGCTTTGCTCTTTACCGAAGGTTAACTTCCGTGGTATCCAATTCATAATAAGAATAAAAATGGACGTAATCACTGAGGTTAATGCATACAATAACAGAACCTCGGTAAGTGTAGAATTGTCATTTGTTAAAATGATTAAGAGCAACAAAAAGCCACCAGTTTCAATTAGACGAATTAATGCTACACGTTGAAATACTCCACGGGCAGAATTCAAATTAATCGCAATAAAAGAAGGAATGGAGGTGAAAGCGAGTAATGCGAGAATGAAATAATCCAAGGTGAATTGGTCCGAAAAAAAGACAAAAATGAAAGTGGTCATTATGCCTAGTAATGCGAGAAAGATTGATATCCAAATAGATGCACCTATGATGCTGTCGATATCATCCTTACCCGCGGTCATCCTTATAAATGCGGCTGAAATAATGCCTGATCGTATCTGTGTATAAATTCCGAACGCGGCTAGTAGCAGAATATATGTTCCGAAAGTTTCAACACCTAAAACACCGCCTAGCCAACGAAACGAAAGCAACCCAAACAGTGCTGGAAGCCCATTTGCTATTAGGTTAAACCCACTCTGTATGACGAGTCTTTTATCCATTTAATGCCTCATTAAAAGCTTGTGCCCGATGTTCCCAAGTATTTTTCATTGCAAATTCATGACGAGCCAATTTCTTAGGTTCTGTGAAATCCTCCTTCAAAATTCGCTGCAATTCATCTGTGGCTTCGTCGAAAGACCTGATAGGCTGAACGAATGCTTCAAAATCAGATAAATCCGCAAAATCGGTGGTCAGCACTGCCAACCCCTTACCTAGATATTCATTGATTTTCAGTGGATAAATGTACTTGGTAAATTCGTTCTTCACGAACGGTATGAGGCCTGTATTCACTTCAATGAGTGCCTTACCCACCTCCTCTTTCGGCAATATCCCTAGGTAGTCGACTTTATCATGCCCTGAAAGTAATTCAGCATCCAAAGTTTTTAATGGACCCGCAAGCTTCAGTTTACTCACCTCTGGAAGTTTCAAGATTTCCTCGATTAATTTATAGTCTATTCGATCGTCAATGGCTCCAACATAGGCTAAGGCAATTGAATTTTTAGGTAATTCATCAACCACACTGAAGTTCGAAGCATCCATTCCATTTGGGACAAGAACAACAGGAACGCTTGCTTCATAGAATTTCGCCTTAAGTCCAGGTGAAGATACGATGATCTTATCTGCCTCATTGACTAGCCTGTCTTCCAATCGCGTACCATGATTCCTCATCCAATGAGAGGCGGCTATATTGTCGTAGCAATAATAGGTCAAGGAATGTGCTTTTAGTTTGGTGCAAGCACCGACATAAAGCGGGTTAAACGCGTTAACTAAGTCTACTTGATTCCAATTGAAATCGTTTATTAGTCGCTGTAATCCTCTGTAATACCTGATATTATTAATGGTATTGACCACTGTATAACTCCGTCCATTGAGTGCGTTTGAAGGCAACATAATAGGAGGTTCGTACACCCATAACTGATCAAACCCTTGAACAGCTTCTATAGTATTTACCTTACTTACTCGTTGTCTTTGAGATCTCAACTGACTGAGGGTCAGCGGAAAATTCACAAAAACTACCGGACGAAGCCTACTGAGCTCTTTTGCTATTTCTTCCGTAGAAGATAATCCCTCATCTCCAAAAACAGGGTTTGCACAAATAATCAAGGGCCTTTTCATACAACAAAGAAAAGAAGCCTTATATATAAACTGAGTTTTTTAGCTTATTGAGGTAAAATTTAATCGTATGAGTTTTTCTCGAGGCGGGAATTTTTGAAGAATAGTCTATGTATTTTAAACTTAAAAGCACTATCGTATCAGAATTGAATCGGATTGTTGGATGAAGCGGGATTTAGAAATTGTAAATTAGTCTCAGTGTTAATCCATAAATAAATGTTCCTATGAACCCTATTTGTAGTATTAACCAAGCCATTAAACAGTTTAAAGGTGATTTGAACAGAATTTCAGAGTACTGCAAGGAGCGAGGAATTTTGATCAGTCAAAAAGCATTAGAGGCTCGCATTAAGTCTCATTAAAAAAGCAGCCCACTGGGCTGCTTTTTTTTTAGCTTTGGTCGAGGTTTACAAAACAATTATGAAAAGAATAGTTTTCATCGCAATTATCGCTTTTTTTGCCTCTTGCGCCAGCCCTAACAGGTCGCTTTATGACACGGCGAATACCCTCTATGGTAATTCCTGGACTTATTTGGGCACGATAACAGTCTATCCTGATGTCATTTATAGCGACAAGATTACAGCTGCTGAACAGACGAGAGAAGTTGTGTTACACGATGGGCTAATCTCCTATGAGAAAATGCTTTACGAAGCAAAGAAAGCTTACGGTGATAGTGTTACCATCGCGAACATACGCGTATATTCCGAAGAGTTCAAAACCAAGTGGTTTGGAAGAAATAGTGATGTACAGGCGCTTGTAGATGTAATTTACGTAACAAAGTAGCTCAATTCATCAGGTACTTCAACTGGTCCTGATACACCAACTCTATTTCCTTCAGTTTTTCATTGGATTGAACGATAAACTCAATAAACAGAGCTAATGTCGCGTAGTCTATTTCGAAACCATCATTATCTAAAAGACGAAGTTCAAATCGAAGTCTTTCAATCATTTCAAGCACCGCTTTGGACTTTTCACCAACTTTTACAAGATAAGTGACGCTATGAATTTCGATCAATTTCTCGTCAAAGGCATCTTTTCCGAAGTTCAACAATAACTCTATATCCGTGTTATGAATTTGATTGAGATTAAGATTGTCAAAAAGCAATTCTAAAACACCGTCGTAAGCAAGTTTAGCATGTAGACGATGCTTCAAGAGATAGTTGATCTCATCAAAAAAACTAGGATCTTTAAAGTTTATGACCTGCTCCATGAGTTTAAGATACGAAGATTTTTAACTTATGAATAAAGACTTTGATAAAAATTATTCAACGCATAACCTAAACGAACTCATTCGTCAAGGCGAGCACGAAAATCAAGACTTCAAGTATAAGATTAGCGATAGCCGAAAAATCGCTCGCACAATCAGCGCATTTTCAAACACTACGGGCGGACGTCTCTTGATTGGTGTACGAGATAACGGATTGATTGCAGGTGTTAAGGATGAAGACGACATCTATATGGTGGAGAATGCTACCCAGATTTTTCTACATCCAACAATTGATGTTGAAGTCTTGGCACATCAGGTGGACGGAAAGACAGTTTGGGAAATAAATATTCCAGAAGGACGTAAAAAACCCTACAAGGTTGAGGAAACCGATAAAATGATTGCCTACTACAGGGATCAAGATGAAAATTTTCCCGCAAATGCGGTCCTCATGGAAGTTTGGCGGCAAGAGCAATCGGTTAAGAGTAAAAGACCTGTTGAGTTTAGTGATAGCGAAAGGAAGCTCATTGATTATTTGAAATCTTATTCGAGTATAAGTACCAGTAAGGCTTCAAAAATTATGGCAATGGACCGAAGGCGTACTATCGAAACACTTGCTCGACTGATACGCTGGGAGGTTATAGGTTGGCAACAAGAAAAGGGACAATTTGAATACTTCCTTGACTAAACAAAACGTTGCGGATTCGGAATAGTCCTCAGCGCCCAATTAATCTTTGTATCCAATGCATCTTCCTCTTCTAACCCTCGCTGAACGCCACACTGCTCCATTCGATGGGTTAAATGGTGTAAAACAATGCCGCAACTAACACTGACATTGAAACTTTCTACAAAGCCCTTCATTGGGATGTAAAGCACCTCGTCTGCCAGGGCGATAAGATTCTCTGAAGCCCCCTCCTGCTCATTGCCAAAGCATACTGTTGCTGGAATGGTCGGGTCTATTTCGTGCAAAGGCTTCGCATCCTTATTAAGTGCGGTAACATAGAGTTTTCTACCAGTAGATTTTAAACGAGCCGCCCACTCCTCTACCCCGCCTTCGTCGTAAGTATTGAAAAATTTAGAATCCAGCCATTTTTCAACACCCTTACTAATTCCACTGCTCACGTTAAACCTTTCATTCTTATCGTAAACATCTACTCTGTGGATTCCGAAGGCATCAGCGGTACGCATTAGTGCCGAAGCATTTTGAGTCTTCATCATATCTTCAAGCGCAAGCGAAAAATGGCGGGTACGATATTGAACTTTTTCATCGAATAACTGACGCTTGTGATCACTTAGTTCCATTGAGATTTTCTGGTAAAATGCTCGTTTTTCCTCAAGGGTCATTAATTTCCAATTAACTCTATCCATTTCTTTGTTTCTTTGCGCAAGACAAAAGTAAGGACATGTTAAGTAAAATTATTCGCATTGGAGTTTCAGCAATCATCTTTGGATGGTCGATTTACAATTTTGTAGATGGAGAAATAGGCAACGGTATTGCGCTGTTGTTTCCAGCAGCAATTGTGCTGTTTACTTACTTTAGGAACGAAAGAATCCTTCTTTCCCTGTACCACATGAGAAAGCAGGATTTGGATAAAGCTGAGAAAGCGCTGGGCGGCATTAAAAATCCAGAGAGCAGTTTAATTAAGACGCAGCTTGCTTATTTCTACCTTCTTATGGGAATGATTGAATCTCAAAGAAAAGTAGGTAAAGCAGAAACACTCTTGAAAAAAGCTTTGAACACAGGTTTGCGCATGGATCAAGACAAGGCCCTGGCGAAATTGAACCTAGCGGGTATAGCCTTAACAAAACGCCGCAAGAAAGAGGCACAGATTCTGCTTACAGATGTCAAGCGTTTGGATACCAAAGGTGTGCTTGCAGAGCAAACTAAATATATAAAGCAACAAATGAAGAGAATTTAAAAGATTCCCTTTCACTGCTGAACTACTTATTAAATGTGGCGTTAGGTGTACACAATGCAATTTTATGTATACTCTAGAGCGCACACAACGCATTCCAATTAGTATAAAAGAAGCCTGGAACTTCTTTCAGAACCCTGGGAATCTCTCGAAGATCACCCCTAGTGAAATGGGTTTTGAAACTCTAAGTGACGTACCAGAAAAGATGTATCCTGGTCTGTTCATCCACTACAAAGTGAGTCCTTTATTCGGCATCAAGATGAATTGGACAACGGAAATCACCTATGTCCAGGAGCCCTACTATTTTGTTGACGAACAACGTGTTGGACCTTATGCAATATGGCATCACGAACACCATTTTAAAGAAATCGAAGGTGGTGTAGAAATGCTCGACCGCGTGAACTATAAAATTCCTTTAGGAATCCTAGGCAGGATTGCCCATCCTCTTGTTGTTAAAGGCAAATTGGAGGAAATCTTTGAGTTTCGTATCAAACGTGTTGAAGAAATCTTTGGGAAATGGGAGAAGTGATTGCGGGTATTGATTACGGCAGCAAGACATCTGGGTTCACTTGCATAGCTTTCTTAGAAGGTAATAAAATTCATATGCATCAATCTGCGAAGAATAATGATGCTGACCTATGGCTGAAAGGATTGATACAAAAATACCAGCCCTTGCTCGTAGGAATAGATGCACCTCTTTCCCTTCCAGGGGCTTTAAAAGGCTTGGCCGGTTTTTCTAATTTTCATTACCGATTAGCGGATATTGAGGCACGCGCTATGAGCCCTATGTTTCTTGGAGGATTGACTGCTCGAGCTATTGAGCTGAGCACATGGATGCAAAATGAATTGCCTTCACATACCATAGAGGTCTACCCTAAACTTGCGGCAGAAGCTCTCGATCTAGATATGAAGCGCTACAAAAAAGACAATACCTATCTACAAAATTCTCTAGCCATCTTGTTTGAGCGCGTACATTGGATGGTCGACCATCTCAATATTTCAAATTGGCATCAATTTGATGCATTACTTGCGCTATACACGGCCGAGAAATACAGCTTAAAAACAGCTTCTAGTTGCGGCAATGAAGAAGAAGGATTAATTTATTTTTGACCCATGGCAGAAGATAAGCGCACTTTCAACCCTATTGATCCTGATAAAATTGCTGAGGATGCAAATTTGCTTCCTTATGGGTCTTCTGTGAGCGCACCAGCATTTAAAGCTGTGGATGTCCTAAAGAATAAATCTCTGGATGTCAATGCCATGGAGATGCAGACCGATATGCAATTGGATCAGATAAAGGAACAGATCGAATTGTTGGCGGCACAAGCTAGAAAGATTCAAGAGCGTAAAGAATTGAGTGCGCATATCTACAGCGCTGAAATGGGCTTTAAACCTGAAATTAATCATACATATTTCCTATACCGTAGAGAAAACGGTTCAACAGTATTAAGTATGATAGGACCTACTGAATGGCGAAAGTGCCCGTTTGAATTCATGCACAAAGTGCTACTTTTGGCGGACCATACTTGGGACATCGTCGAATAATGCTACAACACCTTCAACACATTGAAAGCAAGGAAGCGCCTACGCTTGTATTGCTGCACGGTTACGGATCCAACATGCAAGACCTTTTTGGTCTAAAACCGTACCTACCTCCTATGAATCTAGTGTGCTTTCAGGCACCAAAAGATATAGGAATGGGTGGTTTCGCATGGTACGATATCAATTGGGACAATGGAAACAAAATCATAGATGATGTTGAAGTGACTTCGGTTGCAGATCTAGTTGTTGAGAGTATTATTAATTGGACGCAAGAGCATGAGCTTGTTGGACCGATTATCTGTGGAGGATTTTCACAAGGTGCCATTTTGAGCATGGCCATTCTAAGAAGTGGGTTCAACGCTACGGGATACGTACTTATGAGTGGGTATATGCTGCCTGAATGGCGCAATGACCATTGGAAAGTAGATGTGCCAGTTCTTCAAACTCACGGGACCATGGATCATGTTATCCCGTTCGATTGGGCGAAATCGGGAGCCGATTTACTACAAAGTGATTTATTCTCTTTTAAGTCTTACCCAATGGCTCATAATCTGAATGCGGAGTGTATCAGTGATGTTCAGCAGTTTTTGGAGCAGTTCTAATCAACGACCCAGCAGCGTTGCTGAAATTTTTTCTGCCGCATTGCCTTCACCATAACCTTTCCAGCTAAAATCATGTGTAGCATTCAGTAGCTCCTGTATTAAGTGAACGAGATTCGAGCGACCAATATGATGAAGCTTATTCACGCCTCTATCAACCAACTCTACCCATTCCGTTTGATCCCTTAGTGTAACACAAGACTTTTTACTGAAATAGGCCTCCTTTTGAAGCCCACCACTGTCCGTCAAGACTATCTTACACTTTTGCAACAACCACAACATCTGCAAATAACCTACAGGTGGTCCAAGATGGATATTCAAATCAATCTTGAATTCCTTGAGCCTTTTGGCAGTTGACGGATGTAAGGGCATCCAAAGAGGGATTTCGTTCTCATGGATAGCATTCAATTCTTCCACCAACACTCTTAGCTTGTTAGGATCGCTTACGTTCTCGAACCTGTGTACGGTAGCTAAACCAAAGTCTCTATCGAAAAATGACTCTCGCCCCAAGGATTCATGCCACAGTGCACGCGCCTGAAAGGTCAGGAGTGCGTCGTACATTACGTCTCCGATGGTATGTATCTGATAGTTTTTTGTATCGAAACCTTCTTTTTGAAGGTTGCGCACAGCTTCCTCTGTAGGGGTAAAGAGAATATCTGAAAGCTGATCTGTTTCTATTCTATTGTGTTCCTCCGGCATCTCTAGATTGAAAGATCGCAATCCAGCTTCGACATGAACCAGTGACATATCCAAGGATTTAGCTGCTCTTGCTCCAGCTAAAGTTGAATTCGTATCGCCGTACACCAGGACATAATCTGGAGCTTCTTTCTGAAGAATGGGCACCAATTCTGATTGAATTTTTTCAATCATCTCAGCTCTAGAAAGACCTCCACTCGTCAGCCGATATGAAGGTTTAGGCAAGCCCATTTCCTCGAAAAAAACAGCACTCATATTGTCGTCATAGTGCTGACCAGTGTGCACGGTAATCTCCTGAATACCTGAGTCTAGGAATGCTTTACTTACAGGAGCACTTTTAATGAATTGGGGACGCGCACCAATGACCGTTACTACTTTCATAAAGGACGTACTCTTCCGTTTTCCAACATGTACTGCTCACCTGTTTTTGGACAATTGGCGATATTGGAATTAGAGAAATCTAAATCTAGGCCATGACGACTGATCCAGCCCTTTTGCTCGGCGGGAACGCCGTAGCATTTGGCAAACGCCGGCACTGGTTTAGTGACCACAGCCCCCGCTCCAACAAAGGCATATTCGCCTATGTCATTGCCACAAACAATAGTCGAATTCGCCCCTAAGGTCGCTCCTTTTCCTATGTGTGTATTAGCGTAGTTCTTTTGCTCGAAAAAGCTTCGTGGAGCATCGACATTTGTAAAAACTACAGATGGTCCTAGGAACGCGTCGTCCGCAATGATTACACCACTATAAACGCTTACATTGTTCTGAATCTTAACCCCATTTCCTACTTCTACATCGGCACCGATGAACACGTTTTGACCTAAAATGCAGTTTTCACCGATGCTCGCTGTGGACATTATGTGCGAAAAATGCCAGACTTTCGTGCCCTCTCCTATGAACGCACCGTCGTCTATGACAGCCGATTCGTGTTTGAAATAACTCATAGAATTAAAAGTACTGTTTTATCACTTGGCAGATGTAAAGAACATCCTCATCACTCATGGAAGGGTCTATAGGTAAACTTAAAACCTGTTTACAGAGCAACCTAGATGTTTCAATCGGCATCCTATGAACCATGTTTTTGTATGCGTTTTGATCCGCTAACGATATAGGGTAGTAAATCATGCTAGATATACCCGCTTGATTCAATGAAGATTGTAAATCGTCTCGATTACCATCAATTACTTTTAAAGTAAACTGGTGCCAAACGTGAGAAGAGTATCCTACCCTTTTTGGAAGCTCGATTCGTTCAAGGCTCGCAAGCTCATCTTGATAAAGTGCCGCAATTTCTTGCTTCCGCTTTAAGCTTTCATCAAAATGGTTAAGCTTTACATTTAGTACAGCCGCTTGGATGGGATCCAATCTCGAGTTTACACCAATAATGTCGTGGACGTACTTTTTACTTTGACCGTGCCTAGCAATGCTTAACGCATGGTCAAATAGCAATTTATCGTTGGCTATAATCGCACCACCGTCGCCCATTGCACCAAGGGGTTTGGTTGGGAAAAAGCTGAGGGTTCCGAATGCACCCACAGTGCCTGCGAATTTTCCTTTGTGCTTGCCTGAAGTAAACCTTGCGCCGAAGGCCTGAGCAGTATCCTCTACAATGGGAACGGATCCAATGATATTTTCTAATGCTTCTAGATCAGCTAATTGACCGTAAAGGTGCACCGCTATCACTGCTTTCGTTTTTGCAGATAGTGCCAATTTCACACTTTCTGGATCGATATTGAAGGTTTGGGGATCAACATCACACCATACAGCTGTTGCTCCTAAAAGAGCGATGACTTCTGCACTCGCTGCATAGGTGAAAGCCGGAACGATGACTTCATCACCTGGACCTATGCCTAGCGCCATTAGGGCAATCTGAAGCGCATCAGTACCATTCCCTACACCGAAAGTCGGGGTTTTCATGAAGTTAGTGAGTCGTTCCTGAAATTTTGCAACAGCGGGTCCACCGATGTATGAACCACTCTTAACTACAGCATGTATAGCCTCGTCGAGCTCACTCTGGTAGGCTGCATGGACCCTTGGCAGGTCAATCATGGGTATGGTTTTATTATGGCTCATTTGCTAGGCGCAAAGTACAGATTTTGGGTTAAACCCCCACGCGCCCGCAGGGCGCGTGGGGGCTATGGGCGAAAAAAATCGCGCGGTCATAACTTTTGGCTACAACAACACCCAACGCGCGGTCTCTATTCTGCCACCTGATATTAATCTAACGACATAGGTACCGGGAGTATTAGCAACCGAGATGGTTTTTGAGTAGGCCCCTGGTAAAAGCTGAGAGGAAACAATGAGTGCCCCATTAGCCCCATATACTTCAAGAGTACCTTCTTGCTGAATAGGCGAAAAAGAAACCTGAATCTCAGGAGAAGTACTCGGATTCGGGTAAACGGTCAGAGACATCTGTTCTGTATTATCCATCCCTTGATCACGAGCCTTTCCTGGCCCTTTCGCTGGACATACGTACGAAGAAGGCTGGGTATTTGGGCTCTTGATTGGGTATACCTTACTGCGACCTAAGACCATATCTGTGGACCACGAACTCGTAAAGCTGTTGTAATCTGTAGATATAAAGTAATGGGTACCGTTGTGAGGAACAGTCGCACTATTGAGGAAGGTTCCTTGAATATCTAAAGCGGCATTGTTTTGAAATTGGTTTTGACCATAATTGAGGGCTAAACTCTGCAAGGATTGGAATTTTAAGGCTGTGGTATTCGAATTTAAAATGTTCCCGGCATTAGAACCTAAACTTAGCGTTCCACCAGTTTGCATGTGACCAATGGCGTTATAGCTCCAATCGTTGCATTCCATGCGCACGCTAGCATCTGTGATATTTGAGCCATAGGTCGTATTTGAACTGAACACATTGCGTACGAGCTGAAGGGGTGCATTCTTTAATGTTGCAGAAAATACGAGGCCATTATTACAGCCGTGAAATAAGTTGCGTTCGATGGTCACAGCACCGCAATGTAGCTCAGCGCCAGTAGTGCAAGAGTAGAACTTATTGGCATAAAAACTAGTGGGAGTAGCTGTACATTTTAGACCTTGAAGTGCATTTTTGAAGGTGCTGTTCTCCAAGGAAAGCGCGCTGTTTGAGGCTACAGAAAGTGCGGGTGCTCCGCCGATAAATTCACAATGGGCAACTGTGGTTGTATTGGCGCTCACCGATAGGGCTGCCCATTGTTTGTTGCCATCAAATTGCACAGTAGAATTGGTCAAATCGAAGTCTGAACGCACTTTGAGCTCGCCCTTATCATAAAACACGACCGTACATTCATTAAACTCTACTGCGGCGAGGTTCACTGTCAAATACTGCAGGTTTTTGATGTTTACCCTACTCTGCTCTACGCGAATAGTTCCAGTGCTTTGCGGACTGATCACTCCGTCTTTAGCAAAGGTTAGCGTGCCAGATCCAACAGGTAAAAAATCGACACCGCTGTCCATATTCAGTGTACCTTCTAGAGTGATGGCACCGTCGTTCCAGTCAATCGAAGCACCGGGTTGAATGATCATTGTAGCGCCTTCTTCGATAATTAATTCGCTGCCTGGCCCTATGGACAAGGAACTGTTTTTATCGAGCACGAGCGTACTTCCCTTGTTGATTCGAAGGGTCGCAAAATGACCTGGGATATCGCCAATTCTCAGGGTTCCTTTAATGCGAAGTTCGCCTTGAATACACCCATTGCCCACGAAGACCTCTAGATTTTGATCACCGTCGGCAGGCACATTAGAATTTCCTACAAATCCCTGATTTCCAATAGTAAGAGTTACTCCGCTCGCCACTTCTAATGCTTCAATATGCGATGGATAAGTGCCGTAGGTATTGTACTGTTTGGCAATGTTGAAATCGGTTTTTAACACACCATTGGTCCCAATCTCTTGGTGTACACCGGCGAATGAATGTAACGCATATTGGATGATGTCCTCATCCGTGTAAATATGCGATTGATTGGCGCCGGCAGCATCATCTACTAATCCAGGACTAATGTAGGAGTGGAATGGGATAATGTCCATTCGGCCGCGGAAACTTTGAGAGGCATACTTCTCTCCTACGTTTAATGCGCTAAAAGCCGGAATAAAGGTATGTGAAGGACTGAGGACTTCTGAATTCCACATCGCACCGAATGCCATAGCTGAATTTGTGGAAGAACCCGGAGCTTCGATGTAATCGTGATAGAAACTCTTCTTATCAAGCTTCGAAGCATTCCCTTGTATGGCCTGGTGAATACGATTTAATTGGTTGTTGCTGGTTTGCTGGATATGAACAATGGCCTTATCTGCATCTGCCGATTTTATAACGTTCCAATTGTCTAAACGCTTTACCCAGAGTGTCTTTCGGGCATTGAACTTGCTGAAAAACTTGATTTTTCTGAAATTCAGCGTATTGCTCAAGATATTGTGTCCATAATACAGAAAATTACTTGCACTGTTCATCCCTTCTATGCTCGCTCCATAGCCAATAACATCACGCTTATCCCCCCCACTCTTGTTGAATTGTAGGCTATCCATATGCGTATGTACGCGGTGCTTATAAGTGACTTTTTTCTTGCTACCCCATTGAGCAATGATATCATCCCCATCCGCCAAAGGCGCACTGACATTGAGATCAGAACCGTTGGAGATGGCAAATCTGCGAACCGTTTTTGGCTGCTCACCATTGTAAAAAGCAACGAGATCTGCACGTTCACTTCTCGCCGAAGGATCTAAATGATCAATGAGCATCTGACGTGAGGTGGGAGAATTTAGCGCCTTCGACCACGTCTGAACCAACGACCAAGTCCATAAAATAGTCGTTAGTTCCTCCATACGTTTCGCTCCCATTTGTATGCCTAGAGGTACAAATGCACCGTCGTGCGGCGTATCAAAGGTGCCATATGCACTGATATTTTGGCAACAGTCATAGCGTTCTAGTTCTAAGAGTGCAGCACGCGCAATGAGACCTCCCATGGATGCGCCAACCACGATAGCTGGCTCATCAGCACCTTGGCTATTGACCCAATGTAATGCGCGGATCAAGCTTACAGTGTTATCTTCAATACTTTGCTTACTTTCTTTAAAATCGACATGAACGATATCGTAGCCGGCGCCGTGGAGGGAATCGTACAGCCAAGCCAATTTCTCCATCTGCTGGTACACCTGCTCGTCATTTTCATTCAATATGACACCACTAGACAAACCTTCATAGCTGATGAGTCCATAAGGCTGCAAAGAGCTTTCAAAGCCTTCCACAAGGACTACCGGCTTTTGTAAGCCCAATCCCTTGTTAGCATATTTAACGGTAATGCTCGCATCCTTTTTCGGTGCTTTCTTTGTGTAACAATTCGGCGAATCCAAGCTATCAGTGTGCAAAACAAGATCTGGAACACTTACATTGAATATCAACGGGATCTGAAATCTCGTTTCTAACCATTTGTTGTTGTAGCGTATTCGAATGGCCAAGTCTTTATGAATCAATTCGCTCACTGTAGATGTCGTTGAGAACGTAGCTTGGACTTTCTGATTGATTGACACCTTACGGAACCCTTGTCCGTCCCCTAAATCCAAGTAGAAATCTGTGGGCAAGGTTCTGTTGCTTTGCACGAGGTAATCCATCAAAGAAAAGGTCAGGGTGACCGATTGGCCGCTGATGTAGTGCGCTACGGAATTCGTTCCACCAAAGAACACATCAAACTCTTGAACCGCCTTGCGCGCACTATCCATAGGGCTTGGCGTATTCCATTGTGCCGTTTGCGCGGCATCTAACCACAGCTTGTTGGGCATCAACGTAACCTGATCATTATCGTAATACAGCCATCCATTGGCTAAGGCATTGGTATCCAATTCATGTACCTCGAACCAATTCAAATAAAGGCTAATATCTACGCCTAAGGTATCCTGAGCCTTGCTTTGGCGTTCGAATTCAGGCCAGGGCTTCAACTTTAACGGGGACGTTCCAAAAAGTCGGCCGTTCTTAATGCGCTGGCTCAAATACAAGTCGTTGTAAGCCAGCTCACCGTGCCTTTTCGAGTTCATTTTTCCAGGAATAGAACCGTCAAAAAGATGCAAATCGTAATCGGTGCCTTCGTGCAAATCACGAAGGAAACTTTGATCGTGCAAGAACCCGCTTGGAAATAATGCATCAGGAAGTGCAGCGTACATGTACTGCGAAGAATCGACTACCTGTGCGCGATGCACCACAGGCAGGAGCATAAGGACAAGCCATGTCCTAAATAGGGTTGATTTTATCATAGCGATTAGGGTTAAATAGCAGCTTTATTGCCACTACTATCAAATTGCCTTTAGCTATGTTGGGATACAAAGATTGTGAAGAACTAAAACCTATTCACATTGGGAGTGTCGGAGAAAAAAAACACCCCCGCGGGCTGCGCCCGCGGGGGTGTTATGAGAAAATTTTATCTCGCTACTTCTTACATAGCGCCGTCTAGCTTAGCTGCTAGCACTTGCTTGCTTGTAGCGCCCACTTGCTTATCAACGATCTCACCGTTCTTGAATACAAGTAGTGTTGGGATGTTACGTACACCGAACTGTTGTGCTACGGCACCGTCAGTATCTACGTTAAGTTTACCTACAACTGCTTTGCCTTCGTAATCGCCAGCCAATTCGTCAACTACTGGTCCAACCATGCGACATGGTCCACACCATTCAGCCCAGAAATCTACCAATACTGGCTTGTCTGACTTCATTACTACTTCTTCAAAGTTTGCTTCTGTTATTTCGAGTGCCATAATAAAATGTATTTCTTTTTCTTCTATCAAATGTAAGGCCAATTTACCGCCTGATGCGATAGGCTTCGCCTATGAGCTCATCTATGTTTTCCACACGTAGTTCACGAAAGCTATTTAAGGACAAATCGCCTTGCAACGCCTTCACTACGCAGTACATACACTCCTTTGGGTAGTTGCCTTAAATCAAGTCTACTCTCACCTTGCTCTAACCATTGGTGATGTACAATTTGACCTGTTAAATTGGTCAGGGTAATTACTCCCTTGTCCTGCATTTCGATGTTAATTAGGCCCGTTGAAGGATTTGGGTACAATCTCTTGACTGGGCCAGCTGCTTCCTCCACCCCTACTATATAGGACAAGCCAAAGGCGAACTCTCCTTTATACCCATTCTCCTTTACAGTATCCAATCGAATCCATCTTTCGGGCATATTCATCGCGCCATCAAAGGGTATCAGTGAATCTCCTTCGAAGTAGAGTTGTGTAATGATGGTGTCCGTAAAATGTGCGTCTGTCAGATAGCCCTTAATGTGAATGTGCGAAGGACGGTTGGGATAAATGCCCGGCAATGTGGTGTGCAAAGTGGTTGAATAGCCCGTAAGCTCTAGTTCTCCGCGATAATCGTAATTATTCGGGTTGCCGTCGACATTGCTATACGCACCAGTGTCGTTGGCGTGCCAAATCTGTAAGGTATACGTCGAAGGCAACGTGTCTAGATCAACGGTATCACAATCGTAGCTCACGTAAAAAGTCAGCTCTAAAGAACGCGTGGTATCCAAAATACCCGGCGCCAAGGTGTCGTTTGAGATGTACGGAGCGCCCCACTTAAAATAAGGACCCAACTGATCACCTGTAGTGACACAATTCACTTGAGCTTGTGCGAATTGTACAGCCATGGCGAGGATGAAGACCTTGAAAACTTTCATTAACTGTTGATTTTTGGGTGGAGCAATGGATCTAATTCTAAAGCTACCAATAAATCTTTGCTAATGTTGACTTTACGCTCCTTTACTGGGAGTTTAATGTCCAATTGTTCTTCAATATCTACGATGTGCAATTTCACACGCTTTTTCCCTGGGTGCATTTCTAATAGATCATGCACCTTATCTACTAGGCCTGTATCAAGGGCGGCAAGGTCTAGCTTGATTTCTAACGATTTACTCTGCTCTTCAAGCACATCTTGCAGCAGTTTTACATCGGCGACATCCACGCTCAGGCGTTCAATGAAGCCTTCACCCTGGCGCTGGTTGAATTTGCGACCGCGTGCTTTGATAAAGAGTAGCTGCTCGTTCTCGAAGAAATGACGGAATTTCAGGTAATCTTCACCGAACATTTTGAATTCATAATCGCCACGGAAATCCTCCAGTCGGAAAATGCCCCAGCCCTTACCCATTTTAGAGATACGGTGCTGTGCTTCGGTGACAATTCCTGCTACAAAAACGTCGCGCCCCATGATGCTCTCAGGGTTGTTCAGTCGGTTCAATTCCGCGGTACAGAAATATTGAATTTCAGTTCTGTAATCGTCCAAAGGATGGGAACTGAGGTACATCCCATTGATCTCTTTTTCCTTTTTCAAGGCCACGATAGTCGGCCATTCGGTGACCTCTGGCATCTTGGGAGGAGGAAGCTCTTCTCCCGATCCTTCGCCGAACAGAGAGGCCTGAGCGCTCTCTGCATCGTTTTTCTTGTTTTGTACGTATTTGATGGCCTTCTCAACAAAACTGCGGCCTCCTTCCTCTTCTGAGAAGTACATGGCGCGGTGGGTATTTGGAAAATCGTCCATAGCACCGCCCAAAATGAGACACTCTATGGTTTTTCTGTTGGCTTGTCGAAGGTCAATTCGTTCTAGGAGATCAAAGAGGTCCTTAAACTGACCGCCCTCTTCCCTTTTGGCAATGATCTCGCGAACAGCGTTCTCTCCAACGCCTTTCATACCGCCCATTCCGAATCGGACTGCACCTTCATTATTTACGCTAAAGCGAAGCAAACTCTCGTTGACCGAAGGCCCCAAAACGGGTACATCGATACGACGACACTCTTCCATGAAGAAGGTCACCGCTTTGAGATCAGACATGTTGTTGGACAATACTGAGGCCATAAATTCGGCCGGGTAATGTGCTTTTAGATACGCCGTCTGGTAGGCTACCCACGCATAACACGTTGAGTGCGATTTGTTAAAGGCGTAAGAAGCAAAGGCTTCCCAGTCCTTCCAAACTTTCTCAAGTACATCTCTATTGTGTCCACGCTCTTCACCACCGTCCAAGAACATGGGCTTGAGCATATCAATGATGTCCTTCTTCTTCTTACCCATCCCCTTACGAAGCATATCGGCCTGACCCTTGGTAAAGCCTGCCAATTCCTGCGACAACAACATTACTTGCTCCTGATAGACGGTAATTCCGTAGGTCTCCTTGAGCTTACCCTCCATGGCATCAAGGTCATAGGTAATCTCCTTTCTACCGTGTTTACGGTCAATAAACTCTGGGATGTATTCCAGAGGACCTGGGCGGTATAGGGCGTTCATCGCAATGAGATCGGCAAATTCAGTAGGCTTGAGCTCCTTCAGATACTTCTGCATACCCGCACTCTCGTACTGGAAAATGCCGACAGTTTCGCCGCGTTGGAAAAGCTCATACGTCTTGGTATCGTCTAATGGGAAGCTATCTGGGTCCAATTCTACCCCGTGACGTTGCTTGACCAATCGACAAGCTTCTTTAATGATGGTCAGCGTACGAAGTCCCAAGAAATCCATCTTCAGCAAACCGGCATCTTCTACCACAGAGTTGTCAAACTGCGTACACCACATCTCGCTATCCTTGGCCCGCGCCACAGGAACGAGCTCACGGATATCACTTGGGGTAATGATCACACCACAGGCGTGAATACCCGTGTTTCGTACCGAACCCTCTAAAACTCGGGCTTGGTTAATTGTAGTCGCTTCCAGCGTATTTCCTTCTGATAATTCTTTCAGTTGAATCACTAAAGAGGCTTCTTCAGAACCAAATTTGCTTCTTAGGCCTTTGTCGTCCAGTGCCCAAAGCTTCTTCAGTTTGGTCATATCTGGGATGAGCTTGGCAATGCGGTCAGTATCAGGCAAAGGCAATTCTAAAACACGACCAGCATCTCTAATGGAGCTCTTAGCCGCCATAGTACCGTAGGTAATGATCTGTGCTACCTGAGGCGCACCGTATTTATCAATCACGTACTGAATGACCTTATCACGCCCCTCGTCGTCAAAATCGATATCGATATCGGGAAGTGATACACGTTCCGGGTTCAAGAAACGCTCGAATAGAAGGTCGTACTTAATCGGATCCACATTCGTAATTCCCGTCGCATAGGCTACTGCAGAACCCGCTGCCGAACCACGGCCAGGACCTACACTAACGCCCATTTGGCGTGCCGCCTCACAGAAATCTTGTACAATCAAGAAATACCCTGGATACCCCGTACGGGCAATAGTCTCTAATTCGAAGTCCAAGCGCTCGTCAATTTCTGGAGTAATTTCCCCATAACGTGCTTTCGCACCTTCGTAGGTCAAATGCCTGAGGTAGGCGTTCTCACCGCGTTGCCCACCGTCTACAGCATCTTGAGGATCCTGGAACTGTTCCGGGATATCAAAGGCTGGAAGGAGTACATTACGCTCAAGTGGATATAGCTCCACCTTATCCAAAATCTCTTTAGTAGTAGTCAGTGCCTCAGGTAAATCTGAGAACAATTCCACCATCTCTTCCTTACTCTTGAAGTAGAACTCTTGGTTCGGGAAACCGTAACGGAATCCTCGACCTCGACCAATAGGTGTGCTCTTTTGCGCGCCCTCTTTCACACAAAGCAAAATATCATGAGCGTCCGCATTGTCCTGCGTCAGGTAGAACGTATTGTTGGCTGCGATATATCTAATACCGTACTCTTTGGCGTATTTTAATAGCTGAAGATTCACGTGATCTTCCTCGTCCAGCCCGTGTCGGTTTAGTTCGAGGTAGAAATCTTCACCAAAATGCTCGTGCCACCATTCTAGTGCTGCTCTTGCTTGGGCTTCACCTACATTCAAATACAAATGCTGCACTTCGCCACGCAAGCCACCAGAAAGTACAATGAGGTCCTCCTTGTGCTCTAGTAGTACGCTTTTATCGATACGAGGTACATAGTAATACCCGTTTAACATCCCCTCACTACTGAGTTTTGCGAGGTTGTGGTAGCCGTTCTTATTCTTGGCTAAAACAACTATTTGGTAGCCGTCGTCTTTTTTACTGCGGTCAAGGCGGTCCTCACATACGTAGAATTCACAGCCAATGACCCCAACAAAAGGATATTCTTTGAGCGGCTCATCAAGCTCTCCAGCTTTGACCTTTTCATTGTGCTCATAGGCTTCTCTATTCCCAGGGACGTTCATTACCGCTCGATTGAAGTGGAATGCTCCCATGAGATTCCCTAGGTCGGTAATGGCTACACCCGCCTGCCCATTGTCCACCGCATTACTTACGAGGTCTCCAACAGTAGTAGTGGCTTGAAGAATAGAAAACTGGGTGTGGTTGTGTAGATGGGCAAACTCGACATCTGCTGCATGCAAGTTGGAAGCTGCTGCTGTGGTTGTGGTAGCTTCTTCTGTCTTTCCTAATCCTTCTGCGCGTTTTTTCTTCGCCTCCTCTACTGCTAAACCTATAGCTTGAATAGTTGAAGGGTTAGCGGTTTTGAATCGATTCAAAAACTCCTGATCCTTCCCAATAGACTCAGGTGTAATGATATTTAATCGAACCAACTCTAAGAAAACACGGGCCGTGGCCTCGACGTCAAATGCTGCATTGTGCGCCTCTGCGAAACCTTCATTAAACAAGTGGAAATAGAGCTCCTCGAGCTTTGGAAGCTTATATCTCCCCCCGCGTCCACCAGGCAACTGGCATAGTTCAGCCGTAGTCTCTGTACAGGAATCTACAGGCGTCTTTTGGTCCAAAGGATTCGTTCCTTTCACCCTGTAATACTCACAGCCAGTGACGTTTAGATCAAATTTGACGTTGTGACCTATGAGGTATTCACATTTGTCCATGGATGCTTCGAACAGTGCGAGCACTTCTTCAAGTGGCTTACCTTCATTACGTGCTCGCTCGGTAGAAATACCATGAATTTTCGTCGAATTAAACGGAATATCGAAACCGTCAGGATAAATAATGTGGTCTTGAACCTCGACCAATGCCCCTTTCTCATCATGGATTTGCCAAGCCAATTGAACCACACGTGGCCAATTGTCTAAATCCGTGATAGGCGCATTCCAATCTTTTGGGAAACCGGTCGTCTCGGTATCAAAAATTAAAAACATAGGTATCCTGTTAGCTGAGCTGAATACTCAAATCTAACAAATGACGCAGCCAAATAAAACGGGTGTGAATAACTATTGACTACTCTTTAACTGATTGGTAAAGAGGTGTTTAAATGCTATTTCTTCGGATAGAACGGGTGTGCAGCATGAGGTAGATTAGCCAGTGGGTGAGCATCCTCGCCCAATGGGGCCAATTCCTGCTCTCGCATGTTGTGAACGATTTCTATCGCCGCTTCTGCTGCCTTCTCGTTAAAACCTCCACCTTCTAGGATGTGCTTGTATGACGTGCTGTGTAATTCTGTGAAGCCTTCGGTGAAATCAAACGACCAAGAATCAAAGCTCAAGGAACGATGAATACGACCTCCTTGCCCTTTTACACTATCAGGGAGTGTATCGGCATTGATACTCAAGAACCAACGCACCTTCGCGTTTTTGAAATACATGGTACCCGAAGCACGATCGTGTGTTCTTGTATATACTTTTTGGTCCTCTAAATCGCCGAAAATCCAATGAAGCATATCGAAGAAATGGACCCCAATATTGGTCGCAATACCTCCACTCTTTTCTTCATCACCCTTCCATGAAGCGTAATACCAATTCCCTCTCGAAGTAATGTAGGTCAGATCTACGTCGAACACATATTCCGGATCCTCTTGGAGTTTCTTTTGAACCTCTTTCTTCAACGCTATCACGTTTTCATGTAATCGCAACTGAAGAATTGTAAAAACTTGATTACCTGTACTTTGACTCACTTTAGTTAAACCTTCAATGTTCCAAGGGCGAAGGGTCAACGGCTTCTCACAAATACAGTGCGCACCACTGCGCAAGGCGTATCTAATATGACTGTCGTGCAGGTAATTTGGGGAGCATATTGAAATAAAATCTACCCCTTTCCCAGCATCACTGAGCTTATTCAAATGACGATCAAAGCGTTCGAATTCTGTAAAAAATGCCGCTTCAGGAAAGTAGGCATCAAGATGACCAACACTATCGCTAGGATCGTACGCCGCAACGAGTACTCCACCACAATCTGCGATGGCTTTTAGATGTCGTGGCGCAATGTATCCTGCCGCACCAATGAGCGCAAAACGCTTCATTAGCCTATTCTTTTGTCGTAGGTATCGCCCATCGATGGATTATCGCCCATCAAACGCGCCATCATTTGCTTCTTTACGATGTTGAAAATGACCATATGCACGTCTTCGGTGACTTCCATGTCCATGACAGGCGCATGAACGTTGATGCTGGCGATCTGTGAGATTTTACCGCCCTTAAAACCGCTCATCGCCACTGTAGTAGCACCGTTAGCGTTTGCATATTCTAGGGCGTTGACCACGTTTTTACTGTTTCCAGAACCGCTGATACCGATCACTAGATCGTCCTCACTGAGGAAGTTCTTCAAAGGCTCCACAAAAATACTTTCCCAACCAATGTCGTTGGCAATGGCCATCATTGAGGGAAGGTTATCGTTCAAACAAATCATCTTAAAACGCTTGTCTAAGCCGTAGCTCGCGCCTTTTAAGAAATCACCTGCCGCATGAGAAGCCGAGGCACCCGAGCCTCCATTACCCATGGTGTAGATGTTGCCACCCTTTTCATAGGTCGTGTGGAATGCTTCAACCAAAGCATCTAGCGCTTTGGGATCTAAGGCATCTAAAGTCGATTTAACCAGGTCAATGTATTGTTGTGCTTGCATCTTAATTCTCTGAATTGGCCACTAAAATAACTGAATTATTTGCGCCATCGTATAAATCCGACCACGCTTAGAATAGAATATATCACCATTAAGCCAGCATATACCGGCAACCCCTTCATTCCGTAGAGAATCATCGAGGCTATATTCAAAGGAATCCAGTAATGGAAAGCCGTTCGTATACGCTTGGTTTCCTGCCAAGTAGCCCATAATCCAAAGACGGTAGTAAATGAATCGAAATAGGCAAAACTAACACCGGGCAATGCGTTCAATCCGTAGCCCAAAATTAGAGCTAAGGGGATTCCCAGTAGCGCTAAAAGCTGTGTCTTTACAGGAATATCAACAAGCTCAATGGTTGCTTCAGAAGCATTATTACGCCATTGAGACCAACCATAAAAACCCATCACTACATAGAATACATAGAGTCCTGTTTCAGCGTAGAGGCCAATCCTATAAAAAAGCACTACAGACAGGGCACTCGAAAGCGTTCCTGCCGGCCATGCCCACACCTTTCGTTGAATGATTCCTGCAAGGAAGATCAGACTCAGCAGTGTGGCACTCCATTCTAAAATAAAATCTAAGGACATAAAAAACCCCGAGCACTTGTGCTCGGGGCTAATTTAAGATTATCTCATTGGACTTATACCAACTCTTGAACCAAGTCAGCAGCTTCTTGCAATGCAATGGCACTGTGTACTTCTAGTCCACTCTCGTCGATCAATTTCTTCGCTTCCTCAGCGTTCGTTCCTTGAAGACGTACAATGATTGGGACGTTAATATTACCCATGTTCTTATAAGCATCAACAACACCTTGTGCAACGCGGTCACAACGTACGATACCACCAAAGATGTTAACAAGGATAGCTTTTACGTTCTCATCACGAAGAATGATTCGGAATGCTTGCTCAACACGCGCTGCATCAGCAGTACCACCTACATCAAGGAAGTTCGCTGGGTTACCACCTGCCATCTTAATAATGTCCATAGTAGCCATTGCTAGACCTGCACCGTTAACCATACAACCTACGTTACCGTCTAGCTTTACGAAGTTCAACCCGGCTTCGCCAGCTTCTACTTCTGTCGCATCCTCTTCGCGGGTATCACGCATTTCAGCGATATCCTTATGACGGTACAATGCGTTATCGTCGATGGTCACCTTAGCATCTACCGCTAATATTTTATCGTCTGATGTTTTTAGCACTGGGTTGATCTCAAACAATGATGCATCAGCACCTTCGTATGCTTTGTACAACGCCGTTACAAATTTGGTCATATCCTTGAACGCAGCACCACTCAAACCTAGGTTGAATGCTACTTTGCGCGCTTGGAATCCAGTCAAACCTACTTTAGGGTCAATTTCTTCCGTGAAAATCAAGTGTGGTGTTTCCTCAGCTACAGTCTCGATATCCATACCACCTTCTGTTGAATACATAATCATGTTGCGGCCTGTAGAACGGTTCAACAAAACTGACATGTAGAATTCTGAAGTTTCACTTTCTCCTGGGTAGTATACATCTTCAGCAATCAAAACTTGGTGTACTTTCTTACCCTCTGCAGATGTCTGAGGAGTAACTAGCTGCATACCAATGATGCTATCTGCTACTTCTTCCACTTTATCAATGCCTTTTGCAAGCTTCACACCGCCGCCTTTACCGCGACCACCTGCGTGAACCTGTGCTTTAACTACGTACCATGAAGTACCAGTCTCTTCTGTCAATTGCTTGGCAACCTCTACAGCCTCAGCTGGAGTTTGCGCTACTTTACCACGCTGGATACGTACACCGTAACCTGCTAAAATCTCTTTCCCTTGATATTCGTGAAGGTTCATAGTTTTTCCTTGATTTGAGTACAAATTTAGGGTACAGACCTTTAATCCTGAACATAAACAACCTCTAAAGTTGTTAAATCGATATATGCGTCTTTATACCGATATTTGCTCCCTATGACCAAATACATCCTAACCTGTTTAGCCGTAGCCACTTCCCTACTGGGCTTCGGTCAAAATCCACAGAAGAAGAGCCTTGAGGTGCCTGAACTTCGCGAGGTGAATATCAAAGTAAATGGGGTTCTCGATGAGGCCGAATGGGCCCAGAGCGCTCAAATTACTGAATTGGATCAGTATTTCCCTGAACCGGCAACACCTGCTGCGGGTATTGCAAGTGATGTACGCATCTTCTACACTCAGGAAGGCATTTATTTTGCAGGTGTTCTCAAAGACGAGCGTGCACCTATTCTATCACAGTTAACACCGCGCGACCGCGTCAATGCCAATACGGATTGGATTCACCTCATTATCAATCCGTTTAACGACGGTGCCAATGACTTCAATTTCTATCTGAGTGCTGCCGGCGTCCAAGGCGACTCGCGCCAAACCAGCGATAATGATGAGGACGGTAGCTGGAATGCCGTTTGGTGGAGCGCCGTGGTCAAGGAGGAGCACCAATGGAGCTTTGAGATATACATTCCCTACCAAGTGTTGCGTATTCCTCAAGGGGGTGCAGGCGCTCAGCCGCCAGCTTGGGGATTTAACATCAAGCGCTCTATTCGCACTGACCGAACCATGTACAGTTGGAACCCAATTGACAGAAACTTCCGAAATGAGAGCTTACAGAGTGGTTTGCTCACGGGTATTAATGTCATCGACCCACCGGTACGTGTAAGTCTCAGACCAAATGTTACAGGAGGATTACAAAAAACAGGAGATTCAGACTGGAGAGCTACTAGAGCCGGTGGTGCGGATATAAAAATTGGGCTAAATAAGAGCTTTACCCTTGATATGACCTTGCTTCCAGATTTCTCTCAAGTGGCCTTTGATGAGCAGTTTGTGAATTTTGAGGCCTTCGAACAGCAATTCGACGAAAACCGTCAATTCTTTACCGAAGGGGTCAACTTATTTAATAAAGCTGATCTGTTTTACAGCAGAAGAATTGGTGGTAACCCGCAAAACTTTACGAATGCCAATCTTGATGATTTGAGCAATACTACACAGAGTTTTACTCGAATGCTCAACGCCACGAAGCTTACAGGGACTACCGACAGAAATTTAAGTGTTGGCTTTCTCAACGCCATTACTGCTGCAAACTTTATTAAGGGAACCGATTCTTTGGGCAATACAGTCGAAATCTTGACGGAGCCATTGACTAATTACAACGTGACTGCTGTGGATCAAAGATTTGGAGGAAATAGTTCCATTGGGTTGATCAACACGAATGTAACTCGCATGAATACTGAAAGTAGCGCAAGGGATGCGAACGTTACCGCGATTACGGGAAACTTGAATTTCTGGGAGAACAGCCATTATTTCAACGGTGCCTTTGGCCGTTCGAGCATTTATGATACTGACGATAACTATGCAGGTCTGGCAGGTGCTTGGGACATGGGTAAACAAACTGGTGCCTGGCGTTGGGACCATAGCCTTGAGGTACTGTCGAATACCTTCGACCCAAATGATCTTGGTTTCCAAGCACGAGGAAACAAATTTCACCAACGTTTTAGGGTTAGTCATAATCTGTTGGCACCGAATGAATATTTCTTACGAAGAAGGCACCGTGTAGGCATTCAGTACAATAGACTCTTTGAGGGTGGCGATTTCGAGCGCTTTCATGTGGAATACAGCTTCTTTGGTTTGACCAAAAGTTTTATCGCTTTCGGCTACAACGTTGAAACCAGACCTGAAGAGTATGATTTTTACGATGCACGTGTATGGGGACGTTATCGAGTGAATCCTGCATCTTTCTGGCACAACGCTTGGCTTAGCACGGATTTCCGTAAACCTCTAGCACTTGAATTACGCGGAGGACAATGGTGGTGGGCCGATTGGGGTGCACGCGGCAGATACGGAGAGGTAGAAATCATTGGTCGTATTAACGATCAATTCAACCTGCGCGCAGAGTTCGAAGTGGGCAATAACCACCAGATTGGGTGGGCCCAAACCATCAGCGCGGATTCTGTAGGAATGGCGCTTCGTCACCGTCGAAATTTTGAACAGACATTACGCGGTCAATACTTATTCGGTCCAAACTCCTATTTGACTTTGGATTTGAGACACAGCTGGAATCGAATTGATAATGAAAACATCTTCCACTTAAATGAAGACGGGAGCTTGAAGCCTTCAGACGCCTACAGCGACCCTACCCTACGAATCAACTTCTTTAATGTAGACCTTAAGTATGTACTTTGGTTTGCACCAGGACGAGAATTAAATCTGCTCTACAGAGCCTCTTTGGCAAATTCTGACAATGCTGTAGACTTAAGTTATCTACAGAATATCCAAAGCCTAAGTGGTCTTCCTGCAGATAATTTCTTCTCACTCAGATTGGTGTATTTCCTTGATTATGCTCAAATCAAGAAATCAGCTACCTTGCGCTAGATGATTGAAATAGGACAACTCCATAAATCGTACGGTGCTACTGAAGTTCTTAAGGGTGTTAATGGTCGCGTTTCTAAAGGTGACTTCATCACCATAGTGGGCGCCTCTGGTGCCGGTAAGAGCACGTTATTGCACTTGATCGCTGGCTTAGACTCTTACAACAGTGGTTCTATTTCCTTTGATGGAATGTCATTGGGTAATCTCTCCAAAAAAGAGTTAAATAATTACAGAAATAAGCACATCGGTCTGGTATTCCAGTTCCATAACCTTTTGCCCGAGTTAACCGCTTTAGAAAATATCACCCTCCCGCGTTGGATAGGCGGACAGATGGATGGCAATGCAACTGAAAAAGCGAAAGAGTTAATGGAGCTTTTGGGCATCGCACATCGTGCTAACCATCTTCCTAACGAAATGAGCGGTGGTGAGCAGCAACGCGTGGCCATTGCTCGAGCACTGATCAACGAGCCTGAATTGCTATTGGCAGACGAGCCTACAGGAAACTTGGATAGCGCCAATGCTGAAGCGGTACATGATTTACTAGTCAAGCTCAATGAAGAATTGGGTCAAACTATTGTAGTTGTAACTCATAATGCAGAACTCGCAGCTCTTGGCAAGAGCAAGTGGACTATGGTAGACGGAAAATTGGGCTAATTCATGAAATTAAAAAAAGCCGAGTTGCGCGAATTTCTTCTAGAAAAAGCCGATCAGTACGCTAAGCGCAGTTTCGTAACCGAGGACCCGATCTTAATCCCACACAAGTTTTCAAATCCAAAGGATATTGAAATTAGCGGCCTTATCGCAGCAACGCTTGCTTGGGGACAGCGCAAAACTATCATTGCCAAAAGCGAAGATATCATGGAGCGCATGGACAACTCCCCTTGGGAATTCGTCTCAGGTGCCAATCAAAAAGATTTAGAGAGTTTCGAGGGCTTCATCCACCGCACTTTTAAGGCTGAGGATATCCAAGGCCTAGTTGTTGCTCTGCAACAGCTTTACACGGAATATGAAAACATTGGCGATTTCTTCGTTAAGCATCTAAACTCTGAAAATCATCTCGGTGCATCCTTTACTGCATTTAAGAGCTACCTATTAAACAACGGCCTCCCTCAACGTGCTGCAAAACATTTCGGGGATCCTACTAAAGGCAGTGCTTGTAAGCGAATAGTGATGTATTCCCGCTGGATGGCACGCAGCAATAAAGAAGGCATTGATTTCGGTATTTGGGACATTGATCCAGGAGTGTTGTCCTTACCTCTTGACGTACACAGCGGAAGGGTTGCTCGCAGTTTAGGTCTATTAAAACGTAAACAAAGCGATTGGAAAGCCGTAATGGAATTGGACCAAGCGATACGAAAAATAGCCCCAGAAGATCCGGCTCGACTGGATTATGCGTTGTTTGGATTGGGAGTCTATGAAGGTTGGAAATAGCCTACAAAGCCATTAAGCCAGGAATCTTCACAGCTTCTTCGTAGCGTGCAATGATTGAATCAACATCCATCATCATCTCTTTTGCACTGACAGAAACGAATTTTCCAGTCTTACTCTTACGCAATTCTATCTGCGCTGTTTCCGCATCAAATAGCGCTTCAGTTTGGGCAACTTTCTGATTATCAGCTGGGACAATGAATTTAAACATGTAGACTGCTGGCCATTTGCGTTCCTCTAATTTCTCGCGAAGGCCTTTCCAAGGATCTTGACTCATACGTGTTGAATTGGCCTACAAAAGTATAGTACGCTCCTCTAGCATACGAGTTTTAAGGAAGTTTTTGGCCAATTCCATTCGCTCATGCAAGTAAATATCCTCTTCAATGGCAGGGCTTACTGCGAGGAAATCATTGAATAGAGCACCAAGCTCCCCTTCTACCGCCTCACCGCGTATCCAAAGCGCTTGAACTGCATTCAATAGCTCTACACCCAAAATACCATAAACATTATCTACCACTTTCAAGAGCTTGGTGGCGGCATTAGCTCCCATACTCACATGGTCTTCCTGACCATTTGAACTCTCGATACTATCTGCTGATGCTGGTGTACACAATTGTTTGTTTTGACTCACCATACTCGCGGCAGTGTATTGCGCGATCATCAGTCCTGAATTAATCCCCGGGTTTTTCACCAAGAATGGTGGTAAACCACGTCTTCCCGAAATTAATTGATAGGTACGTCGTTCAGAAATAGAGCCGTATTCGTGGATAGCCAAAGCACCATAATCTAAGGCTAAGGCCAGCGGCTGACCGTGAAAATTTCCGGCACTTATGATTCTGCCTTCATCACTTAAAACCACGGGATTATCGGTCGCAGCATTCACCTCCACTTCAAAGACGTCCATCATGTGCTTAATGGCACCTTTTGAGGCGCCATGTACCTGAGGTACACATCGAAAAGAATATGGATCTTGAACATGCTCTTTTTCCCTGTGCATGGCCTCGCATGGCTCTAACCAATTCAACAATCGCTCCGCTGTAAGTATTTGACCGATATGTGGCCTGGTTAAGTGCACACCTGGAGTAAACGGCTCTATTCTTCCATCATATGCCAGCGTGGAAAGAGCCGCCAATTGATCGGCAAAGAAATCTATTCTTCTTGCCTGAATAAGTGCATAAATACCATGTGCTGACATGAACTGTGTACCATTCAATAGTGCAAGACCTTCTTTTGAAGCCAATTCCATGGCCTTCCAACCATTTTCACCAAGCTCCGACAAAGCATCTTGGGTACTAGTTTTTTCGCCCTCAAGCCAAACTTCACCCTCACCAAGCAAGGGTAAAGACAAATGTGCAAGTGGCGCTAAATCACCTGAAGCGCCTAGAGATCCTAGTTCATAAATCACAGGTATAGCACCGCTATTGTACATGGCAATGATTTGCTCTACTACCTTAAGACGAATACCACTTACACCTACAGCAAAACTTTGCACCTTTAAAGCCATCATGAGACGAACTATCCTTTCATCTATCTCTGCTCCCGCTCCACAAGCATGTGAACGAACGAGATTGGTTTGAAGTTTACCCAAATCCTCTTCCCCTACTACTATATTACAAAGTGCGCCAAAGCCTGTGTTCACACCATAAACAGGTGTTTTTCTGGTTTTTGTACGCTCTTCAAGGAAAGCTCTTGAACACGATATACGCTCTGCGGCCACAGGATCCAATGTCAATCGAGCATTACCTTTTGCAATTTGCTCATACTGATGGTAGCTCAAAGGGGCTGCTCCTAATGTGATGTTCTCTAACATGGCTTTAAGTTCTGCCTTGAAATTACAACAGAAGCCACCATTTTCCGGCATTAATCTGAACCTGCAGATTAAAAATGCGTTTAGAATCTTAGAACATTAGACTAAACATGAAGAATTACGTAATTATTGGCGGAAGCAAAGGAATCGGAAAAGAAACAGCAGAGCTATTGGCGGCAGAAGGTCACCAGGTCACTGTCTTTAGCAGAACTCCTTATGAAGGCCCCGCACATACCATTGAATGGGAAGAATTTGATGTTCTCGAAGACGAATGGGACGATAAGATGCCAGAGAATATTGATGGCCTAGTATACAGTGTTGGATCTATCAATCTGAAACCATTCAGAGGATTAAAGCCTGAAGTCTTTGAAGCTGATTTTCAACTTCAAGTCATGGGTGCTGTGAAAGCGCTGCAGGCAGCCTATAAAAACTTTCACAAAGAGAGTACTCCCTCGGTGGTTTTGTATTCTACAGTGGCAGTTCAAAGAGGAATGCCTTTCCATGCCACTGTAAGTGCGTCAAAAGGAGCCATTGAGGGGTTGACTAGAGCAATTGCCTCAGAATGGGCACCCAAGGCTAGAATCAACTGTATTGCACCTTCATTAACAGATACCCCACTTGCAAGCAAACTTTTGAGCACACCAGAGAAAAAGGCTGCGCTTGGCGAAAACAATCCGATGAAACGCGTTGGAGAGGCCGGTGATATTGCAGAAATGACAGCCTTTTTATTGAGCGATAAAGCCTCTTGGATGACCGGTCAAATTGTTCACATTGATGGCGGTCAAAGCGTACTATAAAGAATGAAAACTATTACCGCCTCGGATATCGAGGGATTCGAAAAACGATACCGAACCTCGTTGATCAACAGCCTCTCGGGTATACGAACTGCTTTTATTGGGATCACCGCGGATGACCGGGACAGGTACAATGCCGCTACCCTTTCAAACATCACCCACGTAGGTGCGAATCCAGCTCAAATGAGCATTTTGTTTCGTCCGGATAATGGTAAAAGGCACACGCTTTCTAACTATAGAAACCAAGGTCGAATAAGCCTTGTATGTATGCCTTTTACAAAATCGGCCACAGTTCATGAAGTAAGTATGAATGCGCCTGAGGGAATATTTGAATTAGAGATAGTTGGAGAAAGCCTTAAAGAACACCAGGATTGGACGCATCCACTTCCCACAGCATTTCTCTATGCCATAGAGTTAGAATTCATTGAAGAATTCACCTTGAACAACGGGTGCGTTTATACCGTTGGAAGAATCCAAAATATTGCCCTGGGTGATGATATACAAGTCTGTGAACAAGGGAGGGTATTGTTTAAACAAAGTCCTACTCTAGCAATAGGATTGCAGCAGTACACCGGTATTGCATCGGACAACAAGCATATTCCCTACCCAAGCACTTTGAAATACGGCCTCTAGTGAGAGAGAAGATTCAATTAGTGTGGTTCAAACGGGATCTACGCTGGTTTGATCATCTACCAGTGTTTCAGAGCACGGAGCTCAATGTTCCTACACTCTACTTTACTCTCTATGAACCCTCACTTTTTGCTCAAATTCAATACGACGAACGTCATGTTCGATTTATTACAGACTCCGTATACGATCTCAATCTACAGCTAGATCAGAAAACGGTGTATTTCTTCAAATGCGAAGCCATCGATTTCTTCAAGCATATCTGCTCAAATTTTGAGGTAGTAAGAGTTCTAAGTCATAAAGAGACTGGTATCAAACACACTTTCGACCGCGATCTAAGAATCAAGAAATTCCTTAACTCACAGAAAATCCCGTGGCTAGAGTCAGATGCAAATGGTGTGCGACGCGGTCTTCGAAACCGCAGAGACTGGATGAGCAAATGGCATCACAATGCTGCTCAACCGCTGATTCAAGCAGACTTAAAAAAGATTGCTTCCAGTGCGTATACTCAAGAATTAAATATCCCGGAATATCAAAATGAGTTTGAAGAACATCCCTTTTTTCAAAAAGGCGGTGAGCGCAGGGCACACAACATTATAAAGAGCTTTCTAACTAAACGTATCGCCCGCTACGCTTATAGCATATCTAAGCCACAAGAATCGCGACAAGGATGCAGTCGAATATCACCACACTTGGCTTGGGGCAATATTAGTGTGCGTCAACTTGTCCAAATCATGGAGCATGCAGACATTCCGGGATCCAAGCGTAATATCAGGGCTTTTGCGGACCGACTTCGGTGGCAAGCCCACTTCATTCAAAAGTTTGAGAGCGAGTGGGAATATGAGTTTTTACCCATTAATCGAGCATATACGGATATTGACCAGAGTAAAGAATGGAACCAAGACCTATTCGATGCATGGAAGGAAGGAAAGACGGGCGTCCCACTAGTGGATGCATGCATGCGTTGCTTGACGGCAACCGGGTATTTAAACTTTAGAATGCGTGCTATGGTCGTCAGTTTTTACAGCCAATATCTGTGGTTGCCCTGGAAGCCGGGTGCTGATTATTTAGCCTCTTTGTTTACGGACTTTGAACCGGGAATTCACTATGCCCAATTCCAAATGCAAAGCGGCTACACGGGTGTGAATACCATTAGGATCTACAACCCCATCAAGCAGAGTCAGGATCACGATCCCAAGGGTAAATTCATCAAGCAATGGGTGCCAGAACTTTTTCAAATACCTGCACCTTATATCCATGAACCTTGGAAAATACCACCAATGGAATTGGCCATGCAAGGCTACAATACCGGATCCTACCCTCTCGAGCCCGTTGTGGATTTGTCTAAGAATAGAAAGCGCGCAAGTGATGCCTTATATTCAAAACGAAAAGAAAAAAAAACAAAGCAAGAGGCACGGAGAATTCTCGGAAAACACGTGAATCCTGGCCCCAGGAGGTCCTAATCTTGCACTAATCTAAAGCCTTCGCCGTGCACATTTTCGATGCGTAGGTTGTCATCAACCTTCAAATATTTACGAAGCTTCGCAACGTATACATCCATGGATCGTCCCGTAAAATAATTGTCTTCTTTCCAGATTTTCAACAGGGCTTTAGACCTTGGCAACAGCTGATTCTTATGGCCTGCCAATAGTTTTAATAAATCACATTCCTTGGGACTTAACCTTGTTACTTCATCCTTATAGAGTAGTTGACGAATCTTCGGTTTAAAAACCAAGTCTCCAATCTGAATTTCATCCGGTTCTTCTTCAACATCTGCTAGATTCCTTCCGATAATCGCTTGAATCTTGTAAAGCAAAACGTCCGTATCGAAAGGCTTAACAAGGTAATCATCTGCACCAGCGCTATAACCAGCAATGATATCTTCCTTCTGCCCTTTGGCTGTTAAAAAGATTAATGGCTGACCATTATCAATAGCTTTTACCTCCGTAGCTAAGGTCAAACCATCTTTTTTGGGCATCATGATATCGAATATACAAAGGTCGTATTCGCCCTGCTTGTAGGCTCGAAGTCCTTGAACTCCGTCTCTTTCGAGATCTACTTCAAAGTCATTAAAAGAAAGTGTATCACGAAGAAGATTACCAAAGTTGGTATCGTCTTCTACTAAGAGTATGCGTTGCTTATTCATGCTAAAGGTTCTTTTCAATGGTTACTTTAAAGGTGGTACCCTCTCCTACTTTACTATCTACAGCGATGGTACCGTCGTGCTTTTCAATAATTTCTTTAACGAAGGACAACCCTAAACCGTGTCCTTTTACATCGTGTATATTTCCTTTGGTAGCGCGGTAGAATCGGTCAAAAACCTGATTTAGAGTATCCTCGTCCATTCCAATACCACGATCCTTAACCAAAATAGTAAAGTCCGTTTCACTTTGGGTCAATTGAACGCTAATCATGGGCGTCCCGTCGCTATACTTGACAGCATTGTCAATCAAATTCGTAAGTGCACTCTTGAACTGGGTTCTATCTCCAACGTATGCATAATCACCAGCGGCAATATTCAGGTCTATCCAACCTTGCTTTTCTTCTACGGCCAATTTGAAATGTTGCACCGCTTCACCTAAAACCTCGGCAATATTCATTGAAGATTTATCCAAGGTTAATTCTTCCTTGTCCATCATCGACATCTGCAATACACTTTCCATCTGAGCGTTCATGCGCTTATTCTCCTTCTTTACAATGCTCAAATAACTCTCCATTTGGGTAGAAGTCATCTTATCACCATTCTTAAGAAGCGCATCAACGGCAAGATTAATGGTTGCCAAAGGGGTCTTAAATTCGTGCGACATATTGTTAATGAAGTCGCTTTTTACCTCGGCCAATCGCTTCTGCTTTCGCCCTTGACGCTGGACTCCGAAAAATGCGACAAGAATAACCGTTGAAAAGAGTAACGATGCGATCAAAGACATGTAGACCCTCTTCGCGAGGTAGAACTTCTCAGAGGGAAAGTACAGTAGTAACTGTCTTGTAGGACCAAAAAAACTCTCGGCAAGCACGTAGTTAAAGGTGGTTAGATTGGGGTCAAATTCTTCGGAAATTAGGTTACTCAAATAACCATTTTCTACAATAGCCCACATAGGTTCAGTACGAACGCCATTTTGCTGTAATTGGGAACGAATGATACTGTCCAGTTCGATCTGAGTTACCTGTGCTGACCAAGGCAATGAATTCTGAAAGTTGTCCAAAAGGCCACCAAATAAAGCAGAATCTGAGAAACCCATGGCGTTGGGCACTTGACCAGAAGACCACCGCAATGTAGTCTGTCCCATGGGGGTATTAATGGTTACGGTACTATCACTGTTCTCGCCAGTTTTAAAAGCGCCCATACTTTTACGACGGACGAACATACGCACGCGCTCATTCAAGCTGGTAGATGTCAAGCCCACCTGCTGTTCGAATTGCTGGCGTTGTAATTCAAGTTGTCCCGACAATAGATTCAATTGCAAAAACAAGGCACCAATAACCGCAGCAGTAAGTACAGCTGTAATGGAATTGGCTCTTAATTGATCTAAAAGTCGTTGGAACATATGGCGAATGTACTACTCGAACAACGGGAATTTACGAGTTTTAACGCCGTTTAACACCTACAGTAAAAAGTCGATGATATCGTCTGAGGTATATCCTTCTGCCTTAGCCTTGTAATTCACGACTATTCTGTGTCTAAGAATAGGCTTCGCTACCGCCTTGACGTGTGCCACTGTTGGAGAACCTTGACCTTCCATAATGGCCTTGGCTTTGGCCGCAAGGATTAGATTTTGACTGGCACGAGGCCCTGCACCCCAATTCAAAAATTCATTCGCTTTTTCATGTGCTCCCTCACTTGAAGGGCGTGTCTTACGAACAAGAGAAACCGCATATTGAATAGTCTCATCAACAACAGGAAGGCGCTTTAAAGCCTCTTGAAGCTCTGAAATTTCTTTGGCGCTAAATACCGTTTCAACTGACGCCGTGTATCCGACAGTGGTTTGCTTCACGACCTGTTGCTCTTCCTCAAGAGACGGGTATCCGACAGAAATATTGAATAAAAAGCGATCTAATTGCGCCTCAGGCAACGGATAGGTCCCCTCCTGCTCGATCGGATTCTGTGTTGCCAAAACAAAGAATGGCTTTGGGAGATCATAAGTCATACCTCCAACACTCACACGCTTTTCCTGCATGGCTTCAAGGAGAGCCGCTTGCGTTTTGGGAGGAGTTCTATTGATCTCGTCAGCGAGAATTACGTTAGCAAATACAGGACCTCTACGGAATTCAAAAACTCGATCTTTATTTAAGACTTCAGTACCTGTAATATCTGTAGGCATCAAATCTGGAGTAAACTGAATCCTAGAAAACTCAAGACCAAGCGCCTTACTAACAGTTGTCACCAATAGCGTTTTAGCAAGCCCAGGAACTCCTAACAACAGGCTATGACCACCCACCAAAATACTCTGTGTAATGAGGTCAACAGCATCTTCCTGACCGACAATAACCTTCCCTACTTCATTTTTAAAGGTACGTAGCTTCTCAGGAGCCCGTTCAAGAACTTCTATGACTCTTTCATCAGTCATCGCGGTTACTGTTCCAATCGTTCAGTTTATCATCACACGGGAAGTACCCTGCGTTTATCTTTACAAAAGTCTCAATGAGCTTTTCCTCTTTCCACTCATCAACTATTCTAGCTTGCTTCTCTTGAAGCGCAAAACCTTTAATTCGCGTAAAGTCAATATCCAAATTAGCCTTGTGTGGTTCAAACTTCTTATCCAATCGTACTATTCTAAATGCTTCACGCTGGTCTTGACTCTGGAAGTAGCCGGTCTCTGAAATCTGACCTTCGTCCATTTTATTTACAACGGCGAACAATCCACGATCCAATGCACTCACTTCAAAACGATTATTACCGCTTTGAAAATTACTCATCTGACCACCGTTAAACTTGGTTTGCTCATCCTCAGAATATTTGCTCGCCGCTTCTTCAAAGGTCATCTCTCCGTTGTTGATCGCGACAGCAATACTATCCAAAAAGTTTTTCGCCTCTTGGAGGTTTTCTTGGGTCATCTTGGGCTTGATAAGAATGTGACGTAAATCCAATTCTTCTCCACGCTTTTCTAACAGTTGAACGATGTGGTAGCCAAATTCAGTTTTGAAAGGGTCACTGATTTGCCCTCTTTTCAGATTAAAGGCAACCGCTTCGAATTCTTTAACGAATACCCCGCGCTGAATCGCCTTGTACTCACCACCCTTCTTATTAGAACCTGGATCCTCACTGTATAGAATAGCCATAGACGAGAATGACGTTCCGTTCTCAATCCGTTCCTTTAGGGATTTCAATTTCTCAATCACCTCTTGCTCAGCTTCCTTCGAGATCTCTGGATACTTTACAATCTGAGAGAGTTCGACCTCTTCATTGATTAGCGGCACACTGTCGGCAGGTAGATTTTCATAAAACTCTCTTACTTCGGAAGGAGTCACCTCAATTCCATCGACCACAGTCATTTGCATGCGCTGAGCTGTGAGTTGATCGCGTATGAGTGTACGCATATCTTCCTTAATCTCAACCACTGACTTCTCATAAAACTCCTCGAGTTTCTTTTGGTCACCCATCTGAGCAATAAGTTGCTGGATACGACGGTCCATATTTGCTTCAACCTCTTCCTCACCTACAGTGACAGAATCGATCTCAGCATGGTGAATCAGTAGTTTTTGAAAAAGCAACTCTTCAAATACTGCACATTCGCTCAATTCTTCTCCAAAGTTCTGGCGGCGCATGATATCGAACTGCTCATCTACCTCACTTTTAAGGATGATATCACCTCCCACAATAGCCACCACACCATCAACAGTCTGTGGTTGACCTTGGGCCATGGAAATGAACCCGAATACACTAAGGAATAAGTAAGTCGCCTTTTTCAATTGCATTTGCTATAATATTATCTCCAATACGCTCAATTAAGTCTAATCTGCGCTTGTTAAGAATCATCTTTCGTATGTTTTCGCGCACATATTCCAGTGGCGAATAACTGTTCTCTATTCTAATGTCATTAACATTGACAAAATACACCATTACTGTGTCCTCACAAGTAAACTTCGGTGTTCGTTTTAGATAACTATAAGGATTGCTCGATTCCAACGGAATTTCAGCTAAAAAATCGTCTAACGGCACCCAAGAAGAGTCTGAAAAAGCGCTTTGTTTAGTGGCAAAAACCTCTATCCAATCCAAATACTTACTCTGTTGTGAAGTAGACTTAAACCAACGCTTTGCATCCTTCATTTTCTGTGCCTCCAAAGGAACGGCAGTGTATCCGGCACGAATAATACTCTCTTTCAACTCAAAATTGCTCTGATTACTCTCATAATAATTAGCAATTTCTTCAGCTGTAACATTAGTATCTAGATTCTCATTCACATACCTCTCGATGTAAGCGTGTTTCAACAGATCATTTCGGTATTGACTCACGAGATTCTCGAAATCTCTAAGATCCTCCTTCAAATTGAACTCTGCAGCCTCCACGAGAAGCTCATTTTTCGCCCAATTTCTAGCAATAGTCTGTACAAGAGCAATACTATCAGCCTCAGGCAAAGCACCTGCTTTCGGCAATTGACTTTTAATGTCATCCACCAGAAGCTGTTTACTACCTAAGGTAGCTACGACCTCCTCCGTGCTCGTCAATCCTTGACTGCATGAAAGGAGTATACTAGCGGCTATGACAGACCAAAAGCGCATTATTCAGCGAGTTCTGAGAAAAGCTCAGCTTTTACCTCTTCATTGATCTCAACAGAGAACTTCTCTTGAAGTGAAGCTACCCATGCAGATTCCAATTCGTTTTGATAACTGGCAATGACAAGTCCTTTAACTTCAGTCAAAGCCTTCGGCCCAGCTGGAAGAAAATCTACGACTTGAAGAACTGCGAAGCCCTCGTTGTAGGAAACAGGACCATAAACACCAGTCTCAGTTTCCCAAATCGATTGGAATACATCTTCGTCTTTCTGTTGCGCCGTACCGTTAGAAACAGCCACTGAGAGTGCGTCGTTAGAAGTTAGAAATGCCTCGAGCTTATCCGTTTTCTCTTTAGCTACCCATTTCGCAATCTTCTTAGCATCTTTTTCACTCTGAGCAACCCACAATTTGTAGCTAATACGGTCCTCCCAAGTAAAATTGCCTTTGATTTTTTCGTAGTGTTCCGCGATACCTACGCTATCCTGCGCCGCTTTATTCCACACCTCTTCTTGAGTCAAATCAAATAATAGAATTCCCTCTCTGTATTCGCGAACTAGATTTCTAAACGCGGGATACTTTGCCTCTAACTGACTGTCCTCGTAGGCAATAACCTTATCGTTACTCACGACATTAAACAGCAACCTCAAATACTCTTCTACGTCTTCTACATCTTGCGGTTTCTGGTTCTTGCCCCAAAATGCTAATACAGTACTTTGAAGTAGTTTTTGATCAGCATAGGTAGCAACTACGCGGTCGTTTTTCACCTTTTCTGGTGCTACCCAATTCCCTGTTGCAAACAATGCCGCATCCACCAAAGCCACGGTGCGCTTATAATTGCGTTCATTTACTGTGAATTCGTAATTGCGCTTCAAGGTGTTCACAAACTTCTTTGCGCCCACTTGACTCCTAGAGTCTCTCTTTACTTTGGATTTAATATCTTTTTTTAACGCATCAAAATCTGGCAAAGGCTTTCTTTCTATCAATTGGATGACGTGCCAACCTATGTTCGTCTTGATTGGTGCAGAAAAATCTCCAGGATTTTCCAAAGAAAAAGCAGCACTCTCGAAAGACGGCATCATTTTATTCAAACCAAATTCTGGCATCTCTCCTGCCCTATCCTTGGTCTTTCTGTCTTCACTAAAAGAAACAAGGTCAATAAAATCTTCACCGTTCTGTAATCGTGTATAAATCTCTTGAGCGCTGCGCTCTGCACGTTGTTTTTCCGCCAATTTGGCCTTTTCTCCAGCTGCAAAGAAGATCTGACGCACACGCACTGTACCGCTTGCAGGACGTTTGTCCAACGTCTTTATAAGATGGTAACCGAATTGCGAACGAATAGGCTTACTAATTGCCCCCACTTCCTGTTCGTAAGCACCAGTTTCAAATGGATACACCATATTAAAAGCAGTGAAATAACCTAGATCACCGCCTTGCTTTGCACTCCATGTATCTGCACTCTTTGAACGTGCAGCATCTTCAAAGCTCATCTTGCCGCTTATGATCTCATCACGAAGTTCCATCATCGCATTGTACACACGTAAAGTGTCTGATGGAAGCGCACTTGAAGCCAACTCGAACATAATATGTGCCGCACGAACCTCTTGTTGCATACGTCCATATGCCTCCTTAATTAGAGCATCTTCAGATCCTGAATCACTGAGATATGGTTTAGCCAACTGTGCGCGATAACCTCCAAATTCCTTAACGAATTTTGAAGCTGTATCACGCTGTTGATCGAACGCCTCAGCAATCTTTAATTTGAATCTAATGTAGAGATCAAGGTATTCCTCTGGAGTCTTTGGGTCGATGGCATTGCCTACCCCCTTGTTCTTCTCGTATACTGCCTTGAACTCTTCAGCGGTAACCTCCTGGCTGCCTACTGTGAATAGAACTTCTTGAGCTTGTAATTGTGCGCCGACAAATAGTAGGGCGAATAGAAGGATTTTCTTCATTGGTTATCTTCTGCTATAATTTGGAGCCTCTCTTGTAATACTAACGTTGTGTGGGTGACTTTCCTGCATACCAGCTGCAGTGATTTGAATAAATCGAGCCGATTTTTTCAAGGTAGGAACATCTTTAGATCCACAGTACCCCATACCGGCACGAAGACCACCTACAAATTGGTACATTACCTCACCTACTTCGCCTTTATAAGGCACGCGACCTACGATACCCTCAGGTACTAGTTTCTTCACGTCATCTTCAACATCTTGGAAGTAGCGGTCCTTCGAACCGTCAGACATAGCCTCTACAGATCCCATTCCGCGGTAGGTCTTGTACTTTCTTCCTTCATAAATCACAGTCTCACCTGGACTTTCTTTAGTCCCGGCGAACATGGATCCAAGCATCACACAATCTGCGCCGGCAGCTAGTGCCTTCACTATATCTCCGGTAAATCTAATACCACCATCTGCAATTACAGGGATACGACCGTCAATCGCCTTTGCAACTTCCATAACTGCACTTAACTGTGGGAAACCTACACCGGCAACAATACGCGTTGTACAAATAGAACCAGGGCCAATTCCTACTTTCACCGCATCAGCACCTGCCTCCATCAAATACAATGCGGCTTCTGGGGTTGCAATGTTCCCTACTACTACATCTAGTTCTGGGAATTTCGCTTTAACGTTCTGCAATGCGGTCACAACACCTTTGGTATGACCGTGAGCGGTATCAATGATTACGGCATCAACGCCACTTTCATATAAGGCCTCCACGCGTTCTACCACATCGCCTGTAACACCTACTGCAGCAGCAACACGTAAGCGACCGTACTTGTCTTTGTTGGCATTCGGTTTAACACGATTCTTAGTAATATCTCTATAAGTGATTAGACCAACCAATTGGCCATTATCATCAATAACTGGCAATTTTTCAATCTTATGCTCTTGAAGAATGGCTTCTGCCTCCTCCATAGTGGTCGCTGGCGACGCCGTGATAAGATTTTCTTTAGTCATGACTTCATCGATAAGACGGTCATTGTCTTTCTCGAATCTCAAATCTCTATTCGTAATGATACCAATGAGGTTCTTGTTCTCATTGATGACAGGTACACCACCAATTTTGAATTCCGTCATCATCGCCTTTGCATCAGCAACAGTGGCATCTTTAAGGAGCGTTACAGGATCTAAGATCATCCCACTTTCAGCGCGCTTTACTTTGCGAACCTCGATGGCTTGCTGCTCGATAGTCATATTTTTATGAATCACGCCTATTCCACCTTCCTGAGCTATAGCTATGGCCATGGCACTTTCCGTTACTGTATCCATCGCAGCAGATACAATTGGTGTCTTAAGACCAATATTACGGGTGACTTTAGAAGATAAATCCACATCGCGCGGAAGCACTTCTGAATAATTTGGAACGAGGAGGACGTCGTCGTAAGTAAGGCCTAAGCCGATTACTTTGTTAGTTGATTCTGACATTGCAATTCTGATTTGAATTGCGCCCAAAATTAAGCAATTTCTACGAAATAGAACGGGCGGCCAATGGCCGCCCGTAAGGTTTTATAAAATCTTAACAATTAGTAGAGTAAGGTAAAGTTTCCGCGTTCCTCTACTGGCACGTCTTCTATCGAACGATACTTCACATAGTAAGTGTAGACTCCCATTGGAGCATCCTTACCATTGATCTTTCCGTCCCATCCTTCAGCTATGGTGGTAGTACGGAACACCTCTTGTCCCCAACGATCCATGATAAACATGGTATAACTATCTGGACGAGCAAATACGCCTTGCGGCTTCCAAATTCTATTTTCTACCACATCTGAATATGGGTTGAATGCACTCGGGAACCATAGACGCGCCTTATGCACTGCACAAGCTACATTAGAGCGAGCGTTGAATTTATTACCAAATTCATCTCTCCAAGGAATGATTCCATCTGCCGCAACGGCTCTGACGTAATAGCAGAATTTACCTCTTGAATTCGTGTAGGGCTTGATATCATCAATAAAGCCTGTATCTAGTGTGGAGGTTACATAGTTAAATGAATTACCACCATCTGTTGAGCGGTAAATCTCATACTCCTCGACACCGCCATCAAAGTCACGATACGCTGTCCAATTCAATGAACACGTTAAGTTACCTACGGCCTCAACATTCAGTAGAATATTTGTGGCGAGGTTAGAAATTGTATCCAAAGAGCCACAGGAATCTCTAGAAGAAATTCGATAGTAGTATTTACGAGACATTGGATCCGCAGTGTAATCGACAAACTTAACTTCCCAAGGTCCTAGAGCTGGTTTAGCCACGTTACCAATGGTCAAATATGGGCCAATCTCATCATCAGCACGTTGAATTTGATAATCGATGACATCTGCATCCTTATCAATATAAGCGTACATATCTACACCGTTCTGGCTATTCACCGAAGCTCTACCCAAATAGAGCACACGTGAACCTTGAACAACGGCAGAACTGTTACAGACTCTATTTGAAGTTGAACTAATCGTTCTTGTGGTATCTACCGCCTTCACGTAGTAACAATAGGTGTATCCATTGATAATACCGTAATGGTTGAAGGCCGTATCTAATGTACCTCCCTTAAGTAGGACACCAGAGATAGTACCTCCTACTGGGTCGGTAATATCTGCGTACAGATTGTACTCTAAAGGTTGGGTTTGGGTCCAAGTCTTGTAAGTACCCCAACGCAAACGTGCATATCCATCACAAGGATCAATACCAATCTGCAAGTGAATGGAACTAGAAGGAATGGTATTTCCTACTGAACTCTGGTTACCACAGCTATCCACCGCAGTTACAACAAAGTTTTCACTTTGGTTCTCCGCATTACTCAAGTTGTACACCCAAGGCATCGAGGTTGCCCAATCTGCTGCTGAAATAGAATCAATTGGCACGAAGAAACCGCTGTTATCTTCTCTATAAATAACGTAGTAAACTACATCGCTATCGTTCGATGACTTCCAAGCTAAAGCACTTAAGTTACCTCCTGCTACTGTAACCGAATCAAAGACTACTGCTGAAGGTGCTGTCTTGTCTGAGAAGAACCCGGAATCAAGTGAGCTTTCACAAGTCGAATTATAACGCACTTGGTAGTTCAACCAAGAACCACAGAAGGCCACTGTATCAATCCATGTAGTATCTGTTGTAGAACCTAATTGTGTCCATTGACCGGAATTTGCAGGAGCTTCTACCCAAACATCATAGGATGTCGTGGTATCACCCACCATCCAACGGTTCCAGTCCAAACGAGCAATGCTACTGTTTGGTGGCGGCGGGAATGCTTGAAGACCAACACGAATATTCTGAATAGTATCTGTAGGCTCTGTTAATAGACCACATCCACCAGCAGTTTGAATGGTATATGCATTCTTCGCATTAGGGTCAGCAGTGGTGTGCGTGTATGTTTGGGTTGCCCAATCGTAGATCGTATCAACCACCGTGGTGTTACCCATGGTATCGATATGATTAATGATGTAGTAGTCGAAATTAAACCCAGTATCTGCATCATTCACCCAGTCGAAGGTTACTGCACCAGTAATAGGATCTTGTGAAATACAGGCATTATCTACATTAACATTGCGCGGCATGTAGTTCAGAACTTCTACGACCACTTTCTTATAGGTGAAGCGATTCAAAGGACACTGATCATCCTGCATTCTTAGATAGAATGAATACTCAGATTTCAAATTACCACACTGGTATTCTTGATAGAACAAGTGATTACAGTCAATGTGCCACTCAAATTCTACGTCGTTAATACCCGGATAGGTGTATACTCCACCGGTATTTAAGGAGGTAATCGTTGCACATGGAGGGTTAAACAAACATGCATTCGCATTTCCATAATTGGAAGCTGAACTCAGATTACCTCCAGAAGCGCTAAACTCAATATTTTGAGAAGAACAGTTCGGGTTTGGATATGGATCTGAAGACGAAATTTTAAATTTGATCGTATCCCCAGGGTAGGCATCTGTGAAATAATAGATCGTATCACCAGAAGTATTCGTTACCGGAGTCAAAATGGTAGGAGTCATTTGGTTTGGATCTGGTGTTAAATCCATAGTTGGCTCCACATCCACGAAGGCAGAGGCACAAAGACCCGTTGGAGGAGTACATCCTAAAGTAACAATAGGGATATCACGGAAGATCTCCCCTACTTTCTGACCACAACGCCATTCTTCAATCTTAACACAAGTGGCCCATGAACCAGCCAAGGCAGATTTAAAAGTAATCTCTCCAGTCTCTCCGTTGATAGCACCAGGAGTAGATCCTGTCCCGCTCGGAAGCGGTGACGTCGCGCTGTATCCTGTTGAGAATGTAACAGAACTACCCGGCCAAGAAGAACCTTGCAATGGCGATGCCCAGTCGTAGTAAAGAGAATCCAAATCTGGATCGTAACCGAGGTTGTTGTAGATAACATCAACATTTGTACATGAAATTACCTGAGGGTCTTCAAGGAAGTTTGGCGAGTTATCGAAACATGTACCATTAGTTCCTGTACCTGCAGAAAGCGGCGTAGTTGAACCCGGTGGCGTATACGGGTACATTACTGCTCTAAGCAAATAACCTTGATTCGACGGTCCATTGGTGATCGAACCTGGACGACAGCAACTGTTCCAAGTAAAGTACCAACCACCAGCAGGAGGAGTTCCAGTCAAAGTAATATCGCCCGAACGGAACACATATTTCTGCATTCTCCCCTGTCCCGATGTCGCACCTGAACAAGTAGTGGTACCGGTATAACATGCGGGAACAACATCAGTTGTGCTCACATAGTTACAAGTGATAGATACACCTGCATTATTTGCTAAGGTCTGCGGAGTAGTGGAAATAGTAATACCACCACAATCACGATAAACCACTAGGGTGAATTGATACTTCCCATTAGGCTTACACTTCCAAATGATTTCTCCCCCGAGAAGGTGAGAAGCATTCGCTTGGAAAGCAAATAAACCAAGGGCTAGAGTCAGTAAAAATTTCTTCATAGTCTTTACGCCATACATAGAACTCCGAAAATAACGGATTTATTCCACTTTTCGCACTGCGATTAGGGTAGTATTTCACACAATGAGTAAACGTTGTTAACCCCTGTAAAACAAAGACTTACAACTCTGGATTAACGCTTGGAAATCTTGTTGTGTGTGATATGACGTTGGCGAGAGCACTTATGGCGACCTACTTCAAAGCCTCGCCTTGCCCGATGTTTGGTGCTCCTACCCTGTACTCGAGCCCGCCACATGCGCCAAGAGCTTGCTTTCATTTGATGGCGCATGAGTGCAATAGTTTCTGCCTCAGATATACCAAACTGGTCGGTAATTGCATCAAAAGGCGTGCGGTCTTCCCAAGCCATTTCAACAATACGGTCTAACTCTCTTTCGGTAAAATTCTTTGCGATTTTGGAACCTTTCATGACAGGGTTTGTTTTCTGAGTCTATGCACAAAAAACCTCATTTGCCAGAAAAAGTTTGCGCCACGTGCGGAAGACCCTTCACATGGCGCAAAAAATGGGAGAAAAACTGGGAGAATGTCAAATACTGCAGTAAAAAATGCAGCTCGAACCGTTCAAAAGTTTAGCGATATAAGTTTCTAGAAATCACGACTTTCTGGATTTCTGACGTTCCTTCCCCAATGGTACATAATTTACAATCGCGGTAGAATTTCTCTACCGGATAGTCTTTCGTGTAACCGTAGCCACCGAACACTTGAACGGCCTCATTGGCTACCTCCGTGGAGATTTCCGATGCATACAATTTACACATGGCGCTCTCTTGGGTCATAGGCTTACCTTCCTCTTTCAAGGCACCTGCGTGACGCGTCATGAGCTCTGCAGCATATACCTTAGTAGACATTTCAGCAAGCTTGAAGCTCACTCCTTGGAAAGAGCGAATTTTCTTGCCGAACTGCTCTCTTTCATCAGCATAGCTAATGGCTGCATTCATCGCACCACGAGCAATACCCACAGACAAGGCTGCGATTGAAATACGACCGCCGTCGAGGATTTTCATCGCTTGAATAAAGCCTTCACCTACATTTCCAAGAACATTTTCTTTGGGTACGCGACAGTTGTCAAAGAACAGACATGCTGTTTCTGAAGCACGCATTCCAAGTTTGTTTTCTTTCTGACCTGCAGTAAACCCTGGCGTACCTTTTTCAATAACAAAGGCCGTCATTCCTCTAGAATCACCTTTCTCACCCGTACGAGCAATGACCACAGCGATGTTCGAAGAAATGGCATGTGTGATCCAGTTTTTCGAACCGTTCAGAATATAATGATCTCCATCAAGTACAGCCGTGGTATCCATTCCACCCGCATCTGAGCCTGTACCTGTCTCTGTTAGCCCCCAAGCACCAATCCATTCAGCAGTGGCCAATTTTGGTAACCACTTTTTCTTCTGCTCTTCTGTTCCAAACTGCAAAATATGCCCAGTACACAAGCTATTGTGTGCTGCTACAGAGAGTCCAATTGAACCACATACTTGTGCAATTTCATCAATTACGGTGATGTATTCTTGGTAACCAAAGCCCGCACCTCCGTATTCTTCAGGTACTAAGACTCCCATAAAACCGAGCTGTCCTAATTCTTTAAAAACTTCAATTGGAAAATGTTGGCTTTCGTCCCACTCCATCACGTGTGGACGAATTTTCGTTTCGGCAAAATCTCTAGCAGATTGACGGATTAATTCAAGCGTTTCTTGACGCTCATCACTCATGGTGATTCTCATAAATATCTTCTGTTTGTTTTAGGCAATGGGAAGATAACAAGAAAGCCCGCAAATTGGTTTGCGGGCTCTCTGATTTTTACTCTATTTTAAAGGAAATCTACTTATTTCATCAACTTCTTGTATTTGAATCTTGTAGGCTCTGTCTTTCCTAATCGCTTCAACTTATTCTGCTCATACTCTGAGAAAGTCCCTTCAAAAGAATACACTTCAGAATCTCCTTCAAAAGCTAGAATGTGTGTACAAACACGGTCCAAGAACCAACGGTCGTGCGAGATTATTACTGCACATCCCGCAAAATTCTCAAGCGCTTCTTCAAGAGCCCTCAATGTATTCACATCCAGATCGTTAGTAGGCTCATCTAAAAGCAATACATTACCACCTTCCTTAAGTGCCATAGCCAAATGAAGACGGTTTCTCTCCCCTCCGGAAAGCACTCCTACTTTCTTGCTTTGATCACCGCCAGCGAAGTTAAATCTGCTCAAATAAGCACGAGCATTCACTCGTTGACCACCGAGCAAAACTTCCTCTGTACCATCACCTATAACCTCGAAAATAGACTTCTCTGGATCCATTTTCTCGTGGTTCTGATCCACGTATGAAATCTTTACCGTTTCACCCACATCGAACTGACCGCCATCCGGTGCCAATTGGTCCATGATCATCTTGAAAATGGTCGTCTTACCCGCACCATTTGGCCCAATAATTCCTACGATGCCGGCAGGTGGTAATTTGAAGTTTAGATCGTCGTAGAGCAGCTTTTCACCGAAGGCTTTTTTCACACCTTGCGCCTCGATCACATTCGTCCCCAAACGCGGTCCTGCTGGAATAAAGATCTCTAGTTTGCTTTCCTTCTCCTTTTGTTCTTGAGAAAGCAGGTTTTCATAGTTGCTCAAACGTGCTTTGTTCTTGCTCTGACGGCCCTTTGGATTCATACGAACCCACTCCAGCTCGCGCTCGAGTGTCTTACGGCGTTTTGAAGCCTGTTTTTCTTCTTGCGCGAGACGTTGTGTCTTCTGGTCCAACCACGAAGAGTAATTCCCTTTCCATGGAATGCCTTCACCACGGTCCAATTCTAGAATCCAGCCTGCTACGTTATCTAAGAAGTAACGGTCGTGCGTCACAGCAATAACGGTCCCTTTATACTGTTGTAAGTGCTGCTCTAACCACAAAATACTTTCAGCATCCAAATGGTTGGTAGGCTCATCCAAAAGCAAAACATCAGGTTGTTGAATAAGTAAGCGACAGAGGGCTACACGTCGTGCCTCACCTCCACTAAGGTGATCGACTAGTTGGTCTGACGGAGGACAATTCAGGGCATCCATGGCGCGGTTCAGCATGGTGTCTAGCTCCCATGCATTGGTTGCATCAATTTTGTCCTGAAGCTCTGCCTGCTTGGCCATGAGCTCTTCCATTTTATCTGGATTTTCATAGACCTCTGGCAAACCAAACATGTCGTTAATTTTGTTGTATTCGTCAAGGACTGCAACCGTCTCTGCTGCACCTTCTTTAACGATATCTAAAACCGTTTTACCTGCCTCTAATTGCGGCTCCTGCTCGAGGTAACCCACGGAATAGCCTTGAGCGAAAACCACATCGCCTTGGTAGCTTTTATCCACTCCTGCAATGATTTTCAAAAGCGTAGATTTACCCGAGCCGTTTAAACCAAGGATACCTATTTTGGCTCCATAGAAGAAAGAGAGATAGATATCTTTGATGATGGCCTTGTTGTTGTGAGGCAATATCTTGCTCACTTTGGACATCGAAAAAATGACTTTTTTACCGTCGTCAGACATGATTTATAGCGTTAAGCGATTTACAAATAGTTCTTTAACCATAGCACTTCTGCTTTTATTGGGCACGAGCGCTTGGGCTCAAAGTTACATATTGAAAGGGACTGTTGTCGATAGAGATTCATCTTTTGCAGTGCCAAATTCTTATGTGGTCAACAATAAGACCTTCGCAGGCACCGTAACCAATGGCATAGGATATTTTGAAATTTCGGTAGCTCTGGGCGATACTATTGTATTTTCTAACGTAGGGTACCAATTCAAGTATCTCGCCATTGATTCTGCAGTGGTCGCAAAAATCAAGGAGGAAAGGCTGATCAAATTGGTGCCAAAAAATTTCCTCCTTGATGAAGTAAGTATCTACGCCATTACTTCGAACAACCCTAGGACCATGCCTCAAGCAAAGCCGCGCGTACCCAGTAATGCGGACATTCGTATTCCACAAGCTGTCGCTCCCACTCTGGCTAACCCACTGGATTTATTGTACTATAGTTTTGGTAAGCGACCGAGACAATTGGCTGCACTTCGAAAACTACAGCAGGAGGACTACTACCGCCGCAAACTAGAAGAAGGAAGCAACCGTGAGATTTTAGAAGAATTGACGGGGATTCCAAAGGAAGAAATGGAGGCTTTTATGTTTTATTGTAAATACTCTGACACGGAAATCCGCACCTTTAATGATTACCAGTTTCTCGTTTCACTGCTTGATTGTTACGAGTTGTACGAACGAGAAAAAGAGCGTCAAGAGGCGACTAAAGATTACCGCTAGTGAAAGAAATCAAAGCATACAAAGAGGCCAACAAGGCACTTTGGGACCATTGGGCTGCCTTGCATCCCTCGAGCGAATTTTATGACAATGATTCGTTCGTAAAGCATCAAATGGCACTAAATGCGATCGAATTGGATTTGTTGCATGATGTTAAAGAAAAAGATGTCTTACATCTGCAATGCCACTTCGGTCAAGATACTATTAGCCTTAACACACTTGGAGCAAAGAGCATTACTGGTTTAGACTTTAGTAACGAGGCCGTAATTCAAGCCCGGAAACTTGCCGAGGCCTGTGAGGTAGCAGCCAGTTTTATCCAAAGAGACGTGCTTGATATTGATCCTGGCATGGCAAATTCTTTCGATTTTGTTTTTGCCTCTTATGGTGTGGTAGGTTGGCACCCAGATGCTAAGGCATGGATGGATGCAGCGTTTTCTTACTTAAAACCTGGCGGGAAATTACTCCTTGTAGACTTTCATCCAGTGCTGTGGATCCTAGATGAAGATTTTAAGGAGGTTAAATATCCGTACTTCAATACTGGCGTAATTAAGGAGGAGCGCGAAGGCTCCTATGCCTCTCCAGAGGCCAAAAAGATGGTGAATTACACCTGGAATCACAGTATCAGCGACCTAGTAAAACCAATTGTAGACCATCCGGAGCGCTCTATGATCTACTTTAATGAATACGATTGGAGTCCCTATGAAATCTTTGAGGCCACTGAAAAAGATTCAGGCCGCTATCAGATCAAGGGAAAAGAAGGGTTGTTCCCGTTGGTCTATGCGATCAAAGCAGAAAAGAAGATCTGAATGCAATAAAAAAGCCGCGCTGTGCGCGGCTTTTTGTTAAGCATCAATCCGGTCGGTCGTATATATCTTGAAAAGAGATAGAAAATTCTCTATGGCGAACCAAAAACCGATGCGGTCTAAAATAGGATTCAACCAGGGCGTATAGGTACAGTAGGCTCTAGTTTCGGGTCTTGTATGGTGCTGCGCATGATCGTGTGGTCTTTGAAGAATGCGGTGCTTCTGCAACCAATTAATAACCTTAGGCTTCTCATTGGGAAACTTATGGGCCCATTGATGAACAATGTTCGCATTAGCACCTAAAACTCCGATAAAGAGCCATTGCCATGGGAGATGGCCTGTAAGCAGCACGACTACAAGCCACATGCATCCCACTCCTACCCAACCGGTTTTACATAGATACCAATAGCTACGCGTAGTCATTTTTCTCGGGTTCTCGTGGTGCCAGGTATTGATTTCAATAATTGCTCGACCGACAATAGGCATATCCTCCCTTCCATAACGGTCCATCCACCAATGAACGATTCCAGTGAGAAAATCCAACAAGAAATACAAGGCAACTAATTGTAGGACAATGGATAAAATAAAAAGTGTCATAACTAATAGGGTTTTAACATTTCTATAAAAATCTAAGACCGGCATTACCGAAAGCCGCGCCAAGATTCTCGTTATGCGATGGATTTATGGCAATACGAATCGTAAAATGTCCGGAATTGAGCATTTCGTCTCATAATTGAATCGAAACAAGCTATTTCACACTCTCTTCACAAATTTTAAGGTACTTTGTATTGCATAGTACCTAAGAATACATATATCTTTGTATCAAACAATAACACCCCTAATTATGAGACAATTAATTTTAATCGCTGTTTTACTGCCTTTTATGGCGTGTTCACAACCGAAAGGCAAGGCAGATGAATTGTACGAGAAGTACGACCCGAAGCCCTATGTGAGTGGATTTAGCTTTGGCGGTTCCCTATTGAGTGCTCTACCTCTAGACATCGACTTCACCGCTTCAGGAGATTTAGAGCGCACTCTTAATGGAGAGATCAAAAGAATCCAGTGGCTAAAGGTTAGCGACGACCGTTACCTTGAAGAAGTGACTAAGGACTGGGAGCGATTCCTTAAGCGCACGGGCTACAACAAGGTAGAATTGGACAACGACGGTGAAAAAAACTACATCTACACAAGAGGTAGCCGAACGCACTTTGACGAAGCCCATTTTCTAATCAAAGAGGACAACATGACCATGCTACTCACGGTATATGGTGATTTCACTTTAAACAAGAAGCTGCATGAAGATTGATAATACTAAGGCTCAGATGAGAAAGGGCATCCTGGAGTATTGCATACTTGGGATCCTAGATTCATCAGATGCCTATGCTTCCGACATCATTGCGAAGCTCAAAGAAGCCAAACTCATCGTGGTTGAGGGTACTTTATATCCCCTGCTTACGAGGCTGAAGAATGCCGGATTGCTTGAATACCGTTGGGAAGAAAGCACATCTGGCCCGCCGAGAAAGTATTATTCACTTTCCGATACTGGACGTTCGTTCCAAGCAGAATTAAAGATGACTTGGGAAGAATTACAAGAAGCTGTAAAAATTATAACTACTACCCCCACTGAATCATGAATAAGACCATTAACATTAATCTAGCCGGCATCATATTCCACCTCGACGAGGCTGCCTACGATGCCTTTAAAAAATATTTGACCCAGGTCAAAAATGCACTTGAATCCCAAGAGGGCGGTGCGGAAGTAATTGCTGATATCGAAGCACGTATTGCGGAGCTATTCTCCATGAGATTGGAAGAATACAAACGCGAAGTAATTAGCATTGATGATGTAACTTTTGTTACTGATACCCTTGGATCTCCGGAGGAATTTGAAGACGATGCTGAAGAGTATTCTTCAAAGCAAACAAAGAGTAACAAGGCTAAAAAGCGCCTGTTTCGGAATCCTGATGAGAAGTTCATCGGGGGCGTTGCCAGCGGTATTGCGGCCTATTTCGGAACTGACGTTGTCTGGATTCGTATTCTGTTCTTGATTCTCTTGTTTTTCACTGGAATTGGCTTTATCACTTATGTAATTCTCTGGGCGGCCATCCCTGAAGCAAAGACCACTGCACAGAAATTACAGATGCGTGGAGAGCCTGTAAACCTCAGCAATATTGAGAAGAGCGTGAAGGAGGAGCTCGATGGCGTCAAGGAGCGCTTCGGTCGATTTCGCGAGGAAAGCAAAGGGACGCAAAACCAAATCGGGAACTTCTTCAGCCGTGTAGGTAATTTCATTATCAATGTATTAGAAGCGATTTTCGGATTCATTTTCAAGTTCTTCAGTGTTATCCTAATCATTATTGGTAGTGTCATTGGCTTCGTACTTTTCATTGCGCTGTTTGGTGTTATAGCTAGCACCTGGAATATTGGCGGTTTCGATTTCATCACCATCGACGGCGCTGTAATAGGATTCAATGCTGCGGAAGCGGTTTTAGGCAGCGGTGTAGATCTGACACTGATGCGCGTTGGCACCTTACTTACCTTGCTCTTCCCTATCCTTGGACTAATCGCCTTGATTGCAAGAGCTGCAGGAAAGCCTTTAGCGAACGGTAGAATACTAAATGTAGTCGGTGGAATTAGCTTCTTTGTGGGTCTGGCCTTCCTCCTTTATGCTGGTGGCCAAGTAGCAAATACATTCAAGGTTGGCGCAACCGAAATGAGTACGGTCGAACTTCAAGGAAATACTTTTGATCTCCGCGCAGATCTATTGGAAAGCCCTGAGGGATTCTTATTCGAGGTGGACGATGATAAGTTGCGCATTGAAAATGTCAGCTTGACTATCAAAAAATCCTTTGACTCTACAGCGACGTTAGTGATGAAGCACCGCGCGCGGGGAAAAAGCAATTCTGATGCCCGTAATCGCGCGGGGCAGTTTAGCTACCCCATCGAACAAACAGGAGAAGTCCTTAGCTTGAATGAGTACTTCACAGTACCTAAAGAAGCGTTGTATCGCGGTCAAGAATTGAGAGCTACACTCTTCTTACCAGTGGGCACTGAAATCTTCTTGGACCCAAGTATCGAAAACCTCATCTATGATATTGAAAACGTTCATAACATGTGGGACGGACAAATGATTGGTCATACCTGGGCAATGGAACGCCGTGGCCTAGTTTGCTTGGATTGTGAAGATGTAGAATACTACAATACAGAGGAAATAGAAGAACAGATCGAAGAGCTCGAAGAGAGTTTGGAAGAAGATATTGAACGTAAAATCGAAGAACTCGAATTAGAGATTAAACGATTGAAAGAAAACTAGACCCCTACTCTAGTTCTGTACCTGTAAAAAGCCGACTCCTTTGGGGTTGGCTTTTTTAATACACGAAGTTCAGCGCTCCGAAAAACAAAAGCATCGTACCCCAGATCCAGTAGCTCAGTGGATTCTTAGTATCTCCGCCGGCTGTGACGCGCGCAAAAACAGCACTGCACATGAACCAGGCAACATAGTTTTCTAATGGCACCTCAGGTGTTTCCCATTGCCAGAAGTTCAGCCCAATAGCCACTGGTTCTATGAGAATATCCAGACCTACCATCGCTAAACCGGTGATAATGCTCTTGAAGAAATCTGAAGAAATGAATTGGCCACAGATATCATAAGCAGAACGAATTAAAACCCACCATAGGATACCAATCATGAATGGTGTACCGAACAAACCAGGGCCTAAGATTCCGCTGTAGGTGTATTCGCCAAACGGAAATCCTGTGTTGGTTCCCGCTAGTTCAATCAACCAACCCATGAGCGCAGGTAAGAAATAAAAGAACTCGGATTTAGTCGGTTCGGAGGCGAGGTAAAAAAGGACTGCAACTATGGTCAGATTTACGGGAGTGAGAAATACAAACTGCTGCCCCCACTGGCTGCCCAAGAGAAAAATCCCAACTACCTGTAGAATAAGTAATATCCAATGGCCGTAGGCCTTAGCATGATGTTGTAGTTGCGCTCTATCCATTTAAATCTTCAATGCACCAATTAGCCGCTAATTTACCACTCAATAAGCACAAAGGGACACCACCTCCTGGGTGTGCACTACCTCCACAGAAATATAATCCTTTATAGCCGCCCAATTTCTTATTCGGATGGCGCAGGAATGCAGCCATTCGATCATTCGAGCTTGTTCCATATAGGGCACCTCCTGCACTTGAAGTATAGGTTTCAATCATCACAGGATCTAGAACTCGCTCCGTGGCAATGTGTGATTCAATATCAACACCTAATACTCGTGACATACGCGCAACTATCGTCTTCCTAGCTTTTAGTGTAATTGCCTTCCAATCTTGCGTGGAATTTGGAGGGACATTGATCATAACGAACCAATTTTCACAGCCTTCTGGTGCATCTTCCTGTTCGACCTTACTTGAAATATTGACATAGATGGTAGGATCAAGCCAAAAATCTTCTGAGCTTCTTATTTGATCAAACTCCTTACGATAATCCTTGGAGAAGAAAATGTTATGCAAATCAAGCTGCTCAAAACTTCTATCTATTCCCCAATAGAAAATAAGGGCACTGGTACTTGGCTCCTGAGCCAACGTCTTCTTTGGTCGTTTTACTCCGATGTTTATAAGATGCTCGTAAGCATAATGAACATCAGCGTTGAGTACCACAGCATCAAAGTTCAACGTCTCACCCTTCACCTGGAGCCCTTCACATTTCTTGCCTTGTACGTGCACTTTTTCTACAGGGCTGTTGAGCTGAATATTAACACCTAACTTTTCCGCGAGTCTAGTCAAGCTTGCAGCTATCTCATGCATCCCTCCCTTGGGCAGGTAAGTTCCCAAGCCGTGTTCAAGATGATTAATCATTTGCATAATGCCTGGAGTCAGATACGGGGAAGAACCGTTGTATGTTGCGTATCTATTGAAAAGTTGAACTAACTCAGGGCTGTTGAAGTATTTCTCATTTTCCTCATTGAGAGTATTGAACAATCCTAATCTTGGAATTGCCCTGATGACTTTAAGTACGCGACGGTTCAAAAATGTCTTCGCCCGGTGTAAGCTTTGCTGCAGAAAATAAGGCTCCGTGAGCTCGTATTTCTCCTTGGCATCTTCAAAATACTTACGTGCTGATGCGGCTGCCTCACCACCAAACTCCTCTGCAATGGCCCTCAAGTTTTCCTCTTCCTGGGCAGTTAAGACCAATTTCTTTCCATTTTGCCACCAATATTTGCAAGCAGTTTCGTGTTGAATGTAATTGAAATGATCTCGCGGATTCATCCCGCACAATTTGAACAAATCATCCACGAGATGAGGCAGTGTAAACAACGAAGGACCTGCATCAAACCGGTAACCGTCTTGTTCATATACGGTCATCTTCCCGCCTGTGTAGGCATTTTTCTCAAACAAGGACACATTATAACCCGCTCTAGCTAAGCGAATAGAGGCAGCTAAACCTGCAATTCCTGCGCCTACAACGGCTATGGTCTTTTGCGACATTTTGGACTTAGGCATTTGTAGTTAAACATCGTGGGAGGATATTTGTTGAAACGAATATGGGAAATAAGCTGTACAAAATTGCCTTGGGATTCATAATGGGTGCTCTTTTACTAAGTATTCTATGGCCCTATGAACAGAAGTTGATCAATTTCGAATTGGCCCCTACTTATGAGGTGTTAGAGAGTGACGAGATCTATTTTAATAATACCCGTATTGTTCAGTATCGCACTTCGGAAAGTGAGGCTTTGAATACCCAAGGTTTTAAGGTTCATCGCAGCACAAAGGCATTAAAGGATACTACAGTGCCTTTTATCAACTTTGCTATCATTAACCACTGGCGCAACGACAAGGCCTACATCGTATGTGAACCTAGTTCCAGAGAATTCTTCGTTTCCCCAGTGAATATTGATATTGGTGATACGACCATTGTCTTGGACATTGATCATATGGACTATAATGATCACTATACTTTCGCCGCTGAGCTTTTTAAAAGGTCTTTGAATTATGAAAGACCGTTTATCACCAATGGTCAAGATTCCACCTTCCTCTTTGGTACGCAGCCAAATGCCAAAGCGAACCTAGTTGTTCTAAAGGACTATTTTAGACTTATTGGCCGATTCCAATAGCTACTTCCTCTTTCTCTCCGCTGCTCGAATGCTTAAAAGCTGAACAATTAGTGCAAAACCCACGGAGCAGTACACATATGGCTTAGGAATCTCAACGTGAGCACTCTCCGCAATGAGGACAGTCCCAATGAGAATTAGAAAAGAAAGTGCTAAAATCTGTAAGGATATGTGCGCACTGATGTAGGCACTAATTGGCTCTGCAAAAGCCAACATCACAATCATAGAGATTACTACTGCAGCAATCATAACACCTATCTCCTTGGTCATACCAATGGCAGTAAGAACACTGTCAAAACTGAAAACTATATCCAATAATCCAATCTGAACAATGGCACCTGCAACGTTTTTTGCTTTAGCATTTTCCTTCTTCTGATGCCCTTCAGTTTTATGAAAGATTTCAGTGGATGCCTTTCCTAAGAGGAATGCACCACCTAAAAACAGAATCAAATCTCGCCCGCTTACTGGATGCTCACCAATAGAAAATACAGGTGCGGTTAATCCAATTAACCAGGTTATCCCAAGTAGCATAAGCACTCGAAATACTAGAGCCAATATGAGGCCTAATCTTCTTGCTAATGGCTGCTTTTGCTGCTCTAAATCTTGAGTAACTAGCGAAATGAAGATAATGTTATCTATTCCAAGCACGATCTCTAGAAGCGCTAAAGTGAGCAAGGACACCAATCCTTGTAAGCTGAAAATGGATTCAATGAGCATAATTGTAACTAAAGTGGAAGGTTAAAATGGCGTATGGCTCTTAATTCTCGTAATTTGTGAACATGACGGATAAGGAGCGAATTAAATTACTTGAAGATAAAATTAAAAATCTTCACGAAGGTTATCGTAAACAACTATTGAATCTAGAGAAGTTCAAAGCCATGGTGATGAACTTGAACCTTGGACTCATGATCGTGGATAACGATGAAATAATCACGAAAGTGTATTCAAGTTTCGAATCGCTAACAGGCTATACTGCGGAAGAACTCGTGGGCAAAAAGGCCTCAGAAGTGTTGCTCAGAAAAGGCGATGTTATTTCAGACCTGCAACTCAAAGAACAACACACGCTTCGAGAAAACGGCGATTCAAGTGTTTACGAAATTCCGATTATCGCCAAAAACGGCGAGGAATTGTGGTTAACCATCTCAGGTGCTCCTCTTTATGATGATAATGGCGACAAAATTGGTTCTATCGGTATCCACTGGGACATTACCCGTCAGAAAAGGCTGCAACAATCGCTGCAACAAGCTCGAGAAGAAAGCGACCGCGCGAAACATGCTGAGGAGCGTTTCCTAGCTAAAATGTCTCATGAAATCAGGACACCTTTAAATGCAGTAATTGGAATGTCTTACTTGCTGAAAGGAACCGAGATCAATGAAGAACAAAAGGAATATGTCGATGTGATTTCAAGAAGTGGAAACCTTCTTTTGAATCTAATCAATGACATCTTAGATTATAGCAAAGTAAGTTCTGGTCAAATTCAAGTGCGTCAAGCTCCTGTGGACCTCAATGTTCTTTTAACCGATTTAGCCCAAACATTCAGACTTAAAACTCTCGACAAACCGCTGTCCATCAAAACCGAAATTGATGTAGAAGAAGACGCAGTTTTGGCGGATGAAACATTACTCAATCAAGTCTTTATGAATTTGATGAGTAATGCCGAAAAATTCACTGAGGAGGGCTCAATAACCATTACAGCCGAACCATTAGCCGAGATTGGCGACACCCTTACCTATCAATTTACCGTAGAAGATACAGGTAGTGGTATCGCGCCCGATAGATTGGAAGCAATTTTTCAAGAATTTGTCCAGGAAGAAGGAGTTATTCTGCGTGATGGAAAAGGGGGTACCGGACTAGGGCTTGCCATCACCAAGAAGATCGTAGAACTCATGGACGGTAAGATTTGGGCGGAAAGTACTCTAAACCTAGGGACATCAGTACATTTCGTTGTCCCCTTTCAAATTGCCAAAGTAGAAACCAACGATGGGAATAAAAGGACGGGCGTCACTTCGGACGCTCCAAAGTCCACAGATACAAAAATTGATTCCAGCTTAAGCATTTTAGTCGCCGAAGATAACAGCATGAATCAGAAGTACATCAGTAGGATTCTAGATAAAATCGGGGTGTATTATGAGATTGTTGAAAATGGACATCTCGCTCAAAAAATCTGCGGACACCAAAAGTTCGACGTGATTTTCATGGATTTATTCATGCCCTTGATTGATGGTTTCGATGCGACAAAACACATCAGAAAAACCGAAAACCCAAACAAGCATACACCAATCTACGCTTTAACTGCCACCGCCGTTGCCCAACACAAGAAGCGCGCCCTTACGGTAGGTATGGAAGGTTTTATTAGTAAGCCATTTCACCCGAATGAAATCAAGCAAGTATTGAGCGAGATCACCAAACAAAAAGATCAAAACGCTTCTCACACACTATTTCTAGACAACGATAATTCAATGACATTTAACTTTCACGAAAGCTTTGACACGGAGTCTCTCAAGATGTATTATGACGGAGATATCGAATATACCCTGGAGATGTTCGAGATTTTCATTGACCAATTGGCAGAGTCATTACCACTACTAAAAAGTGCTATTGAAGGTGGAGACCGTTTAAATGCACGCCACTACGTACATAAGCTTAAACCTACATTCACAATGGTAGGTTTTCCTAGAACCACGACCTATTTTGAGAAATGGGAGCGAATGATTGACGATGGTTTAGACAACCAGGGTATCGAGAACCAATGGGAAGGAGTTCGAAGTGATATCATTGGAATTAACCGATTGGTATCTCAAGAAATAGAAAGAATGCGCCTGTACATCCAGCGCAGTTCTTAACCTAAGCCAATTTACGTTTTGATCGTTCCCATGCACCCTTTTGGGAACCTTTGATGAATCTTCTGAAGCCTGCAATGACTGCATAGTTCATGATCGTAAAATAATAGACTGCGAGAATAGGCCCCGACATAACTCTATGTCTATTAACATGAGCAAAGGCCGCTATGCTATAGAAAAGCACTTGCGCAACGAACAGCAACTGAAAAACGATACCATTTTCAAGGGCAAAAGCATTTACAATGAATAAGATGGGCAGCGCAAAAGCTGTTATGCTCCAACGCAAGGCTCTATGAGATATGTACATCCAAGACTGTACAGGTCTTGCAAAGACATTTAGCATGAATAGCAATCTACTCATACTCTGCCATCCACCTGCAGCAATACGAATCTTCCTCTTCAATTCTTCCTCGACGCTGGCTGAACTCACTTCCTCGGCTTTGGCTTCTGGTTCATAGACCATAATCCTGTCCTGCTTCAGCATATTAAAGCTCTGCATAAAGTCATCAAGAATGGTATCTTCTGGCAAATCAACGACAAGTTCCCTCCTAAAACTTACCAACTCACCGGCAGCTCCCATCAGGCTATTAAATGCACTATCTGCTTTCTTTATGGCACTTTCATAACGCCAGTAAAGCCCCTCTCCTTTGCTCTCAGCGGTATCACCTTCTTTCACAATGATCCCTTTCGCTCCACTTACACCACCAACAATTGGATCTGCATAATGCTTTACCATCTCATTCAGAGCGTTTTTAGAGACAATTGTATTAGCATCATTAAAAACTACAATTTCCCCTGAAACGAACTTCATCGCTCTATTCTCCGCAGCACTCTTCCCTCCTCTTCGATCTTCATGAATGACCTTTACTTCGGGAAACTCTGCAGCAATAATCGGCGTCTTATCCGTAGAACCATCCGTAATAACAATAATCTCAAGGAGTTCTCTTGGATAGTCTAATTCTATAAGATTTCGAATTTTATCTGCGATAATATCTTCCTCATTGTAACTAGGCACCACCCAAGTGACTGTTGGTCTAAACCGAGTATCAATATTTCGGCTTCGTTTGAAGATTTTACTCAGCAGTACGATGATGATTGGGTAACCTAGATAAGTGTAGATTATAAGTGCTAAAAGACCTATGGAGAGAAATTCTAACATAGCTTTTTGTATTCCATTAGGTACTGCTCCGCAGTTGTTTTCCAATTGTAGCCAGCAACAACCTTCTTAGCTTTCAAAAGCGCATTTGCTGTTAAAGCGTTTGTGCTTACACAAGCATTAAGCGATGCTAACATGGCATCATTATCGGTGGGGTCTACATGTATGGCGCATTCATGACTCACTTCGACTAAAGCAGGGCAATCTCCACTGACAACGGGCGTTTCACAGGCCAATGCTTCTATTTGTGGTATTCCAAAACTTTCCTGCAGACTCGGATAAAAAAGCGCGTCGGCCATGGTATATATGTAGGGTAAGTCTACTTGAGGAACGTAGCCAAGAAGTTTTATTCTATCCTTTACCTCTTTAGGTGCGTTAAGTTCATTTTTATCGATTTGGTAATCGAAAATCACAGCGTGATGCCCTTTGTTCCGAATCAAAAATTCAACAATGACTTCTAACGCTCTCGGAGTATTCTTCTTAGGGTCTGTATTACCAAAATGCATTATGAAGGGAGCTTTGATACCCCACTTAACTAAAATGTCTTGAGACTCCTCGTTGCCTTTGGGTTCAAAAATTTGGTTTCTCCCATTGTAAATGAATCCTTTCATATCAAGAGAATATCGAGAACGTATCCTATCTAATTCTGCCTTCGAGACCGTTATGTATTTGCCTTTATAGATACTCGGAAAAGCAAATAATGTACGTCTATACATATTACCAAACCGCTGATACATAGAGAACCCCCTTCTAAACAAAGGGTTTTGATCTAAAAAAAATGTATCATGCAAAGTCGTCAATACTGGCAAATGAATTCTAACCGACCGTGTGTTCGAAGTAAAGTGTATGATATCTAGATCGTACTTTTTGGCTTTTCGTGGAAGTTTAATCTGCTCCCATATGGCGAATTGACCAGTAAAATTTGCGATGCTTATTTTTTCGCTTTTGAATAGGACGTTATTCTCTTTCGTAGCGCTATTCACGAAAACCACAATCTGGCTTACTTCCTTAAGGTGAACTAATTCGTTAATCAAATTGATTGCAAAAACATCCATTCCATGTGGATTGTCCCTGAATATTCGCTGAGCTTCTATTCCGATTCTCATAAGGCAGATTCCGAGAGCCCTCTTTTGGCTCCTTTTAGTAGGGGTGAAATCAAATTATATTGTCCGCTAAATGTATACTTAAGTAGATCGCGCAACAATACTATGGTAGTGAGATATATGACTGTTAAGGACTTGAGACGATACTTTCTACGGCGTGCAAACAATATCCTATTGCGGAACATGTATTCAATTTTTAATGGACTCATTCTTCCAACACTGGCACTTTCTTTATGAAGAACTTCAACATCGCCCAAGAATCCGATATCATATCCGGCCTCTTTAAAGCGTGCACACCAGTCGTATTCCTCATAATACAAGAAGAAGGGCTCCCACATACCTCCTAGCTCATTATATAGCTTTCTTGGAACAACCACTGCTGCACCATGGATGTTTCCTGTCAAATGAAACCCTTTGAACTGAGAAGAATCCTTCTCTAAATTTCCAAAACTTCTATTTCGTAAAGTAAGTTTACTTAGAGCTGACGCGCCTGCGTATTGAATTAACCCAGTATCATAGAATCTCAATAAAGTACTGAGCATTCCTAGATTGGGATGCGAATTAAAGCATTCAATTATTGGGGTTATAAAATTTTGATTGATCTCAGTGTCATTATTAACCAAAAACAGGAAATCACCAACCGCAGCTTTCATTCCTAGCTCATTACCACCAGCAAAACCAAGATTCTTATCTGAATAAATAACCCTCATTGGAAAGGGTAAGTCATCATCGTATGAAAAAGGCACGGTAGAATTATTATCAACCACAACTAACTCAAATCTTAGATCTGTTAGCCGGCTCAATGACTCGATTAAAGCTATAGTCAAATCGGAGTGATTATAATTGACAGTTACCAGGCTTATAAGTATCAATACTTAGTATTTTAATATATTTATCAAAAATAGAATTTAACTTCAATTATGAGAGTTTTAGCTACATCCATTTTGCTGTCATTAAGTATTTGTGCAAGTAGTCAGCCAAATATCAAAATGACACAACGAGATTCTGTCCTCGTTGAGTATCATGCTAATAATGGTGAACCAATTTTCAATCCTGAGCCGGTATTACAAATTCCTGAATACGTTTATGGCTGGACCAAATCCGTTGATAACCAATGGCTATCCGAGACCAATAAACTGCCTCTATATAGAATGAGCTCTGATAGCAAGACCGCCAAATCTAAGGAAGCCAGCATAGGTCAGGACAACTTTCATCATATGGCCTTTTATGAAATGGATATCGATACAAATAGATTTCTTGTATTCGTTAAGCAGTATTCTATAGGTAAATATGAATACCCGATTACTAAGAGTGGATGGGAGACTGAAAATGTTCTTTATTATGCGGTCATTGCAAGACCTTCTGAATCCGATAGTCTCAATAGTCTTCCAATAGACACTAATTTGAATTATGGATTTCAAATTTTGGACGAAAAGTTAATCACAAACGTACCTAAGAAGTCTTACAAAGACCCCTGGAAATACATTTCTGAAAAATTACTACTTGAACGAACGGATCGAAAATTAGTGGTACAGCTAGAGAAAAAAGACCAAGGTCAGTTAAGGTTCTTAGTCTATTCACTTCATCCAGTGTTTCACGATCCAGCCGCTATTACGAGGGACTGGAAAGAACTCAACCGTAGCATTTACGCAGATAAAGAAACATTGAACCGATTACACTACACAATGCTAGACTCTGAATGGTCAGAAACGATACTTCCTTAGGCTCAAGCCTATTTTCCATTTTATTTGGGTCAATTTTATTGACCTTACTCCTAATAATTCTAGTATTTTTCAGGATTACGGGTGGCGTCCTTCTACTGGGAACCTTTGCTGTCATCCTGTACTCCCTATTAACCTTTCGATTCAAGAATTTTGGGTATTACGCTTTCTTTTTATTTTGCTTTCTCTACCCTTCTATTCAACTCTATACTGGGTTCACGCAATTCGGAGTAATCTTAGACTCATTGTTGCTATTCACAGTATTCATTGGGCTGGTAAAATATAGACAAGATGTAGAATCATTAAAAGATGTTTATACCTCTAAACTCTTTTGGATCTGGACCATCTGGCTCGTCTCGGCACTGTTCATTCAAGCACTTAACTTCGACGGAGTGAACTGGATGAGCTTCATTTATGGCATACGACGCGTATACCTAAATCCAGTAGGACTTGTTTTACTAAATATCATATTTATTCGGACTAAGCGTGATTTTAAAATCGCTTTAGCAGCAGTAATCGGTGGGCTTCTACTTCTTGGATTAGTAGCTGAACGGCAAAGCATATTTGGCTTTAACTCATTTGAAAATGCACTGCTGAGTACAGAATTTGGAAGAACTCACTTAATCGCGGGAACAACAAGATATTGGGGTGGATTTACGGATGCTGCTGGAAGTGGAGTCGGTCTTGCGCTTGGTATAATTGCAGCTATACCTTTTTTGGTAACAAAAGGAAGCCTAATGAAACAAACAAGCGTGGTTATCTCCATGCTTCTACTCTTTCATGCATCCCTCATATCAGGAACTAGAGCAGGATATGGTTCAATCGCCATAGGAGCCATACTTATTGCACTTTTCTATTTGAGAGGGAATAGGCAATTCCTTACCATCTCATCCTTAGGTATATCTGCCTTAATATTGAGATTTACCAACTTTGGAAACGGTATAGGAGTAATTCGAAGGGTCAGATCAGCCTTTAATCCGCAAGACGAATCGCTCCTTGTACGATTAGTGAATAGAGAAAAGCTAAATTCCTGGCTGGCAAACCATCCTTTTGGAGGAGGTATTGGCGGAACCTATTTTGACAGACGATTCCAACCCGATTCTTTTCTTTCAACCTTTCCCCCTGACGGTTTGTATGTCCAAGTAAAGGCAGAACTTGGATTTCTTGGCTCCTATCTTTTCCAAGCGATATTGTTAGTTATCGCAGTATATATGATTATTAAAGCGGCTCGAATGCCTAAAAACTCTGACTCACGTCTTTGGATGACTATTTGTCTGGCGCTATTTGCTGGCGCTCGTGTATCGGATTATGCTCAAATGGTTAGTTTCCAGTTCCCGGTTGTAAACTTGTTATTTCTGACCATGGTAGGCTTCGAAAAATGGGAGTCGTGGCCATCGATAGAAATATTCGAAAAGAAGAAATCAGCACCTCTTTTTTAAGAATCCTGGCTGATCCTAGTCACCGTATCTTTAAAACTGTCATTGGCTTTAATAGTACACCTGAATAAACCCGTCTTAATAGATTAGACTGAAGGTTTCGATATAGTTAGATATCGGTTTTGATATAAAAAAAGGGAGAACAGTCCGCTCTCCCTTTTTTAATTATTAATTCATTCCTGTCTATCTCGATGTAGTAAGTAATCGTTTGAAGAAAATACGTATCTGAGAACGCTTCTTAGGAATCTCCCCTATAATATTCTCTAGCTCATAAAGATTTA
>JAAXJR010000064.1:1619-2498 GCA_012269745.1 Flavobacteriales bacterium | reverse complement strand
ATGGCGCTGTTGATCCAACTTTTGTAGTCTTTTCGTAGAAGTCCTGCAATAGCATAACTGAAGGGCACTAGGGTAGAAGCAAAGCCCAAGAAAAGGGTAGGCGGGTGAATGGTCATCCAATAATTCTGCAACAGCGGATTCAATCCTGAGCCGTCCGCAAAATTTGGGAAACGAGTCAGGTAATCACTGAATTGGGTCCAGGGTAAACCGATGTTGTCCTGCAGTTCACGAACCAAAATGAATGGACTGTAACCAATGTGCATGTCTCCGACATACACGCCGAGTATCATACTCACTAAGAACGCTTGAACAGCAGCGAATACTCCTACTACGGGGCCTTCAAAGGCTTTGGCGGAATAGGTGAGGATATAACCTAACACTGCATTCCAAAACATCCACAACAGGAATGAACCTTCTTGGCCTTCCCAGAATGCTGAGAACAAGTAACGCGCCGGTAAATCGAGGGAAGTGTGTTTCCAGACATAGTCAAACTCGAAATAATGGTTGGCCATGATGAAAAATAAGGTGCCTATAAGTCCAAACAAGGAAATTGCATGCACCCTAAACGCGATACGACCCAGACTTTTCCAGTCGTCGCCTTTGAGATAATAAGCGACAGTAGAAAGTAGCGCCATAGTGAAGGCTAAGGCAGTGAGCCCTCTACCGAGGTTAGCGGCCCAAAGGTGTTCGCCTACGTATTCCATAGATCGTTATTTGTAAATCTTGTCCGAGTCTACCTCGTTCTGTTCGTTGTATTTCGATGGACACTTCATCAGGATATCCGTGGCGATAAAGGCACTATCAGTGGCATAACCTGTCATGGTTATTTCTTCGGAACGCTCGAAATCCTGTGGCTTAGGTTGGTTGTAGATGACTCTG
>JAAXJR010000064.1:0-1609 GCA_012269745.1 Flavobacteriales bacterium | reverse complement strand
TTTTTTATCTCTTGCTGTAATTGAAAAGTTAACGGTTTAGGATTGAAGTCCATGCTTTCCTCAAGATCAAGGTATCCGATAACCGTAGTTTTTTCTCCGTTTAAAGCGGTTGCATCGCTAAAGCTGCTGTAAGTAGAGCTGTTCCCTAAGCGCACGAGTGTATAGCCAATCAATACAGCAATGGCTATGATGATGGCAATCTGACTATTTTTCATTTTCTAGTGCGCTGATTTTACGATCCATACGATACAAATAACCTGCTAGTCCAAGGAAAATAATTGCAATCACAGCCACAACGACATAAATCTTGCCTTCGGTATACATAACATTTTCTGTCTGCGCGAGCGCTTGAAAAGGTACTAATGCTGCAAATAGGTATGCTAAATTCTTCATGATTGACTCAAGTTCTTAATTCTGTAACGCAATGAAGCGATCCAAGTTCCCACCAATATCCAACCAATGACAGCTGGGTAAAAGATCATTCTTAAGCGGTTGTCCAAATCGTAGGAGTTAAATCCAGGATTCCCACCATTACCAGGATGTAGGCTGTCTGTCATTCTTGGTAGTATTCCAATGAAAACAATCATCATGACAAAAGCGAATATGTTGTACACGGCACTAATACGTGCCTTCTTACGAGGTTCTTCGATGCCGTTGCGCAGCACGAAGTATGCGAGGTATATAAGTATAGTGATGGCACTACCGTTGAGCTTTGGATCATTTGTCCACCAAGCCCCCCAGGTAAATTTAGCCCACATCATTCCGGTGAATAGCCCTAAAAAGGCGAAGAGCATCCCGGTTTCAGCCAAGCTTTCACTTCTGCGGTCCTTTTGGAGATTATCGCTTCTTAAAAACCCTACGGCATTGCCGAAACTTCCCGCCATCATTCCTACCATGGCGAACCACATGCTCACGTGGTAAAACAGATTTCGAATGCTCTGTTCAATGATTGGTAAATCTGGAACGCTCGTTAGTAATCCATAAACCAAAGAATACAGTACTAACGCAACTCCAAGTGCTTTGTAAATACGTCCAGTCATTAGGTGTTTTTAATCCTGCCAAAGATAAGGAAAGAGGAGGTAGGCAAGAAGCCCAATTGCGATATCTAACGCGAATAATGAGCCAACTAATTCATACACTTCTTCAAGGGGCGCTCCAACCATCGCTTGAATGTTAATCGCACTAACAATTTTGAGGATAGGAATTGTTAAAGGAATAGCTAGAATACTACTCAGAGTGGCATTTCCACCACTGCGTTCTGCAATCCCATTGGCCAAGGTTAAAATGGCACTAAACCCAACGCAGCCAAGTGCTAGTCCCAAGGCAAATACGCCTGGATTATAAACACTATTTCCGTAGAACAGACTAAAAAGAGCCCAAGCCGCTGCTGAAAGCAAGAGCATGTAGAGGCTGTTGTAAATGAGTTTGGCAATGATGGTCGTTTTCGGACCGGCTATGGTTTGGTAATAGTAGAAGTAGTCGCCGCTTTCAAATTCAAAACTTCGGCTTGCTTGGTTGATCGCGCCAAAGAAAACTACGATCCACAACAATGTATTCCACGTAGTGTCAGATGCATTTTGACCCCCAAGTAAATAGATGAGGTAAGTGA
>JAAXJR010000052.1 GCA_012269745.1 Flavobacteriales bacterium | reverse complement strand
CCAAAAGCATAAAGTGTCCAAATGACATTCTCATACCCAAGTTGCTTTGCAATTTGAATTTCTAGTGGCTGGTAGGCCTGAGGTACAATCTGACCCAAAATATCCGGGTAATCCTGCGCTATCTTGCGCAAGCCCAATACATTATTTTCTTTAATATCTGTTACAAGATAATTCGTAGGATCCGTTCGTAACCAAGATACCAGTTCCGATAATGTACAGTTCTCACGACCTTTAAGTTGTGAAGACAATTCAGAAAATTGCGCATGGGTCACAGGTCTTTTAGTTCCGCTTCCAAACAAGGCGTCAAACTCGTCACTCCAATTGTGCAGACATACAAGCTCTCGATCACTCGTCCAATTTAAGTCCACCTCAAAAAATTTATATTTGGTTGAATTGCCTTGAAACGCATCCAAAGAATTTGTTTTACGGTGTCCGTTTATATCTCCACCAGCGTGCGCGATCATCATCGGAAGTGGAGAAGCATCAAGCCGCAATTCAACGCTTTCAAAGAATGCAATCAAGTTACGAAAGTCTCCACTGATAATTTGTCCGGATGACGAGCAATAATTTTTGTTGAGAGGAACTTCAAACGTCAGCTCAATCTCACGGCCTTTTGGCAAGTTTTTGGTCGGGATAACCAGCGGACTTTTGGCGCTAAAGAGACCACTAACAACAAATTTCCCATCGTAGTAAACATTGATCGGTACAAAAGCTTTTTCATTTGTATATCCCTCAAAGACGATAGACGATTGTTGTGCATTGACCGGTAAAGTGAGTTCGATTGATGAGTCTCTTGCGCCGAGCCAGCGACCAAAATTCTCTTGGTACCACCAACCATTTGTAAAGTTGATGAATTCACTTGGTTTTCGTGTCTCAATCCATATCTTTTGTTCTGGGAAAATTTTTGTTTGCGAAAATTGTTTTGTGCTATCTCTAAAACTTGAACCTGGAAGCATACAATAACCAGCGCTTGCGCTCCTTGAATCTAAATTCTGATCACTCGAAACAATCCTAGGATCAGCGAAATTTAGCAGCATATTTCGAATATCAGATCCCACCCCCATGGCCTTGTTGCACACTGGATTGTCCCCTGAAACTTCTATGTTGAGTACAACAATCTGTTCTTTAGGTAATTCTGAAATATCGAAAGCAATCGTGTCACCGTCTTGCACAGTCTGATTAATAAGATCCTCATCGCCGTAGGATATTTTTACCTCAAGCTCCTTACTATGATGAAGATTAACATTGGTTATGAAATTCGTGAATTTTTCTGATGTTTTCGGCATCTTAAGAATGATACTACCGGTATTATCAGAAAGCCAAGATGAACCCCGTTCAGCATCCCACCAGTTTTGTCCAAGAGAAACGAAATCGAGCGCTAATAACTGAATATCGTTTCCGGTAGTCAAATTTAGCAAAGGATTGTATAGATTGGCATTTTTTGGACCGCTAGGATTAGAACAAATACTCCGATCCCACAGACTCCGAGGTAGACCAGAGATTTTCAAACTTGTGAGTCTTTCTAAAATCGGGTTTTTATAATCGACTCTCTCGCTGTTGTCTTCGACGACAACCGATGTCTGTGCAATAGCCTTTCCCTTAGCGCTTACCTCTTCTTTGTAAACCCTCGGGATAACTTTGGATGCTTCCACCTCAATGCTAAGGCTTAATGGGTTTTGGTTACGATCAGTATATTCGTCAAATTCGCCCAGACCTGTTCGGACGGCAAGATAAGGCTGACCTGGTTCAACGTTTTGCATTAATTTCAAATTAAATGCATCGGAAATGAGCTTGAAAGCATCATCACTCGTACAATTCAAACGATCGCCAATGGTTATAATTTGAAATGCAGCACTATTTTGTTTGGCATTTACAAACATAACAGCATCAAACAGAGCCTTCAGTTCTTCTCGCGAGCTTGCACATGGATCAAGGGACGCAACTGGATTGATCAACGAGTTTTCTAGAACTTCATATATGCTAATGCCATCGGATACATAATGTGCATCAAGCGGCCAAATAGGCCATGCACCATCAACTCCAATATATCCTTTTACAGAAGTTTGTGCGCCGGGGACTAGTATATCAAGCTTATCTGCGGAAAACGTTGGTACAAAGGATGTTTTTGTTTGCGGTTGGTATGCGGAAATCAATTGTCTAAAAAGCTCTCGAGCATCCTCTACGCCAACACTTAGTATCTGCCCTTGTTGAAATTTATCATTCAAATTGAACTCATTTTCGCTTCCGAGCGTGTCTAGATACACACCGTCCTCATGTCGACCGGATAAAATACAAAGGTCAGGTATGCTTTTTAGATCTCCTGGAAGATGGGCTAAGAATCTTGTGCACTCTTCAATAAGAAAAAAACTCTCAGTTGCGGAAAGTTCCATAAGATTTTCAAAAAGCGGCTCTAGTTCCTTTCGGTCTCTCATTTCTAATTTTTTGATATCGCCCAAATCATCAAACGTGGCAAAGAGCGGGTACTGGAATTCTGTTTTCCCGATGAATAGTTGATCGG
>JAAXJR010000068.1:845-2593 GCA_012269745.1 Flavobacteriales bacterium | reverse complement strand
CCACGGTATTTACCGATATCACGGGAGCGACTTCACAGAACTATACGCCAACGGCGACGACCTTCTTAACGACGGATACCTTCTTTAGAAGAAGAACGATTAGCAACACAGGAACAACGACCTGTGAGGCCTTTAGTAACGTAATCGATGTACGTGTGGATAACCCACCGGTGGCGATCTTGACCTCTAACATTAATGGGGTAACGTTAACAGCCGCAGCTACAGCGACGATTTGTGCTGGGGAAGAAGTAGCCTTCTATGCCAACACGGTTACGGGCGGTTCATATACCTTCTTGGTAGACGGTATCATTGTACGTCCACGTGCAGATAGTAATGTGTATACGACCACTGCATTATTGGCAGGAGAAGCTGTAACGGTAGAGGTGTTTGATCAGAACACTGCGGCTGCGCCAGCCGGCTGTAGTGATGTATCGGATGCGATCAATATTTTAATCACCGCTGTACCGACCTTAACGGTAACTTCTACTGCCTTAGGCAATGAGATATGTACAGGAGATGCGATTACCTTCTTTGCTAATGCATCTGTAGCAGGAGCAGACTATGACTTCATGGTCAACGGAGTTTCTTATCAGAACGGAGCAGGCCAGTCGTTTGATCCAGCGGCTTATGCTCTTACCATAGGCAATGGCGATATTATTGAAGTAACAGCCTCTACGGGAGTAGCGAGTTGTAGTAGTGTTACCACGAGTATCACGGTATTGACCAATGCGATTACTACGGTAGGCACCATTACAGTAGCCACGCCTACGGTATGTTTGAACGATGTTATTCCTGCAATGACAGGAGGTGCCGCAGTAGCTTCAGGAACGATTAGTTACCAGTGGCAGCGTAGAGACCAGACCACCACGGTATTTACCGATATCACGGGAGCGACTTCACAGAACTATACGCCAACGGCTAGTACACTATTAACCACCGACACTTTCTTCCGTCGAATTACTAGAAGTAACACAGGAACAACGACTTGTGAGGACTTTAGTAACACAATTTCTATACTGGTTGACACTCCACCAGCTGCTACTTTATCTGCCAATGTAAACGGTAGTGTAATTACAGCAGCGGCAACGGCAACCATCTGTAATGGCGAGGAAGTAGTATTTACGGCTGGTACAGTCACAGGAGGTTCCTATGAGTTCTTGGTAGACGGTATCACTGTGCGTCCACGTGCAGATAGTAATGTGTATACCACCACTGCTTTATTGGCGACAAATCGAGTTACAGTAAGAGTATTTGACCAGAATACGGCAGCAGACCCATTAGGTTGTTCCGCAGACTCTGATGCCATCAATATTTTGATTACAGCCGTACCAACCTTAACGGTAACCTCTACCGTTTTAGGCAATGAGATTTGTGAAGGAGAAGCAATTACCTTCTTCGCTAATGCCTCTATACCTGGGGTCAATTATACATTCAGATTGAATGGAGTACTATGGCAAAACGGAGCGAGTCAATCTTTTGACCCAACAGTATATGGTCAAACAGTTGGTAATGGCGACATTATTGAAGTTGAAGCCTCTACAGGCGTAGCGAGTTGTAGTACGGTAGTCTCCAGTATTACAGTGATAGAGAACGTTATTTCTAGCGCAGGAACCATTACGACTGCAACACCAAACATTTGTTCTGGTGAAACTGCTCCACCATTAATTGGTACAGATCAAACCGGATTAGTATCTGGAACTTTATCTTATCAATGGCAGGTGTCTATCGATAATAATGTAACCTATTCG
>JAAXJR010000068.1:0-835 GCA_012269745.1 Flavobacteriales bacterium | reverse complement strand
GTCTTTGCAACCTCGCAAAACTATACCCCGACATCTATTTTAACTTCTGATACTTTCTACCGAAGAAAAACGATTAGCAATACAGGTACAACCACTTGTGAAAAGATTAGTAATGCGGTTCGTATTCAGGTAGATATAAGCCCTGTGGCGGCTTTATCGGCGATTCAACGCTCTGTTACAACAGTCGCTTCTGGCACCTTAAATATCTGTGTTGGAGAAGAAATCATTTTCTCTGCTGCGCCAGTAACTTCTGGATTTACATATGAGTTTACCATAGATGGTGTTGTGGTTCAAGCGAGATCAAATCAATCGACCTACACAACCACTGCATTAGCAAATAATGAAAATGTACGTGTAGAAGTCTTTAGTGGTCCAGTATCCGATACTACGGCATGTTCAGATCTCTCTGATCGCTTCAATATTCAAACATTACCAACTCCAGTACCTACATTGATTTCCAATGTAATAGCAGATACCTTCTGTGTTGGCGAAGAAGTTATCTTTACGGCTGGTTCAAACTTGGCTTCAAATTCTTATGAGTTCTTTGTCAATGGTAACTCCTATCAGAACAGTACAACCAATACCTTTAATCCACAAGATTTAGTACCACCAGTACTGTTAAATGATAATGACATCATTCGAGTAATCGTTACTTCGAACCCTTACTCGTTTGCTAGTTGTACTGCTGTAGCTACTTTAAGCTTAACTGAAAATATCATTTTTGACGCGGGTACTATCAATACTGTTACCACTACATTGTGTTCAGGTGAAACACCAGCGGCCTTAACTCCTGTAGCCGTAGCTTCTGCCACGGGTGCAATAAGTTATCGTTGGG
>JAAXJR010000057.1 GCA_012269745.1 Flavobacteriales bacterium | reverse complement strand
CATGATATGGGTGTGGACGGTTTTAATTACACCCTGCGTCAACCCATTGGTGTGGCGGGATGTATCAGCCCGTGGAACCTCCCGCTGTACCTGTTCAGTTGGAAAATTGCTCCAGCACTTGCCGCAGGAAATACTGTGGTCGCTAAACCGTCAGAGGTCACGCCAGCAACCGCTTATTTACTCTGTGAAATTTTGGATGAAATCGGCTTCCCAAAGGGCGTGCTAAACATCGTTCACGGATTAGGTGCAGAAGTCGGTGCGGCCATCGTTGCCCACAATGACACCAATATCATTTCCTTCACCGGAGGCACACAGACCGGTAAAGCCATTTCTTCAGTGGCGGCACCAATGTTCAAGAAGATCAGCTTAGAACTGGGTGGAAAGAACGCCAATGTCATTTTCGACGATTGTGATTTTGAAGATGCAGTAAACACTTCAGTACGATCTTCTTTTGCCAATCAAGGGCAAATTTGCCTGTGTGGCTCTCGCATTTATGTCCAACGCGGCATCTATGAGAAGTTCAAGGCAGCCTTCTTGGAACGCGTAAGCGGTCTTACCGTTGCAGATCCCCTTACTAATGAGGCACGAATGGGCGCTGTCGTAAGTAAAGAGCACATGGAGAAAGTATTGAGCTACATCGAACTCGCCAAAGAAGAGGGAGGAACGCTACTCACTGGAGGCCATAGAGTTCAGCTCGAAGGTCGCTGTGAAAAAGGCTACTTCATCGCACCTACCGTTTTCGAAAATCTTCCCCTGGGCTGCCGCACGAACCAAGAAGAAATATTCGGACCCGTGGTCACCCTCACTCCTTTTGATACAGAGGAAGAAGTTTTAGCCATGGCCAACGGAACTGCCTACGGTCTAGCGGCAACGATATGGACTTCAGATTTAAAAACCGCCCACAGAATGGCGGCAGGATTGCACGCTGGGATTATTTGGGTGAATTGCTGGTTGCTTCGTGATTTGCGTACACCCTTTGGCGGTGTGAAGCAAAGCGGCGTGGGCCGAGAAGGCGGATTTGAAGCCCTGAGATTCTTTACGGAACCAAAGAACATTTGCATCAAACTATAATGACAAGCATTTCTGAAAAAGCAGCGATTTTACATCGCAGCGCACGCACGCAGCAACCTATTGCACAATTCTCAACGACAGAGGAGTACGATCTTGAATCGGCTTATCAAGTGCAACATGAACTCATCAAACAGCGCGTAGATGAAGGACATGAAGTCGTGGGCGTAAAAATGGGGTTCACTTCTCATGCGAAGATGGAGCAGATGGGAGTGAGTGATATGATCATTGGCCAATTAACTGCCGATATGCAATTGGATGCCAATACCCCGCTTAATAAATCGGAGTGTTGCCACCCGCGTGCCGAACCTGAGATTGCCTTTCGTCTGAGCAAAGACATTGAAGGCGTACTTGATGCCCAAGAGGTACTAGACTACGTGGACGGTGTTGCGTCGGCCATTGAGGTGATCGATTCGAGATACGAGAATTTTAAGTTTTCACTAGAAGATGTAGTAGCAGATAACTGCAGTTCCTGTGCCTTCGTGGTAGGACCTTGGTGCGAAGTCCCGCTTGGACTAAACGGCTTGGATATGATCATGAGTTTTGACGGTGCAGTGGAAGCTGAGGGTTCGAGCGATGCCATCTTAGACAATCCATTCGAAGCTCTTGCCGCTGCAACTCGCTTAGCGCATCAATACGGCATTGATCTCAAGAAAGGAATGATTGTTCTTGCCGGTGCATCTACCGCCGCATCCTTTATAAAGCAGACGACTGATGTAAGTCTGAAAGTTGACGGATTGGGAACTGCTGCTTTCAAGGCGTTATAAAACAAACGAGCCGCCCCGGGGTACGGAGCGGCTCGCTGAACAAAACCATGTCGCGTCAATGAAATTACTCGCTTACACTCAATTGATGACGCTGTATATGTATTACCAAATCCTGTGCCAAAGTTTACAGGTTGAGCGAGTTAAAATGTTAAAGTTTAACGCCCAGACTTACCAAAATCTGAGAACGATCATAACTCAAGGGAATATCGTTCCAGCTCCCGGTGTGATCTGCGAAGCTTCCATAGTAAGTAACATCCAAGCTTAACTTCCAAACGTCCACACCCACGCCAACATTGTATCCGGCGGTAGGAGAACTAAAAGTTTGGCTGAAAGCATTATCTGAAATAGTGCCCTGGTAGTGCACACCACCTTCTGCACGGGCCAGTTTTAACAATCGGATACCTAATCCAGCATCTAATTGAAGGAATTCGTGATCAAATCTTTCATAGAAGATATTGTTATTACCGTCATTACCTTCCAAGAAGTGGGTGTTCTTGGCATAAATCAAACTTCCTGAAGTGTAAAGCTGATCACCTAAAAATTGACGACCAAAAACACCGAGGTGGTATCCATTATCTGAGGTCTGACCTTCAAAGATTTCCTGAGCGGAAGTGGCAGCATCACTCAATCCGATGTTATTCAAGTTATAGTTGAGACCTGTGCGAACACCCCATCTGCTCTGTGCAGAAAGTGAAACCGAACTAATAAGGACCAATAACAAAAATGCTTTCTTCATAATACCTATGTTAAATAGAGGTTAGGGGATTT